>JAXHSV010000218.1:0-4944 GCA_034190305.1 Planctomycetota bacterium | reverse complement strand
CTGTTTATTAGACTCCTCAATTCTCGCCTCCCTGATTTCTCACATAAAACAGCGATTTCCTTTTTTGTCTCTGCCGCCTCCTTCGGATTCTCTGGGGTGTTTTCAGCGGGCTGCTACCTCTTCCGACACACCGGTTCGACATTTCGCTATATCGCCGGCAGCCAAGCGACCTTACAAATGGTCAGGCGCCAATCTCTGACCCGGTTGCATAACTTCCGACCCAATATTGCTATTACTCCGGGAAATCCCGGTATGAAATCCTCCTCACTAACGTGTGCCGACGGCGCGCAAAGCCGCGACTTCCGATCAACGAGAAAATGATTCCACTCCAAAAACGGGAACTGGGCCTGGCGGCCTAAGACAGAAGAAAACGAGCGAGATCCACTCCTGCCTCCGTAAAGCTAATAGCTCCGCCGCTCCCTGAGCGGGCCAGAGCAATATATATTTTTATAATATTAGTATATCCTTTTTTGCTTTTTTGTCAAGAAAAAACGCCTAAAAACAGCGGCAGGAGGGGTGATTCGTTTTCTTTATACTATTGCGCCAGTCGGATGAGAATCTCCAGCCCTTCGGCCAGTTTCTCGTCGCTGGTGGCGTAAGAGAGGCGAAAATGCGTATCTTTCTCGGAAAAGACGCTTCCGGGGATAATCAGAACGTTGTTTTCAATTGCCCGAGCGACGAATTCGCTTCCGGTCATGCCTTTAGGCGCGGGCACGAAGGCGTAAAACGCTCCGCCCGGTTTCATCAGGCCGAAGGGTCCGCCCAGGGCTTCATAGACCATATCTCGCTTGCGCCGGTAGTTGGCAACCTGCTCGGACATGTCGCACCCCAATGCTGCGATACCGGCTGCCTGTGCCATGCTGGGCGCGCAGACGAAACTATACTGCTGGAGCATGGTCATCTTCTCTATGACCTCCGCCGGTCCCGTGCACCAGCCCAGTCGCCATCCGGTCATTGCATAACTCTTCGAAAACCCCCGCATCAGCAGCGTTTTTTCGCAGGCAGACGCCATCGACGCGAAAGGTCCGTCATAGCAGAAAGAGTTGTATATCTCATCGGAGATTACCAGCAGGCCGGCACGGTTGGCGACCTCGCCGATGGCCTGAAGTTCGTCGGCGGTATAGACGCGCCCGGTGGGGTTGCCCGGCGAGTTGACCACAAGCATGGTCGTGCGCTCGGTAACGGCGGCGGTAATTTTTTCTGGGTCGGGCGAAAAATCCGGGTAAGTATCGACTATGACCGCCTTTCCGCCTGTAAGGTTCACCAGGTGCTTGTACATAACGAAATACGGGTCCAGCAGAATAACCTCGTCGCCGGGGTTGATGAGTGTCATGAACGCCAGCAGCAGCGCCCCTGAGACGCCGGAGGTAATCAGGTATCCGCGATCGCCGAAGGCGGCTCCGTGATACGGATCGTGCCAGCCGAATTCCTCACAGCAGGCGGCGGCTAACGCCTCGCGCAGCGCCGCATCTCCCTGTGTTTGCGTGTACTTGTTGAACCCCCTTTCGATAGCGGCAATGGCATCGGCTTTGGCCGGGGCGGGTACGTCGAAGTCCGGCTGGCCGATTGAAAGATTTATCGGGTCGGTCAGTTTGGCCGCCAGGTCGAATACCTTGCGGATGCCTGAAGCGTCCAGCAGTTTCATCCTCTCGGCGATATGATAACGGGCAGGCATATGTTGAATCCGGCGGGTAATCGGCTGATTATAAACAATCAGGAGGATTCCTTTGGAGCCTCTTGAGACTCTGCACCTTCGGGCCCTTCGCCTTCGACGGCTTCGGCGGGGGTTTCCTCGGCTTTCTTGGACTTGGTACCGGCCTTGCTGTGGCGCACCTTGGTCTTGGGCAGTCCGAAAGGTCTTCCGGTTTCGGGGTCGAACTTCTCTTCTTCTATCAGGCGGGCGATACGTTCCGTCCGCGTCAGGACGCTGCGAATTTTCGCCAACCCGCCGTGGGTCCTGAGTGTTCTGTCCATGCTCATTTGCTGTTTTCTCCTGTGTTAATTCTCCGTCTCCATCCAGGGGACAGTGCTGCTGCTTTGCTTAAAATCGTACCGGCCACCCCGGCGTTGATACAACTTTCCCAATCGTTCGATCTGGGAGACGCGCTCTCTTATTTCCGCCCGCGTTTGCGACGAACGTATTTCACTAAAACCTTTCATGTCCTTGACCATATACCCCTGGGTATGGCGCATCCGGTGAATCGTCGCGTTGATACCCTTGTCGTAGAGGAATTGCTTGATGTCCTTTGCCTCTTTCAGCGTCTGTATTCCACCCTGAATGACGAGGTAAGTATAACCCTTTTGCCTCTGCGCGTCGTCGCTGACCATTCCCGAGGCGCCCCGCCCGTGCGCAGGCGAATCGGGCACAGGCAATACCTTCACGGTCTCGGCGCCCGGCCTGGTCGCACGGGGTTTACTCGGCGCCGTTATCCGGTCCGGCGAGGCAGCAGCATTCTGCGCTGTTCTGCGTCCGAGCAGGTACGCTCCGACGCCCAGCAGAATTATCGCCAAAACAACCACTACGGCGCTGATCTGGTTGAGTGATATAACCAGCCTTCCGGATGAGACGGACAATATCCGCTCATGATGAACCTCCGGGCCTGACGGACGCGAGAGCGGCGGCGGAACCTTCGGTGCCTCGCCGGAGGCGTCCTTCCGGGGCGTCTTGCGCCCGCCACGTTCAAACCACGACGGAACATCCAGCGATTTGCCGCCTTGCGACTCGCCGGTCTTCATAACCTCAAACAACGATTTGCCGTCTTTTTTACTGGTCACGGTCCCGGTTTTCCGCCTAATCGGCTTGTACATCCCCTTCCGGCAGCCACAATGGCCCCGTGAAGGTCCAACAGAATACCGCCTTGCCGCGGAACTGTCAAGTTACCTTCACCGCAATTGAGGCGGTTGCTTTGTTCGAAGGGTATTGAGTAATGGGGAGTTGCGATTAGATTGAAAATGGACTTGCCGGCAGTGAGGTTTGATTTTGTTGAGTTTAATCCCAAAGAAAAAAATTTTTCTCAATTTTTAGACCAATTGTATCATGCGCCGGGGATTGGTTGCGGTGCAGAATCCTTTCAGCTTCGGCGGCGGGAAGACCTCGCCGACGACCGGCCTGCCAGACTTCGATGACCTGCCTGCCGGCGGTTTGTAGGCCGGGCATACTTGCCCGACATCTCCTGTCATGGCCGAAACGTAAAAGGACATCGGTTGGTGGAATTTTCTATCACGTTATGAATCGCGGGAACGAACGACCGGAAAAGGGACTCAAAAGCAGAATGTCCCCTATAACCCCGGTTGGGGATACTACAGGCAGGCGTGTTTGCCGCGACGGGGGGTAAGGCTTCAGCGAGGCATGGTTGTCGGCGGCGGTTTCGACCTTCGAGCCATCCCTCTGCCGCCAAATCTACCCGAACCGACCCGTGGCTGGGAGGCTGGTTCCTTCTCATCCGATTCTTCTTCGTAACGCGGCCTGTCGCCGTTGAGGAAAAACGGGATGTCGTAATCATCATAGTCGGGAGGTTCGTCGGGGTTTTCGGCGT
The DNA here is from genome assembly GCA_034190305.1 of Planctomycetota bacterium. Classification (GTDB taxonomy): domain Bacteria; phylum Planctomycetota; class Phycisphaerae; order SM23-33; family SM23-33; genus JAUWNJ01. Next base: position 1,408 of record JAXHSV010000218.1, on the reverse strand, counting down.
ATTGGCCGCCCTGGTCCTTCCCGTTGCCGCCGATGCTGAAAAGGATAGGCCTTTGCACGCCGGGCAGGTAGCGTAGAGGCCGGCCTGGGGTGTCGAACGGGTCGTCGGGGATTGCAGGGATATATTTCGGCACGAGGTCGGTTAGTTTTTCAGGCCGGCGACCGTTGTCTATCTCATAAAGCCGGATCGCCAGCGCCACAGCCGCCATCCGCCGCATCGCTCGCGACCGGAAATCCATTTCCATCGCCCGTCCCAGAGTCGGAGCGAGCGTGTTACTGAACATGTGCGTTAGACGCTTCAGTAACCCCTGAACCTGCGGATCTTCAGGCATCTTTTCCTTCACCGCCGGCCAATTGGTCTGTCCGGCAGCCTCGGCCTGGACCGTCATGTACCGTAGCATCCGAATGGCGTCCTCCTTAAGCACCGGTTTCAAAGCGTTGACTTTCACCTTCTCCCAGGTTGAGGCGACACCGCCACTTGCCAGAGAGAGGCTCTGTTTCCCGTCGAGGCAAAGCATCGCCGTATCGAACACAAATGCACGTTCAGCATAGAAGGACCACTGTGCGCTTTTGCATAATTCCTTTTCATCCAGTAACTCGGCGATGAGTGCACGGACCTGCTTTCGACCAACGGCTTGGGACGAAGCAGAAGTTACGGAACCACTCGGCAGTACTTTCAAATCCACTGTGATATCTTCTATGGTGGAGCATACAAGAGCGTCTTCGGCAACAGTGACCATGAGGCTGATAAGCAAACGCATCTTTCGCAAGGCCTTTGCCGACGCCAGCGCATCGCGGAGGATTTCGATGGCCTCGGCGTCATTACCAATCTGATGGTAGTAAATCGCTGTCAAGAACAGAAACCGGATAAGGTCCTTCCGGTCGCCCAGGGATGGGATTAGGACGGCAATCACGGGGCTTCGCATCCGCATACCCCAGTCTGCACCGGTCATAGAGCGGGCCTGGCGAATCAACGCAAGAACCTCTGAATTTGTTTTGGTAATCCGGTTAAATTCGTCGTGATGCTTTGAGATCTTTCGAGGATCGCAGCCGTCCGCAGAAAAGTCGAAGACGGTGTCTTCAAGGTCCAAAGCGGCTGCGGCTTCCTTCAGCGCCAGTGCGGCGTTGTTTTCGTCGGGTGTCGGCGGGGGGTCGAAATCGGCGGGATAGACAGGCTGACCGGCGGCGCGGTAGCGGTCGATCTGGGCCTGGATCGCCCTGTTGCCGGCCTCATTGCTCCACAACCACCATCCAATCAGGACAAACGGCAGCGACCCCAGGGCTGCGAAGATAATCCTCCTTCTCCGCTTTTTAGCGGAAAGTATTTTCCGCACCGCTTCGGGCATCCGGTCGTCGGCGATATGTTTTTCGAAACTATTCATCATTTCAGACGTCCAAAAGAATAAACC
>JAXHSV010000217.1:0-4961 GCA_034190305.1 Planctomycetota bacterium | reverse complement strand
CCCGCCCGGTCTTGGCGATCACACCGGGCCAGGCGGCGGTGGTCTATCAGGACGATTGTCTTCTGGGCGGCGGGTGGATTGAATCGCAAGATGGATAATGCACGACAGAGGATATGCGTGTTGTGGATGTAAAGGCGCCGCTGTATTTGAATAGACTCTCTCGGTTGAATCGAAAGGAAGGCAAAGGCAATGACAGATAAGCAGATTACCCCTCGTTTGGGCACGTTGGCCCTTCACGCAGGGCAGGAACCGGACCCTGCCACCACCGCCAGGGCAGTACCTATCTACGCCACCACAAGTTACGTGTTCAGGGATACCGACCACGCGGCCAACCTCTTTGCGCTGAAGGAATTCGGAAACATCTACTCAAGGCTGATGAATCCCACCAATGACGTTCTTGAGAAGCGTCTGGCGGCGATGGACGGCGGAGCGGCGGGTCTTGCCTTTGCTTCAGGGCAGGCGGCTATAACCGCCGCAGTACTGACCATCACCCATTCGGGACAGAATTTCATCTCCTCAACCAGCCTCTATGGCGGAACGTGGACACTGTTCACGCAGACGTTCAAGAAACTCGGTGTCGAGGTGCGTTTCTTCGACCCGGACCATCCCGAGCAGATCGAACAACTGGCGGATAAGAACACGCGATGCGTTTATATGGAGAGTATCGGCAACCCCAAGAACGACGTTCCGGACTTCAGTAAGATCGCCGATATTTCGCACGAACAAGGCCTGCCTGTTATCTGCGACAACACTGTTACCACGCCTGTCCTCTTGCGACCCATCGAGCACGGGATAGATATTGTTGTTTATTCGACGACGAAATTCATCGGCGGGCACGGCGTTCACATCGGCGGAGCGATCGTTGACAGCGGTAATTTTCCGTGGGCGGACAATCCCGACAGGTGGCCTGAGTTCTGCTCGCCGGATGACGCCTATCACGGCGTGGTGTTCACCGAGGCGCTGGCCCCGATCGGCAATATCGCCTACATCGTCCACATACGCACGCACTTGTTGCGCGACATGGGCGGTTGCATGAGTCCGTTCGCGGCGTTTCTGTTCCTTCTGGGCCTTGAGACGCTGCACCTGCGCATGCCGAGACACTGCAAAAACGCCCAGACAGTCGCTGAATTCCTGGACTCGCACGAGTGCGTAGAATGGGTCAACTATCCGTCCCTGCCGGACCATCCTCACCACGCCGGCGCCGAAAAATACCTTACCCACGGGGCAGGAGCGATCATCGGATTCGGAATCAAGGGCGGGAGGGAGGCGGGCATCAGGTTCATCAACAATGTCAGACTGGCCAGTCACCTGGCCAATATCGGCGACGCAAAGACATTGGTGATTCACCCAGCCTCGACGACACACCAGCAGCTTACTGCCGAAGAACAGGCTGCTACCGGTGTAACCGACGAGTACATCCGTCTGTCGGTCGGAATCGAGGACGTCGAGGACATCATCGCCGACCTCGACCAGGCGCTGAAGGCATCCCGGAGATAAATAAGAAAGGGTGACTGCAAGCATGCTCGAATGGTAAAATGAACACAGATTGGAAACCGGGCGTAGATTACTTGTTGCCGGGCGCCTTTGCCTTACCGTCCGAGGCTAAAGCCAATATCATTGCGATGGAAAATTAAGTAATGAATGAGTCGACAGAAAGCAGGATTGAGTCGCTGAAAAAGAATCGTAACGCGATAATTCTGGCGCATAATTACCAATTGCCCGATGTGCAGGATATTGCGGACTTCACGGGGGATTCCCTGGAATTGTCACGGAAGGCGGCTGAAACAGACGCCGACGTTATCGTTTTTTGCGGTGTTAATTTCATGGCAGAGACTGCCGCGATGTTAAGCCCCGAAAAGACCGTGTTGCTTCCGGATGAGCATGCCGGGTGTCCCATGGCCGATATGATATCGGCCGAGCAGTTGCGGCAGTTGAAGCAGGCCCATCCGGGGGCCGTCGTCGTTTGTTACGTCAACAGCAGCGCCGAGGTAAAGGCCGAAAGCGATTACTGCTGTACGTCGTCTAACGCTACGGCGATTGTAAAGTCACTGCACCAGGCCGAGGAAATCATCTTCGTGCCCGACAAGCACCTTGGTCAGTACGCATCTCAGCAGGCTCAGCGACAGATTATCCTTTGGAACGGCTACTGTCATGTTCACACATGTATAAGAGAGTCTGATATTGCCCGTGCCCTGTCTGAACATCCCGACGCGCTCGTAATGGTGCATCCGGAGTGCCCCGATCCGGTTTGTAAAAAGGCCGATGCGGTGCTGTCAACGAGCGGGATGTGCAGATACGCAAAGGAATCCGAAGCCGGAGAGTTCATAGTAGGAACAGAAACGGGCATACTGCACCGTCTCAGGAAGGAAAACCCCGAAAAGAAATTTTACCCCGCCAGTGAGGCGGCCGTCTGCCCGAACATGAAACTCACGACCGTGGAAAAGGTTCTCTGGTCGCTTGAGAGCATGCAATATCAGGTAAAGGTGTCCGACGAGATCCGCTCGCGCGCGATCAAGGCCATTGAAAACATGATTAACACTGCCGTATAAGCGAATACCTCCGCCCTGCCGACAACAGCGCGTTTGAGAGAGGACTTTTACGATGTGGGACTATACGGACAAGGTCAAGGATCATTTTCGCAACCCCAGAAACGTTGGTGTCGTCGAGAATCCCGACGGGGTCGGCGAGGTAGGCTCGCTGGCCTGCGGGGATATGCTCAAACTGACGTTCAAGCTGGACTCTGCCGGCAGGATCGACGACGTGAAATTCCAGACCTTCGGATGCGCCAGCGCGATTGCTTCTTCTTCTGCCCTGACGGAATTGATTAAGGGTATGACGCTCGATGAGGCGGAAAAGGTTACCAACAAGGACATCGCCAATTATCTCGGAGGTCTGCCGGCTCAAAAGATGCACTGCTCGGTCATGGGGCGCGAGGCCCTGCAAGCCGCCATAAGGAATTGCCGCACCGGCGAAACGGTGTCGAAGGAAATGGCCGGGCGGGTAGTCTGCACCTGTTTCGGCGTAACAGAACATGAGATAGAGCGATTGATTCGGGAAAACGACCTCACTTCTGTTGAGGATGTAACCAACTACTGCAAAGCCGGGGGCGGATGCGGTAATTGCAGGGACGATATTGCGAGAATTATTTCCCGCGTGCGAGGCGAACCGCTCCAGCCCGCCAAACCCGGAACCACACAAAAACGGATGACCAATATTCAAAGAATAAAACTCATCAAAGAAACAATCGAACGCGAGATACGCCCCGCCTTGCGACAGGACGGCGGCGACATAGAATTGATCGACGTGGAAGGGCCACGCGTCCTCGTGTCGTTTCGTGGGGCGTGCGCAAAATGCCGCACAGCCAATTTCACTATAGCAACCGTCATCGAACCCAAACTCAGAGAATTTGTCTCCGACGATATACGTGTTGAGGTAATCGAACCATGAGGAATGTCTATTTCGACAACAACGCAACAACCATGGTCGCCCCCGAGGTCGTCGAGGCGATGAAGCCGTTTTTCGAGCAGCTGTGGGGAAACCCCTCAAGTATGCATACGTTCGGCGGACAGATTAAAAAGCACGTCGAGAACGCCCGCCGGCAGGTTGCCTCGCTGATCGGGGCCGAACCCGATGAGATAGTCTTCACCAGTTGCGGAACAGAAAGCGACAACATGGCGATAAGGGGCGCCGTCGAGGCGCACGACGAACGTTCACATATCGTTACCACTCGCGTTGAACACACAGCCGTGCTTTCCGTCTGCCGGCACCTGGCGAATCACGGATGCACACTGACCGAACTGGCTGTGGACTCGCATGGTCGGCTCGATTTGGATGAACTGAAAGATTCTCTCTCCGACGACACCGCTGTCGTCAGCATTATGTGGGCCAACAACGAAACAGGCGTAATCTTCCCGGTTGATGAAATCACGAAAATCGTAAAAGAGGCGGGCTGCATCCTGCACACCGACGCCGTGCAGGCCGGTGGGAAGATACCGATCGACGTCCGGAAGACGCCGGTGGATATGCTTTCGTTGTCAGGCCACAAGATTCATGCCCCAAAGGGCGTCGGAGCGTTGTATATTCGAAAAGGCACCCGTGTCAATCCGCTGCTGCTGGGTGGGCACCAGGAGAGAGGAAAGCGGGCCGGGACCGAAAACGTCCCGTATATCGTCGCTCTTGGCCGGGCTTGCGAACTCGCCGCCGAGCACATGGAAGAACAAAGCGTGCGCGTCGAGGCCATGCGAAATCGCCTGGAAGCCGGAATACTGCAAACATGCCCGGACGCGACTGTCAACGGCGACCGGCAGCACCGATTGCCTAACACGCTTGACGTCGGGTTCAAAAACATCGAGGGAGAATCCATACTTCTTATGCTGGACGACCTTGGAATTGCCGCCTCGTCCGGGTCGGCGTGTACGTCCGGGTCGCTCGAACCTTCTCATGTCCTGCGCGCAATGGGCGTTCCATTCACCTCGGTTCACGGGTCCATACGCTTCAGCCTCAGCCGGTACAACACCGACGACGACATCGACTATGTGTTGCAACACATCCCCCGTATCGTCGAGCGATTGCTGGAGATCTCGCCGTTTACGGAGAAATCCACTTGATGCAAACGGGGTGTCTTCTGCTGTGCCAAATCCGCGACGGTTCAAAAGATGCGTTCATTTGTGCGAAAAGGCCGACCTTTCGGGCCGGCCTTCAAAGCTTAAGCGGGCGATCGGATTCGAACCGACGACGTCCAGCTTGGGAAGCTGGCATTCTACCACTGAATTACGCCCGCAAAACCACCGAAAAAATCATACAATTCCCCGCTAAATTGTCCAGACCTTTTATGAAGATGGATAGCGTCAAGTATTTTGTGTAAGTTCCGAAAGCGGACAAACGCAGGTTTTCGCAAAATCGGTCGAAGAGCGGACATTACAGCCCAGCCATGGCTATGGCTGGGCTGGGTCTGGCGTTAT
>JAXHSV010000216.1:0-5058 GCA_034190305.1 Planctomycetota bacterium | reverse complement strand
TCTCCTTTCGTTTTTTTCTGTGAGTCGCCTCTCTTTACATTATTTTTAATACGTTTCTTCTTTGTTGTTCCATCGACTGACCTTTACCAAGGCGAGAGCCTTCTTGCGGCGTTTTAGTTTGCCACCTCCTTTTTGTTTCCCGCGCCGCCGCAGGTTTGTCTTACAGCGAGTTTTGGCGTAAAAACTGCTTCTTTATTTACGAATTCTTCCTTTTGAATCATGGCCAGCAGCATTTCGGCCGCGACCCGGCCCATCCGGGTGATGGGAAGCCGCATGGTCGTGAGTCTTTGGCCGTCCAGTACGCTGCCGAGCGCCCCGTCGAAGCTGACGACGGCGACGTCCTGGGGAACGCGCAAGTTCCTTTCTCTAAGTGTCTGGACGACTTCGAACGCGCCAGGGTCGTCGCAGACGAAGATAGCCGTCGGCCGGTCGGCCAGACTCAGCAGGGCATCCAGCGCACTGTGCAGGCTTGTTTGCCCTCGCTCGATGACCAGGGCGGGCTCGTCGTCCAGGTCCAATTCGCGGACCGCCGCCTTGTAACCCGCCAGCCGCTCCTGGTCCGCCTGCCACTTCAGCGGGCCGGAGATCATCCCTATCCGCCTGTGGCCAAGGCCGGCCAGGTAGGAAATCGCCTCATGCGTCCCGCCCCGGTCGTCGGCACGTACGCAGGCGATGTTCGAAGCGGGAATCTTCCGGTCGATCAGAACAACCGGAAGCTGCTCGGCAAGGTGGCGCACCTGCTCGTCTTCCAGCAGGTGATCCATAATAATCAGCCCGTCGGCCCACTGGGTTTCTTTGACGGCCGGATAAGGCCTCCGGCCGCCTATCGTACGCACGGCCCTGGCGGAAGTAAGGAACTGGAGCTTGTAATGCTCGGCCTCGGCTACGTTGCTAATGCCCGCGATAATCTGGGAAAAATACGGCAAGGTGATATAGTTACCCGAATAGACGACAAAGCATATCGTGTGCGTCCTCTTGTCACGCAGGTCGGCTACGAACGTGCCCCTGCCGACCTCGGAATACAACACGCCCTCATCAATCAGTTCGGTCGTGGCCTTGGCCACGGTTGTCTTGCTGACCTTCAGCGACCTGGCCATCTCCGCGACTGATTCGATCCGCGCACCCAACGGCATGTTCCCTTCCTTTATCTGAAGCTTAATAAGCCGCTTGACCTGATGGTATCGAGGTACGGAGGCGGATTTATCAACACTCTCGCTTAGGACTTGTCCTATGCCCTGCTCAGACATTGCACCCTCGCTGAGTATCCGGCTACCAAGGTTGCGTCCCGGTATACCTTGCTCTGTATACCGGTATGATATAGTCAAAAAGGCATACGGTCAAGGATATTTGTCAGCATTTTGTGGAAATGTTCCAAATTTTCAGGAAACGGACGTGCCGGCTTCGACGGATCCGTTGGTAGGCGTGGGCGCTTTTTCCGCTCACACAGCCCCCGGTGCTGCTGTTGCGGATGGATCCATTACGAAAAAATCAGCAGTTTGAAGAAGAAATGGTTTGACAATATCTTGCAAGTGTAGTAGTATAGTATCACAATTGGAGTGAAATAAGACTCGCCAGGATGGGTATTTCTCTAATGAGCAATGCAGATACGACGCCATTGCTGATCGACCGAGCCGACTACATGCCGGTGTATCGTCAGGTAAAGCAGGTAATCAAGCGACAGGTGAGGGAGAAAGAACTTCGTCCCGGCGAGCGGATTGGATCTGTCGCCGAGATGGCCCGGCTGTTCCAAATAAGCACAGCGACCGTAACAAAAGCAACGTCTGAGTTGATAGATGAGGGGGTTCTGTATTCGAAGGTTGGCAGCGGCACGTATGTAGCCGACCCGGCCGGGAAGAAGACCCACACGATATGCTTTGTCGTCTATTCGGGTAACTATATCACCTTGCCGTACTTTTCCAAGGTTGTCGCGGGCATCAGTGACGTAGCCGAGGCCGAGCATTACAAGCTCCAGTTTGTTACGTCGGCTAGGGTGGTCCAGGCGCTGGATGGCCGAAGCCCATATCCGCGCGTGGAAAAGGGCAAGTGGACCGACGGCCTGATTGTCATGGACCACCAGTTGGGGGATAAGCAGATAATCCGTCTCGCCGAGCAGCTGCCCGTGGTCCTGGTCGAGCGGAAGATTCCCGGTGCGGACATCCCGTGCATCCGGGCCGACGATCGCGGCGGGGCCTACCAGGCGATTTCTCACCTGGCCAAGCTCGGCCATAAGCGCATCGGGATTATCACGCCGTTCGAGCAGTGGCTGACCGACAGGGAAAAAGTGCAGGGATATCGCTCGGCTGTGAGTGATTTGCACCTGGAGGCCGATCCGGACCTGATTGTCAATTACGGTTACAAGGAAGACGATTTGAAAGACGTACTCGACGCACTGCTGAACCTTGCGTCGCCTCCGACGGCCATCTTCGTCAACGACGACGTGCCCGCGCTGGACATTCTCCAACGGCTGCGCGAGCGCTGCATAAGAGTGCCGCAGGACGTGGCCGTGATAGGTTTCGGCGGCGGGCTGAGCGACGTTCTCCGCGCCCAGCCGCTGACGACAATGCAGCTTATGCTTACCGATATGGGCCGGGCCGCCGCGGAGATGCTCCTGAAACTGATAAATAAAAAAGAAGAAATGGCAAATAAAGAGATAGTTTTCATGCCCACGTTGGTTGTTAAACAATCCTGCGGAGAAAGGAGAACACTCATAGAAAAAGGAGACTGATTATGAAAACGTATCTAGCATTTTGGTCGAAGAAGGAAACTCTAACCCTTGAAGGAGGTAGTATGATGAGAAGAAAAGCAAAATTGATGTGGTGTGTCGTGGCGATTATAGGTTTGGTTACGGCTACGGGCGCCCAGGCGGCCTTGTTCGAGGACGACTTCGAGTCGGATCTGAGCAAATGGACGCTATCCGGCGGAAGCACTCCTCCGAATGACGTGATCGAGTGTGTCGATGTTGATGGCGACACCGATCTTGGGGTGCATTTCTATGCACATGCACCCGATGGGTCCCGGGTGATAAACAAGCTTACCACGGGTGTTACGGTTCCCGAAGTGCACACGTTAACGGTGGACTTTAGGAAACCGTCAACCGAGATGGGCACATATAGCTTTAACATCCGGCACGGCGATCCGGACCCAGACATCAGCTATTTCATAGGATGGCACGATGATAATAGTTGGCTGAGTGTTGGTGCCTAGAGTGGCGGCAAATGGTCCAGCCAGGGTACGTTTGCAAGTGGATTGCAGGCGGACACCTGGTATCGCCTTGTGGTCGTCAACGACACCACCAGCGCACTGGCCACAGTTTACGAGGGTGCGGGTCTGGACGAGGTGTTGGATTGGAAAACGATCAACCACGACGTCAATGCGGCTGAAAGGGTCATCATCTTCGAGAACAACGCCGACGCGAGAAGCACGGGTTCAGATGAGACCTCCGGCGCTTATATAGACAACGTGGAAGTCGTTCCCGAGCCAGCAACGATGGCGTTTCTAGGTATCGGCGCTGCTGGTCTGCTGATTCGCCGACGAAGGTAAAGCAGCCGCGAAATTGAAGTTTTATTATGGTGTTACACGCGGGGCGGGCGCGACGGTGTTGTTGCGCCCGTGGTGTATTTTTGTAAGGTTCGTGAGGTTCTTCATGATTCGTGAGGTTCTTCATGACTATAATGTCGCCCTTCAGCCTGAGGCGCTCAGAGATGCGACGAGAAAACGGCTTCACGCTGATAGAGTTGCTGGTTGTCGTAGCCATTATCTCGCTGCTGGTGTCGATCCTGCAGCCTTCATTGCAAAAGGCCAAGTATCTCGCCAGGTGTGCGGTCTGCCTTAGTAATATCCGCGGGCAGAGTATTGCCCAAATGACTTATGCGGCAGACGGTTCAGCCGGTCGTTTCCCGTCTAGGACGCCGTTGGGGTCGACGGACTATGTTCGCACTCCGATCCAACCAGATTATCCGAATGGAGACGAAAGCGGCCCATGGTACACGATGAAGAAACAAGGGGATGATATTGATACGGGCCTGATGATATGCCCGCTAACGGTGCAGTTTGCAGACAGCCTTTGGGGATATTTCAAGGACACCACATGGCATTCAGGAATGTATGGCTCGTGGGACACCGAGTGTGCCTATATAATCTCCGTTTATATGTGGTTTGCGGGCTACGCACCACAAATCGACAGCTTCGCCGATAATGAGCCGCTGTGGCCGAGCCGTTTGAGCGAATGTACCGGCCAAACTGCATTTATCACACACACAATATGCTATTATAACTCCAGCGACACCTTTGATGATTGGTCGCACCAGGGAGCCGGGAGGCTCTATTCATCCGGCGGACCGGTTTGGAACGATCTGAAAGATCTTGTGGCCTCGCCTGACCAGGCCGTGGGTTACGCCGACGGGCACGTGGAAGTTCACGAAATAGACAAGGTGAAATACCGCGCAACGAGCAAAAACTACTGGACAATAGACTATTATTATTGAACATAACCGCAGTTGGTTTCTTTTTCTGCTATAATTACCCGGTGCGTGCAGGTTCTCCACGAAACTCCCATGCAATGAAAGGAACGACACGTGCGTAACGGAGGGAAAGCACGGGGTGTTGAGGTTTTCCTCTTGCCAGAACCGGCTACAGCAAGTAGTCTGGTGCGACTTTGAAGCTAAGAATCAAGACAGACAATCAGCCGGCGAGGTAAGTTATGCAATATCCGCACAAGATTTCGAAACGCAAACGTGTCCGGAAGATCGGCTTTCGCGCCCGGATGCGCACCTCCAGCGGCAGGAAGATGATCAACCGGAAGCGCCGCGCCGGCAGAAAAGTTCAGGTCGTCTAGCGCAGAGCCGGGCAACTGCGCACCGCCAATATACATGGTGGATGTCACAACCTCGGAAGCAAGTGACGGTAGTGTAACCGTTGCCTTGAGCAGCGGAAGAACACTCGTGCAAAACGACAGGTCCTGGGATTTGTCTGCTCAGAACAATCCCTCCGGCTTCCCAAACATCGCGTGGAATGATGGTAGTGGCAACTCAGTGGACATAACGCATACCATTTCAGGCG
>JAXHSV010000215.1:0-5065 GCA_034190305.1 Planctomycetota bacterium | reverse complement strand
CAGGAGGCTTGCCTGTCGGCAAGTACGCATTTACTTTCTTGTTCGCGTTGTTCGCGGCTTTTCAAAACTCCGCAGATCGCGGCGTTCGGGGAAACGGGATCACGTCGCGGATGTTGGCCATTCCGGTGGCGAACTGGACGGTCCGCTCCAGCCCCAGGCCGAAACCGGAGTGAGGGACTGTGCCGTAACGCCGCAGGTCAAGATACCACCAGTAATCATCCGGGTTCATCCCCTGCGCCTTTATCCGCTCGACCAGTACGTCAAGCCTCTCCTCGCGCTGGCTGCCGCCGATAATCTCACCAATCTTCGGCACCAAGACATCCATGGCAGCGACCGTCCTGCCGTCATCATTAAGCCTCATGTAGAACGGCTTAATCGATGCGGGATAGTCCGCGATTATCACCGGCTTCTTGAACGTCTCTTCGGTCAGGTATCGTTCGTGCTCGGTCTGCGTATCGTTGCCCCACTCCGGCGGGAACTCCCATTCCCTACCGGACTTTTGGAGAATTTCGATGGCTTCGGTGTACGTCAGGCGGACGAATTCACTCTCGGCTACGTGCGTGAGCGTCTCGATGACTGTGTTGTCGATCCACTTGTTGAAGAAGGCCATATCTTCGCTGCATCGTTGAAGAACAGACGTGAAGATGTATTTCAAAAAATCTTCCGCCAGATCGGCATTGTCGTCGGCGTCGCAGAAGGCGGCTTCCGGTTCGACCATCCAGAATTCGGACAGGTGCCGCGGCGTGTTTGAATTTTCGGCCCGGAAGGTCGGTCCGAATGTATAGACGCTGCCCAGTGAACAGGCATAGGTCTCTGCCTCCAGTTGACCGCTGACGGTAAGGTTCGTCTGCCGGCCAAAGAAGTCCTCATCGAAATTGTCCTGCCCTGTTTCCAGCGTTGTAACGCGGAACATCTCGCCTGCGCCTTCGCAATCGCTGGCTGTGATTATGGGTGTGTGGACGTAAAGGAACCCTCGCGACTGGAAGAACTCGTGAATGGCGGCGCACATCACGTTTCGGACGCGGGCAACGGCGCCGAACGTGTTCGTCCGGGTCCGCAGGTGCGCCTGTGTGCGCAGGAACTCGAACGTGTGCCGCTTTTGCTGGATGGGATAGACCTCCGCGTCGGCAGCGCCCAGCAGGCGGACTTCATCGGCCTGAACCTCGACCCGCTGACCGGCGCCCTGACTTTCAACGAGCAGGCCCGTCGCAACCACAGAAGAACCGGCTGACAGGTGCACAACTTCGCTTTCGTAGTTGGGCAGTTTCGGGTCAGCGACGACCTGCAACGTCGCCAGGCACGAGCCGTCGTTGAGAGTGATAAAACTGAACCGGTTCCTGCCCTTATGATTTCGCACAGTGCGAACCCAGCCCGCCACTGTTACTTCCTTACCGACGGGCATATCCGTCAAGGCGTCTTTAATCGGCGTTCTTTTCATTTACGCCTCCAAAGCCTCATAATCGCAGGCCGGGGCTTGTCTGTCAATTCGTCATGTGCAATAATGATGCTTCCGTAGAACCCACCTGTTGAAAGGAATCAACAGATGTCTCGCAGGAAGCGAAGATTGTTTGTAGTGTTTTTCGTCGCAGCCGTGCTCGTTGTGGCGACTGGAGTAGTTAAGCAGCACATCCGTTTCAATCCCTGACCGCTGAAACGCCATCCCCGTAACCCGCTTCATCAGGCGGAGGGTGGCTTTCGTGTAGTCATCGAAAAATCTGCCCGTCGGCTGACAGTCTATGACGGTGGAAAGGTCGTAAAGACCTACCGCGCCTCCTTCGGGACCGGTAATGGCGATAAGGTCCGCGAAGGCGACTGCCGAACGCCGGAAGGTGAGTTTTACGTCTGCTACAAGAACAACAGGTCTCGGTTCACACTTTCGCTGGGTTTGAGTTACCCCAATATCGAGGATGCCAAGCGCGGTATGCGCGACGGGTTGATTACTCATACTCAGCACGATGCAATCGTCGAGGCGATCCGGCATCGCCGCCGGCCGCCGTGGAATACGCCCCTGGGAGGGGAGATTATGATCCACGGCTGCGGGTCGGACCGCGACTGGACGATCGGTTGTATCGCCCTTGACGATGATGATATAAAAGAACTCTTCGCCGCCCTGCCGCTCGGTTCGCCGGTGGAAATCCGAAATTGACTACCGTTTTTCTTTCATTCCGTATTGTATAAGTGATAGATTCATAGAAAAATTCAATCGACAACCACTTGTTCGGGAGCAATCATGCAGAAACTTGACCTTGGAAAAGCAACTATTTCACCTCGTGGCCCGGTCGTGGCGGGTTCCAATGTTACACTGACCTTCACATATACAGCCGGTCATCCAATCGACGACAACGGATACCTGAAAATCGTCTTTCGGCAGATGTGCGATTTCGGTCAGCCTCAATTCGACGACCCCAAAGCGCCCAATTTCTGCAGCATCCACACGACCGGTAACTGTCGAATCTTCCCCCGTTGGGACCGCAAGGGACATACCCGACCTTACTCCAGGGCGCTGTACTTCCAGGTGCGATTCGGATACCTGAATAAAAGCGAGAAGATTATCGTCGTTTTCGGCGATAAGTCGGGCGGTTCGCCCGGCTGGCAGATGCAGACGTTCCGCGAAAGGGCGATGGGATTCAAGACGTTCGTTGACCCTATTGCAACATACGAATTCAAGGAACTACCAAACTGGCCGGCGATTCGCGTCGTCGCCGGTAAGCCCGTCCGGGCCGTTTGCATCGCTCCTTCGCAGGTACAGGCCGGGCGAAAGTTCAACTATCATCTCAAACTCGAGGATGCCTGGGGCAATCCGACCGCAAGGCCAAAGCGAATCGTCCATCCAGGCTTCGAAAAACCCGGTAATCAGACCGTCAAAGCCACCGACAAAAAAACTCGCCTGTCGGCAGTAAGCAACCCAATTGAGGTATTCGCCGAAGCCTCGCCGCTTGGTCGGTACTGGGCGGATTTCCACGCCCAGTCCGGAGAGACAATCGGAACCAACCCCATTTCCGACTACTTTATCTTCGGACGGGATTATGCACTATTGGACATACTGGGCCATCAGGGTAACGACTTCCAGATAACCGACGATTTCTGGGCGGAGATAAACCGAACGACGCGAAAATTCTACAAGCCGGGACGATTCGTTACCTTCCCCGGCTTCGAGTGGAGCGGAAACACGCCGTTTGGGGGCGACCGGAACGTGTTCTACAAATCCGAAGGCGGGTGGATAACACGGAGTTGCCGCGATTTGATTGGCGGCGACAAGAAGTCGAAATATCCCGATTCTCCGACGGCAACGGAAATGTTTGCAAACCTCAAAGGTCCCGGACCGTTCGTCTTCGCGCACGTCGGCGGACGGTACGCCAATCTGCAAATGCACGATGTGGAAACCGAAGTGGCGATGGAGATACATTCCGCATGGGGCACGTTCGAGTGGCTGGTTGATGAGGCTCTGTCTTTGGGTTATCGCATTGGCATCTGCGCGAACTCCGACGGCCACAAATGTCGGCCCGGCGCGTCTTACCCCGGTTCAGGCTCGTTCGGAAGCCTCGGCGGGCTGACTTGTGTACTGTCTAAACGTCTGGACCGCAACAGCGTCTATGCCGCGATGAAGGCGAGGCATTTCTACGCGACTACCGGAAACCGCCCGCTGCTGGATGTAACCGTTACCAACGCCTACGGACAAGAGGCGATAATGGGCGACGTAATAAAGGCCGGCGACGGAAAGTGTGTTCTTCGAGTCCGCGTCGCCGGTACTGCGCCGATCGAATCAGTCGAGGTTCGCAACGGCTCCGATGTCCTTCGGACGATGCGCCCGTTCGCAAAAGAAGACCTGGGTCGGCGAATTAAGGTCATCTGGTCGGGCGCGGAGGTAAAGGGGCGATACCGAAATGCAACGTGGGACGGCTCGCTTACCGTCAAGGGAAATCGAATCCTGCAATTTACGCCGATTAACTTCTGGAACCCGCTGCGCCGTGTCAGGCGGACAGGCCCGGCGAGCCTGGCGTGGGAATCGGTAACTACCGGAGGCCTGGCGGGCGTAATACTCAGCCTGGAAAAACCTTCCGCCGGGACATTGATTATCGAAACTGTCCAGCGGAAGGCGTCCTGCCCCATACGCACTATCAGCCTGACTGCGAAAACCTGGCGGGCCGGCGGACTGAACAAGCAGATTCAGACGTATCGTCTCCCTCATCCAAGCGGACCGAGAGAATTTGAATTCGAAATGCCGTTGAGGCGTCTTAAAAAGGCGGACAATCCCATCTATGTCTGCGTCAGGCAGGAAGACGGGCACATGGCGTGGTCAAGCCCGATTTACCTTATCCCTCCCAACAGAATGAACCGCAGAGGTCGCATAGAACGCGGAGAATAGGCAATAACCAAACAAAAATGGTTTCTGCAAACTCTGCATGCTCTGCGTTCTGCGGTTCCATCATAACTGCGGCCGAGAGGAGTCGAACCTCCACGTCCTTACGGACACAGGCACCTGAAGCCTGCGCGTCTGCCAATTCCGCCACGGCCGCGAATTGATTATCAAAACAAAGCGCTTATACATTACATATAAGTAGGGAATTTTCAAGAAATGATTCAGTCATTTGCTGAAAAATACATCACGTATGTTATTGTGTTTGTTCCTGGTAATTTGCAGATTTCAGCGTTGTCTTAAGCCACTCTTTACCTCAGCCGTTCTTGAGATACTTTTCTCGTTCTTGAGCACGAAATCGAGTATTTGCTCGTTCCGAATATGCAAGAGTTACATGAAGTCGTGTCTTGGTCCAGGACACCTTTCCCAAAAGATGCTCTCTCAGGCGACGCTGAAGATTATTGGTTAGGTCCGCGTAGAGGCTCTTGTCCGAACAACGAAGAACATAAACGTGAAAGGTCATAATTTTTATCGAATTGTTCCGATTAATCCTACCCGCTGGTCAGCCGAGAGGAGTCGAATCCCTGCCTGCCTTCCGGCAGTCTCAAATTTGTGCAATAAAGAAAGTCATGGTGGTCCGATGAATTCTGTAGGCCGGGGATGGATGCCCCGGCAAGGTCACCTAGTTAAGGAAAACCACTATGACTT
>JAXHSV010000214.1:0-5122 GCA_034190305.1 Planctomycetota bacterium | reverse complement strand
GTCGGCGGGTGTGGCAAGTTCGTCGTAGTCCAGGACGGTAACGCCCGGCCCGGACCCGAAGGGGTGAGGTTCGTCGTGATGGTCGCGATACCAGGCGAAGTCCAACTCGGCAAGATCGACGGCATAGGAGATAAGTTCGCTGAATCCGAAGACGACAAACCGCCCCTGCGTACGGAGCGATTCGTCGGCCAGCGCCTTGACTATAATCTCCGGGCCGATCCCGCACGGATCGCCCATCGTAATTCCGATTGTCGGACAGTTGTCGCTCATAAGAGAAAAAATCCACAAACTACATAAAAGTAAAAGAAGAAGAAATAGTCCACGAATTACACAAATTACACGAAAATATTTATAAAAACAGATCGGGATCTTCCTTTTTTTTGACAACCAATATCTGTTTTTTCATTCGTGCAATTCGAGTAATTCGCGGGCTATCTTTTTCTCATGCGAATCCCGCCCGGCTGAGTTTGTCCATTGTCAATGAACCGGCGCCGTCGGCGAGTGCTTCCAGATGTCGCCGGACGTATTTGCCGATTATGTCCAGTTCAACGTTAAGACGATCGGCAATCCGCCTTTCCTCCAGCGTCGTCCGCTCCAGCGTCGTCGGAACCAGGGCTACGGAGAACCGCCCGGCCTCCACGTCTGCCAATGTCAGACTCACGCCGGCAAGGGCTACCGAACCCCTGGGGGCCATTTGACCGGTCAGGTCATCGTCAGCCGAGAGCGTTAAGATTACGTCGTCGCCGCTGCGGTTGATGCCGATTAATTCGGCGGTACCGTCAACGTGCCCCTGGACGATGTGCCCGTCGAGCGGGCTTCCAGCGGCAACGGGCAGTTCAAGATTAACCCGGCTTCCGGCGACCAGTCCGCCAAGAGTCGTTCGTTCCAGCGTCCGGGACACTACGTCGAATTCAGCCGGACCGGCGGTGATGGATGAGACCGTCAGGCACGCTCCGTCCACAGCGACCGATGCGCCGATACTAACTCGGTCAGCCAGCGGACCGAGGTCAATCGCCATGCGCCTTCGGCCGGAACTGTCCGCGGCGCTTTCAACCCTTCCGACATGTTGGATAATTCCCGTGAACATTCACTTCATGCTAAACATCCGGGTGGTAATTAGCAAGATACGCGCCGACGGCGAACGGTTATTGTTGTTCGGGTGGGCGCTGAGCCCCGGCGTGCAGCCAGAGGTTGACGCACGGATCGACCGCGTCGGCGATTAGGTGATGTTCCTCGCCGGGCTCGACGATTACCACGTCGCCGGTTTGCAGCGGATATTCGGTCCCGTCAATCTGCATGACCGCCTTGCCCTGGAGGATCACGAATGCCTCGCAGTCGTCGTGGACGTGATAGTCTTTGCCTTCCGGTCCGTCGTGGTCGTGTGTGCGAAGCCCCGGCGGCTTGTAACTCAACGAACCACCGCAAAGGTACTTTCCGGGCAGCGCGCCCTTGAGGAAGTGGCTGTCGGCGTCCATGAGAAGTTCATTAAGGCGTAAAATTTTCATAGCATCAAGATTAGCAGAAATACGGGAGATAAACAGCAAAAATGAATGAATATTGAATAATGAACAGAGAATGTCGAATTTTGAAGTATAAGAAACAAGGCGCCTATGAGGGATGTTGTTTTTTACTTCGTCATTCAAAATTCTCTGTTCGATATTCGATATTATCTTTTATGGAATGGAAAATGCCGCCCGGGCAGCGGGTCCCCAGGGGTCGGGGTCGTATCAAAACGACGGGAACCGCGCCCGGGCTGCCGATTTTCATCGAATATTCACGTTTGTTCGTTACCATTCGGCGAATCTACGATCACGTTTACCGGTCCGGTGGCCTGGCTTCGGACGGTCATCTTCGCTCCAAACAAACCTGTCTGAACCCTGACTCCCCGCCGATCGAGTGCGTCGAGGAAGGCCTCGTGCAGCGGTTTGGCCTGTTCGGCTGAAGCCGCTGCGGAAAAAGCGGGTCTGCGCCCTTTGCGGGCATCGGCAAGGAGCGTGAAATTGGAAACCACCATAACGCTCCCGTGGACATCGTGAACCGACCGGTTCAACTTCTCTGCTTCGTCCTCGAAGATTCGCAGGTCGGTGATTTTTTTAGCCAACCAGTCCGCCTTATCAGCAGTATCACCGAGACCTATACCGACATAGACCAGCAACCCCTCTTCGATCCGCCCGGCGATCCGGTCGTCGGCTTCGACTTCCGCCCAGGCAACTCGTTGCACCAGTGCTCTCATAATTCATGTCCTTTCGGCTGAATACTGTGCCGCCACCTTCCTGGCCACACCCGCCACACGACGGGCAAGAGATACGGGAGAAATAACTCTCACCTGGTCGCCGTAGCCCAGAATCCACCACGCAATCTCGCCGAGTCCGTCCACCCGAACGTGAAAGTCGATTGAACCGTCGTCGTTCCATTCGACGCGCTGACTGTGATGCCAGTTCACCTCGGCGACATTTCCGGCCACTTTGGGCCTGAAACGCAAATGCACTCTGTAAATGCGACCTTCGGGTATCATACTCCACGCATCGCCGAAATCCCTCTGACCGTCGGTTTCGGAGTGGTCGGTGGGGTCAAATTTCCTGTTCTGGACGGTGAGTTTCTTTATCCGCCCGAGTTTGAATGTCCGACGCTGCCGGTGCCTGTGGGAATAGCCGATCATATACCACGCCCTTCCGACGAACATAAGCCTTGCCGGCTCGACCGTAACGTTAATCTGCCGATGCTCGTGGAAACTGATATAGACGATCCGGCAAAGTTTTCTTTCGGCGACAGCGACGGCGAGACGGTCGAACATGCCTTCCAGCCCCTCTTGTCTGGCCGGGGGCGGCGGGACCATTTTCAGGTGGTCCATTATCGTGCCGAGGTAATCCCTGACGGCCTGAGGCAGGACGCTTTCGAGCTTCAGCGCCCCGCGGGCGCGAGCGGCACAGAGCGGCCCCGAAGACGACGAAGATGACTGTCCCGCCGGCACCATCATTGCAAGGGCTTCCGGAAGGGTCAGATTGACGGGGGACAGAAAGAAAAAATGATTGATGCGATAGCTTTTCTCATCACGATCGTAGTAATATGGAATGTGGGCCATTTCGAGCACGTTCAGGTCCCGGAAAACCGTCCGCCGGCTGACTTCAAGTTCGTCCGCTAACTGCGCCACAGTGTAACTCCGGCCACTTTGCAACATCGTGATAAGACGAAGAAGCCTGTAGATTCTGCTTATCTTCATTCGACTTTCTCCATGTCATGCTCGCATAACGACGGTGACAACAACCCTGTCACCGCCAATTATTTTTATAAATTTTTTTCGCCGGCAGCAGCGAGCGAAACAATCGTTTTATAAAGGATATGTACGAGCATTATATCATACATTCGAGTTTTCGACTCCTGTCAAAACGCCGACGAAAACCAAATACTGAAAAATTTTACAGAGGGTTTTTATTATTTTTTGGCTTCGAGTGGAGATTATGGTAATATAATAGTTGTTGACATCGGTATAAGGGGAAAGTCAGTCAATGTGGTCTGATTACCCTCATTCATATCTCCTGCCCCGAAAGCCGGTAAAGCGGTTGATCATTTCGACAATAGTAGCAAAGAAAGCAGGTGCTTTATGTGCGCGCAATTATCGGATGTACCCGACGCGCTCCCCGCCCGTAACAGTCATGAAAACGGCGGCGCCACAGGGTTTGGCAAAGCCTTGAAGAACCTTGCCGAGGCGATAACCGAGCGGAAAGTCGAACCTGTTTGCGCAGCCTATCTGGCGCTGCGGCATGTGGCGGGAAAAATACCGCCCAACGAAATCCCGGGGCAAGTGGACCGTTTCATTACAGCAAAATCCGGATCGGCGCAAGAGCTGATTATCTCGGCATTCAGTCACAGGCACTGCCTCATGTGCAGCAACGGCATGGAATCCTGTCGGACCTGTGACGGCAGCGGGATAGTGGAGGATTATGAGTGTCCCACCTGCGACGGACTGGGAGTCGAAATATGCTCGTTTTGCGCCGGAACGGGCTGGTGCGACTACAATGATATACCGGACGAAATCCGTCTCGCCGCCGTCCATCGGAGAATCAAACACGTCAAAAAAGAACTCGCCCGCCTGGACAGGATTAGCGAGGCTGACATACCGGCGTTGCTGGAGCAACTCAAGCCGCAGCAGCGGCATAAACTGGCGTCCAGCCTGCTCCGGCTTCAGGCCAGACTGACCGACCTGGCGAGTATTAAAACGGACAATAAAGACGAATATGCCGCCCGCTTCAGCGCATGGGCTGAAAGAATTAAGCGGTTCACCGAAGCGCTGCGAGCGAAGCAGCCACAGGCCGAGGAAAATCAGAAGTGAAGCGGGCAAACATGGGCAGCGCAACGATTGCCCGGTGTCCGGTAAACATTCCGCAAGCCGGTTAATCCGCCCTACATGCTCACAAAGACGCGACAATCAGACAACACAATCCATGTCTTTTCCTGAAAAAAGCACGAAAATTGGGGCTTTTTCTTTGATAAAAGCATAAAGAGGCAGTATAATCTGTATTAGGCACTGTCTGAAAAGTCAGACATTGCCTCAAAGCATTCAGCATTCAGCATTCAGCATTCAGCATTCAGCATTCAGCATTCAGCATTCAGCATTCAGCATTCAGCAACCAGCCTTCAGCAATCAGCCAAAACCCAATGAACAAAGGACCTGAATGCTGACCGCTGAATGCTGAAAGCCTGTCTGAAATAGTTTTCAGACAGAGCCTAATAAACATTGTTCGGACAACGTGAGGGGCAGTGGCGTCTTCAGGCTGACGACGCTACTACCATCAGGGGAAAGGAACATCATGGAATCTATCAAGACCCATCAAGTCGGAATTGGAATCCTTATGTTGATTTTGCTGGTAGCGGCCGGGCCTGCCGGCGCTGACGTGCGGATTTGGGACGGCGGCGGGGCCGACAACGACTGGGCCACACCCGGAAACTGGGACCCGGATGGATACGCCGACAGCAACAATTGATAATCGTCCGCTATAAGCCCGGTGCCGCGGCTACGGCGTCGAGGGACAAAAAACCTTCCCCGCAGGTCAGGGTAGCCCGCGGGCAGGTATGAAACTAACTTCGGTTACGCTGATATATCAGCACCTCACGACCACGCCGG
>JAXHSV010000213.1:0-5134 GCA_034190305.1 Planctomycetota bacterium | reverse complement strand
CTTTCGCTGGCAATTTTCTCCAGGTCGGTTACTTCATCGGTCTTGGTATCAACCACTTCTACGTCATCCTCGTTGATACCCTGGATGATCTCGTCAACGCCCTGGAGCGTGGACTCGTCCAGTTCCTCAACCGTACGGATAATGTCCTCAGGCGATACCACAACCAACTGCACCGTACCGCGAATACGCTGCTTGACTTCATCGACAAGAAAAATGTCCGCCGGATTCGATATGCCAACCAGGATTTTGTCGTCCTCATGGCGGATAGGAAGAACACACCTGCGCTTGATGAATTCGGGATCGAGCAATCTGAACATATTAGGATTGACATCCTCCGGTTCAATCGGAAGGAACGGAATGTTGAAATAGGCTGCGGTCGCCTTCAGCGCCGTAGTTTCATCGATAGCTTTTATATCTATCAACGCCTCCAGGACGGTAAGGTGGGGATTTTCCTTTTGTTGCTCAAGGGCTGCCTTTGCCTGTTCTACGGTAATTTGCTTATTTTCAAGCAAAATAGTCACCGGTCCGCGTGGGAATTCGCTATCGTGCTCGGGACGCCACAGTTCGGTGAAACCTACCGTCTCATCCTGCCTGTTATTAATGGGTTTGCCCGCCCCTGCCGGAACCGATTTGCTAACGTTTTTTTGAAGATTTTGTGACACTGCTGATAGCCTCCTGCTACTACTGCATTTCCAATACGAATTCCTCGCCGTCCCTGACCAGCACAACTAATCTCGGGCTTATGCTCTTGATCTTAAAACCCTCAATTGTCTGCCCGACCGTAAGCAGGTTGTTTGAGATGAGTGCTGTTCCACCGTCTCGCCCCATCATAACCGACTGAAGGTGAAGCGTTTTTAAGATGGCCGTTGTCTCTTCGCGGCGTTTTTCTTCGGGGCTTTTTTCGGTTGTTCCGGACTGAGACGAACTCTTGACGACAAAAGGCGTCACGGGCGCCGCAGGTACAAACACAAAAGGATTCTTCTTCAGCTCGCTTAGGGGAATTTGCCTTTCGGCAATCCGATCGTAGAAATTTTTGAGGACTCGGCTGGTAATCTGCCCTGAAGAGGGCGTCTTCGCTTTTATAGGATCTTCATTGGCGATACGGAGAATCGCGCTGTCAACCTGAGTCTCCGCCATCTGCTGCTCTGCGGAAGCCTCATCCGGTCCCTTCCGCAGAGACAGTCCATAGATGGCTGCCGCCCCTCCCACAAACAGCACGATGAGGAAAATATTGGAGCGTATCATCTGCGCCCTGTAGGCGCTTTTCCTTTTTTGTTGACGATTTGCGCCGTCCGAACCTTCACCCACTTCAGGAGCAACCCCTTCCGTGTCGGTCAGATCGGCACTCACGGAGCCTGTCTCTCCATATATGTTTTCAGACATTGCTTACCCCTTGCCCGATCGCTCAAAGAAAACCGATACAGTGCAATCAACCCTTATGTAACCCTCACCACGCTCGCCGTCTTTTTCAATATCCATCTGTTGGATGCGCATGATCCTCGGCTGCGACTCCAACGCCAACAGGAAGCCGTAAAATCCGGCAAAAGACCCCTCCAGTTTTATCGATATCGGTTGCTCCGCATACGGCCCATTCGGGTCGGACAGAGTTACCGATTGGGAAATGGTCTTGAGCGTTCGGATACTCTTGGTAGTCAGTTTATTTGCTTCCGCCAGGCGCCAGACTTCTTGAAGAACCTTGTCGATTTCTTTCTCGCTGGGCAACTTGGAGCGAAAGAACTCAATCGCCTTCTCCAGCGATGCAATCTCTGTTTTCAGATTCCCAATTGTGGCGGTGGCGCGATTCAGCGCCTGGAGTTTCTCCTGTCGTATATCTATCTGTTTCATCATTTCGTGATTGCGAATATCAGACGGGCGAAACACAAACCACCATGCCCCGACAGGAATAACCGTCAGTATGATTATGAATACGATCTCACGAATGCCGAATTTCATCAGGATTCCCCTTTATCTGTATCGTTTCGAACCGTGGCCGTTTCGGTACCGGGCGATTGATGCCGAACGTCGGCGTCCTCCTTTAGATAAAGGATCACCTCGAATTCACGCACAACAGAATCCGTAACTTTTTCTTCCTGGCTGAAAACGAACTCCGCCGACTTAATCAGTGGGCATCGCTCCATTTCGGCTATAAACTGTCCCACCTCTACGTTCGTTTCCGCCAGACCGGTAACGGTAACTGCAACATCGACTTTTTTCTTCAAGGTTTTTTCAGGGGCCGGTTTGTTTTTACCCGCAGCAATTTTGTATTTGGATTTCGGTTTATTTGAAGCATCTGAAGTTTTGGCGTATTTCGTGCTCAGTTCGAGCTTTGTCAGCGAGGTTCCTTTCGGAAGGGCTTTGGTAATCGTTGCCAGAAGGTAACTTCGCGGAACACGTTCGAGCAGGGCTGCCGTAAGACCGGCCTTTTTTAGCATTTGATGTCGTGTAACATCCAGGGCCTGCATCTCCTTAATAAATTTACCGGCGTCCTCGTAAGACCGGTTAACTCTTTCGCAGACTTCGCATGTGCGTCTATATCTCCGCTCTGATACAATTGCCGCCGACGACAGTCCGACCATAACCGTTACGAACAGCAACAAGCACATCAGGTTGGCGCGTTTTTGCGCCTGGTGTGCAACGTAATCTTCGGGCAGCAGGTTCACGATACTCATTTCATTACCTCACGCCGCATAGGCCTCTTTCTTTACCCCAAGGCTCAATCCTACCGCGACCACCCATTCGGGCTGGGCCTTGCGGAAGTCCGGCCCGTCTTCAGGTGTAATCCCGGCGCCTTCGGCCTTTTTTATTTTCACCAACGGATCGCCGACCTGGGAAGGAAGGTGAAGATGCCGGGCAATCCCCTTGCACAGGTGTGTGTCCCGTGCCTGCCCGCCGAGAAATATAGCCCTCTCGACCGGATTGGATGGAAACATCGATTCGTAATAACGCAGGCACTTGGTGATTTCAGCGACCGCGCTTTTAAGCGATTCATTCACTGCCTCGTCCAGGCGGTCCGTATCCGTTACTGCCTCATCTGTCAGATCAGATACCCTGCGTCGATAACTTCGCGCCTCCTCCACAGATATACTCAACACATCGGAAACAACCTTGTCAATTTGATCGGCGCCAAACAACAAGTTGCGGGCGAACACCAGTTTCGGACCTTGTGATATGACCACCTGCGTATAAGTCTGCCCAAGGTCAAGGAACAAAGTAGCCCTGTGTGCATCCTCGGCGTGACGGAAGAGGCGGGCGAAACATTGCACGATTGCGCATGACTCGACGTTCATTGCCGCCACTTCCAGCCTGCTGCTGTAGGCCATTTCCAGAT
The DNA here is from genome assembly GCA_034190305.1 of Planctomycetota bacterium. Classification (GTDB taxonomy): domain Bacteria; phylum Planctomycetota; class Phycisphaerae; order SM23-33; family SM23-33; genus JAUWNJ01. The sequence goes on along the minus strand of JAXHSV010000213.1, from coordinate 1,806 downwards.
ACGCTTCGGCAGACTGCCGCGAAATGGCTACGACGATGACTTCCTGCCGACCTTCGTTTTCACCCTGAACCGGTCCGACCACCATGTGACGGATAATGGCGTCGTTATGATTGAAGGGAAGTTTACCTTCAAGTTGCCATCGCAGAGCCTTTTCGAGTTCATCGGGAGGTGCCGGCGCGGTTCTTATATGTGTGACAAAGGTGTCTGCGGCAGGTATGGAAAGAATACACTGCCGACCCTTGAAACCACGATCCTTCAGGATTTTCCGCAATCGCCCCGCCAGAAAATCACGTCTCTTTTTGACATCGTTCAGGCAATCGGGTGGAACATTGACCCGCGCCGCCGCCAGTAATTCCAACTGGTCGTCGGTATTGCGCATCTGGGCAATCTTTACAACAGCGGAGCCAAGGTCGATCCCAATCGGCCTTGCGCGGATTTTCAATAATTTTTTTATCGGCATATAAATTCCCGGAACAAGCGAATATAAAGCCAGCAGAAGCCAAGAGGTTTGGATGGTTCTAACGTATTGGGGGCACAGCGTTTCGACCATGCCCCGATATTCCCAAACCCATGCATAGCACCCATTTTGGGCTTCCTCCGTCACACAATCATCGAAATATAATGTGCAGGCACTGGGTACGGGCACATCACGCACAGGGCAATATTGCAAAAAGCCCCGAAATCGCCCGTTTAATATCCCTGCTTCAGTGCTATCGGCGCGTTAACCGGGCATCTCAAGTAGTCCACAATGAAATATTTGCAAAATCCTAACTCTGCATGGGAAAAAGAGAGGTTGAATTAAGGCGGATCTTTATTCGGCAACATTTTTACCCCCAGCCGCGTCTAACAATTAAGCAGCGGCGACTCCTATCCTGCTAAAGCGTAGGTTGTAAAAGCGCTCAAATACCCACCAGCCCGCCCGATAGAACGCCGACTCTTTCGTAGATTGTTTTTCCTTTGCAGACCGGAAACTGTGGATTAAACTGGGGGTTATATAAAGTGCTGAGCGGAAGAAATCCGGTCAGACTTCGGTATCGGTATTATAATCAGTCGTCTTGCGAGAAAGGTAAAATCATGGATGTCAAACTGGTAATGTTTGAACGGAACGGACGGCGTAAAGATTTTGCGATTACCCGCGAAATATCTACCGTCGGCAGAGCCGATGACTGCATCCTCCGGATTCCACTGATGAGCATATCCAGGCAGCACTGCAAACTGATCAAGTCGGACAACGAACTGCAAATCCAAGATATGGGTAGTTCAAACGGAACCTATATCAACAACCGCCGCGTCAATAAAACGGTATTGAATGCGGGGGATAGAATTACACTGGGGACTGTTACGTTCACCGTTCAGATTGATGGAAAGCCCGAACAGATTTCGTCCGCCAAGGTAAAGACTACCGAAGTCGCTAAAAAAGAGGCAGGCGAACTCGTTGACGGCGAACCTGAAGAGTTTGATCCTCTCTCCGTACTCGAAGAACTCGCTTCCGATGCCGACGAAGAGAAAGAATAACACTCCCGTCGAAACTTACTGTTACAAAAACGAGCGGCGCTGTCGGACAAGACCTAAAAATGCTGTTGTCTATGTCCTTCAAGCCTGTTTCACTCTGCCTTTATTATGGCGATCTTGTCCAGCGTCGCACCGGAACCTCTAGCAGCCCGTGGTGAAAGTCGCAATACTTGAATACTTGAATACTTGAAGTATATCCAAAGGGGCTGTATCATGCCAGGGAATCGTTAGGGAGAATGATCGTCATGGCAATGGGCAAACGGCTGACGGAGCAGCAAGGGGAATTCTGGATCG
>JAXHSV010000212.1:0-5159 GCA_034190305.1 Planctomycetota bacterium | reverse complement strand
TGAGCGTTCAGCCGCCGAGGCTCACCAACCCGGCACAATGCGAAAGGAGTATCAAATGCAGAAGTGGGTGACATTGGTAGTAGCCGCGGTGTTGTTGGGCTGGGCAACGGCGGCCGACAATGCAATGGCGGCGGACGAAGCAGCGGCAAACGAGGCGACGCCGACGCTGGAAGATATGCATATCACAATCAAGGCGCTGAAGATGCAGGTCAAGGACCAGCAGCGGCGCCTGGTTGAACTTGAAGTGGAACTGTCAGACAAAACGGGCCGACGGCTCACGCCGGAAGAAACTCTCGCCCTTGTCAAAAAAGTCGTCGCCGACGCCGGCGGCCGATCTGACTGGCCCAAATGGATGGAGAACCTGAAGTTCTACGGCGACTTGAGGCTTCGTTATCAGGGCGACTGCTTCAGCGGCAGTCAACGAGGCAGCAAAAACCGTAACCGGGCAAGGTTCAGGCTGAGATTTGGAGTCACTAAGCATTGGCTTGACAAGCAGATGGAAGTGGGCTTTCGCCTGGCCAGCGGCTCGGAAGGCTACAGAGACTGCGCGAGGGAAACAGTTCACGGCTACTCCGACGCAACATCGTCCAACCAAACCTTCTCTGATTTCTTCAGCGAAAAGCCGATATGGATCGACTTGGCCTATGCCAAGTATGCCCCTGATTGGTTAAAGGGTTTCACCATCATCGGCGGCAAAATGAAGAATCCCTACGTCCATACCGACCTGGTCTGGGACAGCGACGTGAATCCTGAAGGTGTATGGACACAGTACAAACCCACGTTCAACGGCTTTTCGCCCTTCGCCAGCGTCGGCTATTTCGTGGTGGATGAAAGCGGCAACGGCAAGGACGTTATCCTGGCCGGCTACCAGGCCGGCATGCACTGGAAGCTGACCAAGGACGTCCAGTGGACCTGCGCCGCGACCTACTACGACTATGACAACTTTGAAGAAGCAGCCGTTTACAGCTCAGGCAACCACCAAGATACCGACCCCTGTTACTACCTGGCCGAAGAATTTCAGATGTTCAACCTGACCAATAAGGTCAAATTCAAGGCCTTCGGCCTGCCTATGCAGGTCTACTTCGACTGGGTCCACAACTGCGGCGACAGCGACAGTGCCCCGGATTACAACGACCAGTCCGACGGCTACGCCGTAGGGCTAAAGGTCGGCAAGAACAAGAAAAAAGGCGACTGGTCGGCCGGCTACAAGTATGCCTATATCGAAGCCAATGCCACAGTCGGCGCCTTCAATGACAGCGACTTCGGCCACGCAAATCGCAGAGGTCACGTCTTCAGCGCCAAGTACAACCTGGCTGACCCGCTGACCATAGGCGGAAAGGTTTTCTATACCGAGCCGGTTACCGGAAGCCACGAAAACGAACGCAACGTTACGGTGCAGGCCGACCTGGTGTGGAAGTTCTAAGTGGGAGGAAAATGGGAGGGCAGCCAACCCGGTCAGCCCGCCTGTGGAGGGACAGGCAGGCTGACCGGACAAGTAGCTGAAAACAGGAGATGCTGAATGTCACAGTCAACCTATGAAAAACTGGCCGACATTGGAGAGGCAATTCTCTTGGTGCTGGCAGCGGCGACAATATTTGCGGTCGTAAGTGCCGTCCTTTAGTAATTGCCGGAAGCGGTCCATCGGGAGAATACGTATGAACGACAGTCGTCTGATCTGGAAGGTGAGATCCATCAAGCCCTATCCTGATGCCCACAACCATCTGCTGATCGGCCAGGTTGTGGGCCGAGACCAGGTATGCTTGGAGTTGATGTGCATGTCTTTCCACTATGGCCGGGCAGTCAACGGTCCCAAAGACATTGCAGTGGGAGCAATTGGCAAAAGAATCGTTCCTTGGAGCCGGATCGAAATCATCAACGAACTGCCTGCCAGTTTCGACTATCAGAATGCCAGACTGAAGGCCGATCAGAAAGGCCGCGTCTTTTTCTCCGATGGCCATTATTCCTGTTCCATCGTGACGATTCGGAACAAGCACTACTGATGGATATCCCAAACCGGCCTGTATTTCGGATCGACCCGTCGGGCTAAGGCCAAGCCTTCTTCGATGCTGGTGCCGAACAGGTTTATGCTACTGACCGTCACGCCACAAAGCCTAACAAATTACGAACGAGCACACAAGGGGACGTGTAGAGAAAACATGCTTCCAGTGTCATTTGCGGACGAAAACAAGGAAGGGGCTTATTTTCGTTTTGGCCGATTTCGCAAATAACATCATCATCCCTTTTCTCGCAGGCGGAAATGCTGACGTATGACTGGCACCGTTTGTGTCTTCCGGCCGATTTTCTTGAACACCTTCGTTGTGCAGCGTAGCAGGAGCACGGTAATCACCTCGATATAGGCTCCGTGCCCTCATCGAGAATCTTCACGTACCGCTCGTAGATGTAGATGCGGTCGCGCTGCTTGCCGGTGACCTCGCGGACAATATCGAGTTGCTCCAGGCTCTCAATGGCGCTGCGGACGGTAGGGGCGGTAAGGTTGAGCTGCTTGGTGGCCTTGCGTATCGTCGTGATCGGGTGCCGTCGCAACAGGTCATGGACACGGTGGGCGGAGCCTGCTTTGCGTCCCAGATTTTCCACCTTGCGGCGGTCCTCGTCGAACAGATTCAAGATGCGTCCGGCCGTATCGGAAGCCTGCTGGGCGGTCTCGCGGACGCCATCCAGGAAATACCGCAGCCAGCCAATCCAGTCGCCCTTGAGCCGCACGGCATCGAGGCGGTCGTAATAGTCCTGGCGGTGTTGCTTGAAAAACAGACTGAGATACAGCAGCGGCTGTTGAAGGGCACCCTCGGCGCAAAGAATGTGTGTGATCAGCAGTCGGCCTAGCCGACCGTTGCCGTCGAGGAGGCCCGCAAGAAGCGCAAAGCAAAAGAGGCCGCCGGCCCGGACAAACTCGAAGGGGCCGACGACATTATCGCCAAGGCGAACCGCGCCATTGCCGGTATGGGCGACCTGCTCGGTCGCCAGGCCGCGAAGATCGGGGCGCAGGGAACGTTCGTCGCCGCCAACGTTCTGGGCCTTCAAACCGGCGGCGTGACCGACCGCATGGCCAACGGCATCGACAAGATCGAAAAGAACACCCGCCCGCTTAAGAACGCTGACGGGATTACGTTCGTGTGAGCAACCACAGGCAAGTCAGGTATAATCTCCATTCAGGCTTAACCTTGACAAACTGGATTGGAGAGAAAGCAATGGCGCAGATCAGGTCCAGACAACGAATCGATCCATTTGATCCCCAACACCTTACTTCTATCGCAAAGGTACTGGGGGACACAAATGACGGCTTGACAGGCTCCGAGATCGGATATCTGCTCAACGACTGCCATATCCCTGATGTGGACCCGAACAACACGAAATGGAAGCGGCTGTTCAACGCCTTCGTAGGGTTCCAGAACGAGCATCAGGTCAGCAACCATGTGGTGGTCTTCATCACGAAGGCGATGAACCCGGCAAGCTACACAGACAATCCGACACTGTTCAGTTTGCGCCAAGATCAACTGAACAAGGTACTGGCATTCCGTGGAATGGCAGTTGGCACCAATGGGAAGGTCCGTCGATCTGAGGTCGCTGGGGACTTGGACGAGGCCATGTCTCGCGCAAACCACTTTCGTTCTGCATTGACGCAACGATGTGTCCATGCGGACGTCCTAAAGTATTGCACTGCTGAAATACTGCAGAAGAACTACTTCCATGCTGTGTTTGAGGCGATGAAGAGCATCACCGGAAAGATCAGGGATATGGCAGGTGTTTCCTCGGACGGCGCTGCTCTGGTCGATGAAGCGTTCTCGCTTGGTAACCAGATGAACCCCCTTCTGGCAATCAATTCGCTGAAGACCGAGACAGAGCAGGGAGAGCAACGAGGTTTCGTGAGTTTGCTGAAGGGTCTCTATGGAACAGTGAGAAATCCCTTGGCTCATAAGGCGAAGATCAACTGGGACATGAACGAACAGGATGCGCTCGACATCATGACAATGATTTCCCTTATTCATCGTAAGCTGGACAAGGCTCAACGATACCGATGATGGGCTACGACCCATCGGCAGACAGATAAATGACGAGGGGCACGGATGCCCACACTGACCGAAAAACTCGACAGCCGCAAGTGGAACACGGGCGACAACGCCTCGGTGGAGATGGTCTATGTCCTGGCCGGTACGTCCGACGACCTGACGGCCAAGACGCTTATCGAGAACTCCACGGCCGAGACCTACGACGGCCTGACGCGGCAGTCGATCAACCTCGAGCCGGAGTGGGTGGATACCGCCAGCGGCGACGGCCAGTGGCTGGCCACAATCCGCTACGGCGTCAAGCCGCCGGCGGAGGTCGGGGAGTCATCCTTCAGCTTCGACACCGGCGGCGGGACGCAGCACATCACGCAGTCCATCAGTACCGTCAGCAAGTACGCCCCGCCGGGAAAGACCGCCCCGGACTTCCAAGGCGCCGTCGGCGTTACGCACGACAACGTCGAGGGCGTGGATATTACCGTACCCGTCTATAACTTCTCCGAGACGCATTACATCGACGACGGTGATGTGAACAAGGGTGCGTACTTCGCCTTGACCGGCAAGGTCAATAACGCCGCCTGGAAGGGCTTCGCCGCCGGCGAGGTGTTGTTCCTGGGCGCATCCGGCTCAAAGCGTGGCAGCGACGACTGGGAAATCACCTTCCGCTTCGCCGCCAGCCCGAACAAGACCGGCCTGACCGTCGGCAAGCAGGAAATTGGCGCCGTCCAGATGCCGCGTGGGAATATAGTATCCTTCGCTTCGCTCATATGCTTCCCATATTTCCGCAATGACTTTGGTATTTCCTTTGAGCTGGGCTTTGAAGGAAAAGTCGATATTCACGATCAAATTCTTTTCCGGATAGCCAAGGAACAGTGCCCCTGTAAGAATTCAGTTCTGTTCCATGACTAATTCCTGTCATGATCGTCTTTATTCTGACTTCGGTCGGCTTCAATTCCGGCTCTTTATACTCCCGAAACTCCAGCTTCTTCGGTCCTGTAAGTACTAACTTCAACGACATAAATATGATCTCCTTACCAAAAGCATCGATTTTTTCGCCGGAAGGTTATGGGGTGACCGTTGCATAGAGCAACTCCTTCTCCTGGTTTGGGGCTGCCTGGCTCAATGATCGCCAGGCCACCA
>JAXHSV010000211.1:0-5178 GCA_034190305.1 Planctomycetota bacterium | reverse complement strand
TCAGTCATCCGGTTCGATGGACGTTCAGAAGGACATGGAAGAACTTGTTCGGGCCGCCAAGGCGCTGGAGGTCGTTCCGCTGGCCGCAAAGGACTGGCTGAGCGGCAAGACTGCGGATTTTCGCCGCCGGCTTGAGGCGGGGGAATCGCTCAATGACATCATGCCCGAAGCGTTCGCAGCCGTGCGAATGGCGTCGTGGCTGGCGCGGGACCACCGACAGTTCGACGTTCAGTTTGTAGCCGGTCAGGTGCTCCACGAAGGGTCAATAGCCGAAGAAGCGACCGGCGAAGGAAAAACCATTGCCTGTTACCCCGCCATTTATATGTCTGTGCTGGGCGGAAAGAAAGTCCATATCGTTACGGTCAGCGATTACCTCGTACAGCGCGACTGCGACTTTGCGGCTCCGATATTCGAGATACTCGGTATGAGTGTCGGCGCGATTCAGCAGCCTATGGACAGCGCCGAGAGACAAAAGCAGTACGCCTGCGATGTTATCTACGGCACCAACAGCGAGTTCGGGTTCGATTACCTCCGCGACAACATGAAGATGTCGCCGGCGGAACAGGTACAGCAAACTCGCGACTATGCGATTATCGACGAGGTGGACAGCATTCTTATCGACGAGGCGCGAACGCCTTTGATAATCTCCGGTCCTGCCTACGGCGACGTGCAGCGATATGGAAAGGCCGACGCCGTCATCAGGGAAATAATCAAACGCCACCGGTCTTACAAACAGGCCGATGGGAGGCTTGAAGGCGTCAAAAGATCCGTCAAGGCGCTCGAGGGCGAACTGTCCAAAAGCGACGGAGAAAAGAAAAAATCTGTATCCAAAAAACTTGAAAAGGCCCAGGCGGACCTTTCCGCCGCAGAAGATGAAATTGCTCGCCTGACGAAATACTACGAAGTCGAACTGGACAGGAAAGCAGCCCACCTGACTCACGAAGGCGTCAGCGCAGCCCAGGATATCGCCGGTGTCGGTAGTTTCTACGTCGGGGCGAACATGGAATGGCCTCACCTTCTGGACCAGTCTCTTCGGGCGCACGTCGTCTATGAGCGAGACAAGGATTACGTTGTCAATGGCGCGGATGTTGTCATCGTCGATGAGTTCACCGGACGATTGATGGAAGGGCGGCAATGGTCCGACGGGCTGCACCAGGCGGTCGAGGCAAAAGAACGAGTAACCATAAAGGAGGAAAACCAGACACTTGCGACCATCACACTTCAGAACTTCTTCAAACTCTACGAGAAACTTGCCGGAATGACAGGAACGGCATTGACCGAGGCTGAAGAGTTCATGAAGATTTACAAACTCGACGTAGTCTCCGTCCCGACACACCGCCCCGTCAACCGAATGGATTATAACGACCGAATTTACGGGACCGTGGAGGAAAAATACGATGCGCTTGTCGAGGAGATTAACACCTACTCTAAAGCGGGTCGGCCGGTGCTGGTCGGCACGACGAGTATCGAGAAGTCCGATTTGCTCAGTGAGATGCTGACGCGAACCTACGGCATCGCTCACGAGGTTCTTAACGCCCGGCCTGAGAACGCCGCACGCGAGGCAGAAATCGTCATGCTGGCTGGCAGGCAAAGCCCGCTGAAGCGCGGCTCGAAACAGATGGTCGGAAACGTAACGATAGCAACGAACATGGCCGGTCGAGGTACGGACATCAAACTCGGTCCGGGCGTTGTCCTCGATACGTGCAAAGTTCCGTCGGTAGAAAGGTTTGCCGAACTCGGCGTCGAAACCCAGGACCTTTTCCCGCCCGGTTCGACCAAGTGCTGCATCCACTGCCCGGAGTACGATGCAGCCACGAATTGTTCGCACTGTTTCAAGACGAAGATCGACCCATCCTTTCCCCGCAGGGGCAGGGGCGACTGCCCGGCCGACGTACCCTGCGGTCTGCACATCGTAGGCACCGAGCGCCACGAAGCGAGGCGGATCGACAACCAGTTGCGCGGACGGTCGGGCCGGCAGGGAGACCCCGGTTCCAGCCGGTTCTTCCTGAGCCTCGGGGACGACCTGATGGCGATCTTCGCCGGAGAATGGACGCTGAAAGTGCTCGGATGGTTGGGCTTGCAGGAAGGCCAGGCCATTGAGGACAAACGAATCAGCAAAGGCATCGCTCGCGCCCAGAAAAAGGTCGAGCAGCGAAACTTCGACATCCGAAAAAACCTGCTGGAATACGACGAAGTAATGGACCATCAGCGGCGATATTTCTACTCGCGACGCCAGCAGATACTCACCGGAGAGGATATCGAAGGTATTATCCGCGAGATGATCGCCGAGACTATTACTGATGCGGTGAGCGATTACCTTTCCGGTGATTATCCTCAGCGATGCATGGCTGAATGGGTCAGACACAACATGGAACTGTCCGTCAGGCCCGATCAGATTCGAGGCCGGACGGTCGAGGATTTTCCCGCTGTCGAATCCGACCTTCGCAGCCGGGCTATCGAGGAAGCAGCAAATGTTATCAACGTAACGCTCGGTGAATACGCCGACGAGTCCATCGACCGGAAGGACTGGGACCTTCGCGGGCTGTCGTCCTGGGCAATGAGCCGGTTTAAAGTCAACATCGCCCAGAACCAACTCCGCCGGATGAATCCCGACGAAATCGAACATGCCATTCTCGATGCGGCGACTGAAAATATCAACTCGATTAACCTGACGCCGCTTCAGCGGTTCCTTACCGACGGTTTCGCCGTTCAGGCACTGGCCGAGAACGTGCGGAACAAGTTCGGCGTGGAGATACTTCCCGACGAACTTCCCGCCGGCGACCCACAGGTCGCCGAAGAAAGAATAACCCGCGCCGTAAAGGATGCATATCTCCGGCGTGAAATTGAGTACCCATGCCGGTATGCAATAGACATAACGGTAGGCCAGGCCGGTGCGGATAACGTCTATGCCGTAACCGCGCTGTGCGACTGGGCCAATCGAAAATTCCAAGCCGGATGGAACCCGGAAAACCTGACTGAAAAATCCGTAGATCAACTCCTCGACGACCTTATCACCCTGAGCGAGGATTTCCTTATTGGCCAGGGACTTACCCGTACAGTCGATGCCTTTCTTACCGGCCTGAACGGCGGTGGGACCGAGGAGTTTCCCGCCGTTGTCAAATGGTGCAAAAAACGCTTCGATACGGATATTTCCGAAGATGACCTTACCCAAGCCGACGACAGCGTCCGCGAAATGCTGATCGATACGGGCCGGGCCTTCATCAGACGCGAACTGACCGAACTGGAACGCTTTGTCCTGTTGCAAATATATGACACCTCCTGGAAAGACCATCTCCTGGCGATGGACCACCTCAAGAGCGGAATCGGGTTTCGCGGCTACGCCGAGCAGGACCCGAGAATCGTCTATAAGCGGGAAGGCTTCCGCCAGTTCGACGAGATGCTCTCGTCCGTACGCAGCAAGGTTACGGACATCGTCTTCAAGGCCAAACTCGGCGCCGAAGCCGAGATGGAAAGCGTCTATCAGGTTTCGCAGTTGGTACACGAGCAACTCAGCGGATACGACGACCTTGCCCGCGACATGGCCGCCCAGCAGGCAGCGGCGGAGTCGCAAAGGGTGCAGACCATAATTCGGAACCAGTCCAAAGTCGGGCGAAACGATCCCTGCCCCTGTGGCAGCGGGAAAAAATTCAAAAAATGCTGCGGGAGGAATCTGTAATGCCCCACGACCCGATTGAAGACAGATACACCAAGCGTCAGAAAAAGCAGAAACTAAGCGACCTGTCCCGTCGTCAGCGGAGTACAGAGGACATAGAAGCCGAGGATGAAATCCTCGCCAAGGCCAAGGCCGAACGCGAAAAAGACCCGGACAAATACCGCCTCAAGTCCGGCGACCAGCCGGGCCGAAACGATCCATGCCCCTGCGGTTCGGGCAAAAAGTACAAAAAATGCTGCGGGGCGGGAAAGTAAACAGGAGCGTAAAACATATGCTGAGTCCCCGTGAAAACTACATTCGTAACGCCACCTTCGCCCACCCGGAATATATCCCGGCTTCGGTGCACATCTCACCCGCAAGCCTGATCGACGGAGGCAGGGAGTTGGAAGATGTAATGGCCCGTCATCCGGTGCTCTTTCCCGGCTTTGAGCGGGGTAAGATAGATTTCGAAAATTACATATTTCTTCCCGAAGAGCGTATCGGCGACATCGTCGATCCGTGGGGCTGTAAGTGACAATGCTCGGTCAACGGGATCATCGGAACAGTTACAGAGCACCCCCTGGCCGACTGGTCTGCCCTGGACAACCTTGCCGTCCCGCCCGTCCTTCCCCAGAACGCCCAGAGAATTACCGGAGACTGGGATACCGAGCGGAAACGAATCGAGCGGGGACGGCAGCATGGCAAACTCACCGGCGGCGAGATATATCACGGGTTCTTCTTCATGCGATTGCACTACCTTCGCGGCTTCGAAAACCTGATGTGCGACCCCGCCGGAGAACGTCGATGCACTCTGCGATGCCATCGAAAAGTTCCGTACGTTCTGGTGGGATTAGCATCACGGTGTAAATCTTTCGAAACAATTTGGAACAATTCGTGCCGGTTGAGAACCGTTCGGAAAGATACGGAACAATTGGGAACAATTCGGAACGAAACGGAAAGTTTCGGAAAGTTTGGGAAAGAAACAAAAACTGTAACACCCTACTACGCAAGCATTTACGGTTTTCGAATTCATTTTTCCGCCCGGTTTTAAAAATCAGTCCACGAATTTACACGAATTTTTCCGGCGTATATAACCTGTGTGCCGGCGGGAGATAAACGAGCCGCGACCGCAAAGGAGCGGTCATTCCAACGCGAAAGTCTTACTGTCCGCTCCCTTGCGGTCGCGGCTCGTTGGGGTCTTTTACGTTTTTCCGATCCTCCGGTAGTCCGGTCCTCCGGCTTGCCACGCCGAAGCCTTAGCGAAGGCGGGTATCCCGGTCAATCGGTTGACTCGTTGATTCGTGAATTCGTTGACTCGTGAATTCGTTGACTCGTGAATTCGTTGACTCGTGAATTCGTGGATTCGTGAATTCGTGGATTCGTGAATTCGTGGATTCGTGAATCGGTTGATCGGTAAATCAGTTCATCGGTCCCTACGCCCTATGAACTCCGACCGAAAATGAGAATGTCGAATATTGAACAAAGAATTTTGAATTGCGAAGTGAAAAATATCCCAAAGGCAGCGA
>JAXHSV010000210.1:0-5197 GCA_034190305.1 Planctomycetota bacterium | reverse complement strand
TCCGGAGATAGCAGAAAAGCCCGGCGTGTATCCTGACGCCTACTGCCCGCTGCACCCCGACAGCCACAAGATCATCTTCGACATGATCGACGAGGTTATCGAGGTCTTCCAGCCTGAGCGATACATCGAGATGGGACACGACGAGGTCTATACGCTGGGCGTCTGCGACCGGTGTAAGGACAAGGACCGGGCCGAACTGTACGCCCTGGACGTCAACAAGATTTACGATTACCTCAAGAGCAAGGGCCTGGGAATGATGATCTGGTCGGACATGATTCAGGATTTCCGGCCTTACGGCGTTCCCGACGCCATCGACATGATACCCAAAGACATCGTGATGATGGATTTCGTCTGGTATTTCGCCACGGACCGGGACATCGAAACCCGCCTGCTGGATCACGGCTTCAAGGTTATCATGGGCAACTTCTACTCCTCACACTATACGCGATTCACCAGCCGCAGCGCCCGCGAAGGATTAATCGGAGCGGAGGTTTCCACCTGGGGACACGCCGACGAGGAGACCTTCGGCAGGAAGGGAAAACTTTACGATTTCATATTCTCATCCAACATGATGTGGTCCGAGCACTACGCCGACGAACTGCGCTGGGTGATGGACCGCAAGATTGCCGAACTGATGCCCGTTCTTCGATGGCAGATAAGCGACGACCGCCTGCCGGCGCCGGTCGATAAGGCTGCGAAATATCAGCCTATCGACTTATCCGGCGCCACTACCGCGCCGATGCGGGACAAGACCGGCGGAAAGGGAGGATACGACCTGACAGGGCTTCGGCAAGGTAAAGTTACCCTCAAGTCGATTCCGTTCCGCATTCCCGAAGGCGTTATCTTCCTGGAGCCGCAAAGCGCACCCGGGAAGTGCTATCCGTCGCAGGCGGAAGTTCCCGTCGGCACCAAGGCAGACAGCCTGGTATTTCTGCACACCTGTTCGAGCGACACCAAACCAAGCATACCGAATACCGACATCAAGGCGGAGGCGCCCGTAAGTGCGTACGAACTGCTCTATTCCGACGGCTCGACCGCCGAGGTTGGCATCGAATATGGCTGGCAGGTGGCAGAGTGGAACCGCCGGTTCGCCGCGCCGCTGGCGCATATTCGCCATCGTCACGCCGGGTACATCGGGACGTATCCCGCCGTCGCAGCCTGGCAGGGTAAAACGTCCTGCGGTGAAGATGTAACGCTCTATGCTTTCGAGTGGGCAAATCCCCACCCGGACAAGGAGATAAAAACTCTGCGGATAAAGGCCGACGATGCCGCGGGCGAAACGGCGCTGATAACAGCAGCCGTTACGTCCGTAACCTACAGGCACGGAGTAAAATCATAAAATCATCGAAAAAAGGTTCGGGCGTTGCGCCGAAAGCGTGTGGCGACTGTTCCGCATGACGCCCTTCTGGCCCGATGCCTGGATGCGAGGATACCTGTCTGTCCCGAAAATACCGCCCGTCCGGGGGTGGCGGGGCCTATTTCTTTTTCTTGTCTGCGGGTTTGGACGAGTCAGATTTGGGCTTGGTTGAATCTTTGGCGGGTTTGGTTTCGGCGGCGGATTTTTCCTTCTCGGCGGCCTTGTTGTACGAATCGCTGCGGTAGTCGGTCTGATAGAATCCGCTTCCCTTGAAGATGACGCCCGCCCCTGAACCGATAAGTCGGCGGAGGCGGTTCTTACCGCACTGGGGGCATTTTTTTATCGGTTTGGCGGTAATCGGCTGAAACAACTCGAAATCCGCATCGCAGGCTTCGCAATGATAGTCGTATGTCGGCATGGTTATTGTTCCCGGTCTGAATCATCTTCGGTCGGCGTGGCGGAAATCACCACCCTCGTCGGACGAAGAACTCTGCCCCTGAACTCATAGCCCCGCTGGAGTTCACGCAGAACGGTGGGCGTGTCAAATCCCTCGACCGGTTCGGTCATCATGGCTTCATGCCGTTGAGGATCGAACGATTCACCTTCGGCGGCGATTGGCGTCAGGCCATGGCGCCCCAGGATTTCCATCGCCTTGTCATGGACCAGTTTCATTCCTTCCGACAGCGGGTCGTCTTCGGCGGCGTGGTCCAAGGCGCGTTCCATGTCGTCCAGGACTGCCAGGAGTTCCTTGACCAGTTCGGCATTGGCGAACCGGCGTGCATCGGCGATTTCCCTTGCGGCGCGCTTCTGGTAGTTCAGATAATCAGCCGACACTCGCTGAAGCCTCGCCAGCAGGTCGTTTTGCCGGGCTGTTGTGTCCGCAGACTCGTCGGCCTGGACCAATTCTTCTGTAACGTCGTCTTGCTCGTGTTTGTGCTTCTTTTTCGTCATGTCATTTTCCTGCCGCAGAGGCGCAGAGACCGCAGAGTTGTAAAAAGTAAAAAACAGAAAATCTTCTTTAGTTTTATTTTTCCTCTGCGCCTCTGCGGCCTATTCTGTTACCCGAAATATTCCTTCAGTTTTTCGAAGAATCCCTTTTTCGCCGGAAGGACGTTGATGTCCTCGGTTTCAGCGAATTCTCTCATTAGTTCCGTCTGTTTTTTCGACAGTTTCCTGGGTATTTCGATGAGGAACTGTACGATCTGGTCTCCCTTTCTTCCGGATCGCGGGTCGGGCAGTCCTCGTCGCTTGAGCGAGATTGCTTCGCCGTGCTGCGTACCGGCAGGGACGGTAACTTCCTCTCTTCCCGCGAGCGTCGGCGCTTCGACGACCGCTCCCAGTGCCGCCTGCGTAAAGGTAATCGGCACCTGGCAGATCAGGTCGTTTCCCCGTCGGAGGAGGAACGGGTGCGGTTTTACGCGGACGTAGCATCTCAAGTCGCCCCTGACGGGGACCCCAAATCGCGACGTATCGCGATTTGGGGACCCGACGTTTCCGGCTTCGCCTGGTTCGCCCTCGCCTCGCATACGGACGACCTGTCCGTCGTGGACGCCGGGCGGGACGTGGATGGCCAGGACTCGCTTCTTCTTGACTCTTCCGGCGCCTCGGCAATCGCCGCAGGGTTCGGTTATGACGGTTCCGGTTCCTCGGCAGTTCGGGCAGGTTCGCACCATTCGGAAGAACCCCCCGCCGGAGGTCTCGACCTGTCCGTACCCGCCGCAGGTGCCGCACTTGGCGGGGCTTGTGCCGGGCTTTGCGCCGCTTCCCGAGCAGGTTTCGCAGAAGTCCATCCGCTCGAATTCCAGCGTCCTGTCGGCGCCGGTTGCGACCTCTTCGAGCGTCAGTTCCACCTCGGTTTCCAGGTCATACCCTCTGCGCGGCCCGCCGCGAGCGCCGCCGAAACCCATACCGAAGATGTCCTCGAACATGCTGAAGATGTCGCCGAAGCCCATGCTCGAAAAATCGTGCACACCGGCGCTGCGCAAACCGTCATGCCCGTACCTGTCGTAGAGTTGGCGCTTCTGAGGATCCGAGAGGACTTCGTAGGCCTCGGCGAGTTCCTTGAACCTGCCCTCACCTTCCGCCTTTTCGCCTTGATAGTTGTCGGGGTGGTACTTCAGCGCGTTCCGGCGATATGCTCGCTTTATATCCGCCGCACCGGCGGTGCGGGAAACGCCCAGCACCTCATAATAATCACGCTTGTCCATTTTATGATTGCGGATTGCAGATTTCAGATTGTGGATTTTCAAATTGCAGATTGAACAGACACGGGCGCGTCAACCTTCGCCCCGGCGCCCCTGTCTTCTTTTCAATCCGCAATTCGCAATCCTCAATCCTCAATCATATAACGGCTCCGGCGACCTTTTCTTCTTCGCCTTCTTCGACCTTCTTTTCGTCGTAGTCTGTAACCATCACGTTGGTCGTCAGCATAAGTCCGGCCATGGACGCCGCGTTCTGCAGCGCGGTCCTGCTGACTTTGGCGGGGTCTATGATTCCGGATTTGACCATATCGACGTACTGGTTCGTAGCGGCGTTGTATCCTATTGTTTTTCCTCGCTCGAGGATTTCCTCGACCACGACGGCGCCGTCGGCGCCGGCATTGGCGGCGATCTGCATAGCCGGGGTTCGCAGGCTCTTGACGATAATATCTACGCCGATTTTCTCGTCGCCGGTAGCCTTGTCGCGGGCCTTGGTGACGGCGTCGATGGCGTGGAGGAACACGACACCCCCGCCGGCGACAACGCCCTCTTCCGAAGCCGCCCGCGTAGCGTGCATGGCGTCGTCGATAAGGTCCTTGCGCTCCTTCATTTCGGTTTCAGTCGCAGCCCCGGCGCGGACAACGGCCACTCCGCCGGTCAGTTTCGCCAGACGCTCGGATAACTTTTCGCGGTCGTAATCGCTGGTTGTTTTATCTATCTGATTACGGATCGTGTCGATTCGGGCGCTGATTGCCTTCTTGGCGCCGGCGCCTTCGATGATAGTGGTGTTGTCCTTGTCGATAACGATCCTCTTGGCCGATCCGAGCATTTCCGGTCCGACTTTTTCCAGTTTGACGCCAAGGTCCTCGCTGACGACCTGTCCTCCGGTCAATGCCGCGATGTCGCCGAGGATCGCCTTGCGACGGTCGCCGAAGGCGGGAGCCTTGACGGCGCAGACTTTCAGGATGCCCCGGAGGCGGTTGACCACCAGAGCCGCCAGCGCCTCGCCTTCGACGTCTTCGGCGATAATCAGCAGAGGTTTCCCGGACCGGGCGGTCTTCTCCAGCAGCGGAAGTATGTCACGGATGCCGGAAATCTTCTTCTCGTGCAGGAGTATTACGGCGTCTTCCAGAACGCACTCCAGCGTGGTCGGGTTGGTCATGAAGTAGGCGGATATGTAGCCCTTGTCGAACTGCATACCCTCTACGAACTCCAGCTCCGTCTCGGTGCTCTTTCCTTCCTCGACGGTGATAACGCCGTCGGGTCCGACTTTCTCGATGGCCTCGGCGATCAGTTCGCCGATCCGCTCGTCCCAGTTGGACGAAACCGTGGCGACCTTTCGCAGGTCGTCGCTGCCCTTGACGGCCTTTGATTGCGCGGCGATGTCTCCGACGGCTGCGGCGACGGCTTTGTCTATTCCCCGCTTTACCGCCAGAGGGTTGGCGCCGGCTGCGACGTTTCTGAGACCTTCGCGCATAATCGCTTCGGCGAGCACAACCGCCGTGGTCGTTCCGTCACCGGCGTCGTCGGAAGTTTTCGACGCCACCTGGTTGACCATTTTGGCCGCCATGTTGGCGAACGGGTCGGACAGTTCGACTTCCTTGCTGACGGTAACGCCGTCTTTTGTAACTTTAGGCCCGCC
>JAXHSV010000021.1:0-20491 GCA_034190305.1 Planctomycetota bacterium | reverse complement strand
GGCGGGAGATAAACGAGCCGCGACCGCAAGGGAGCGGTCATGTTTGACCAACATCGTTGAGTCAAACCCGCTCGTTTCCACTCGCGGCTAGCCGCGACCGGTAGGGAGCGGGATTCTGCCGAAAATCCGTCAATCGGTGTATTGGTCAATTGGTTGATTGGTTGACTCGTGAATTCGTGAATTCGTGAACTCGTGAATTCGTTGATTCGTTAAATCGGTCCGGCCTTTCGGCTTGCCACGCCGAAGCCTTGGCGAAGGCGGGTATTCCGGTCCTCCGGTAATCCGGTATCCCGGTCAATTGGTTGATCGGTTGATCAGTTGATCGGTAAATCAGTTCATCGGTCCCTACGCCCTATGAACTCCGACCGAAAATGAGAATGTCGAATATTGAACAAAGAATTTTGAATTGCGAAGTGAAAAATATCCCAAAGGCAGCGATTTGTTTGTTTTTTAATTCGAAATTCGACATTCCTTGTTCGTCATTCAATATTCGTTGTTTTTCCCAAGTCCCTAATCCCAAGTCCCTAGTTTCTACGACCTCTCTTCTATTATTAAAGAACTACCGACCGTCCTATCGACGCCATTGCTTTTGTGGTGCAAACGCGGCACCGGAAAAGATGCGGGATTCAGCAACCACCGGCCTGGCCGGTATATAAAATTTTTCAGAAAAATCCAGCCGCGACAATGCCGTTCTGCCTATCGGCAGACAGGTGCTTTTCCTGACACGCCTGTCAATCTGTGCGCAGCATCCCTTGCGGGACCTGTCAATTCTGTCAATCTGTCAGACCCGCCTGCTGGCCGGAGGCAGGCAGGTCTGTCCCGGAACTCTTATTTTGTTGCGGGAAAGTGACCGGAAAAACGCGGGCAAGCCTGCCCGCCCTACCCCTACCGCCAGTCTTTCAGAACCTTCGTCGCCGCTGTTACGCCTGCGCCGATTTTTACATCCGCGCCGCAATCGGACAGCGTGTACTCAATGGCTGCTATCAGTCCTATCGTCTCCAGCGGTTCGACGTATCCCATGTGCGAGATGCGGATGGCTTTGCCCGCCAGCGCCTCCTGCCCGCCGGCGACAGAGCAGCCGTATTTGTCGCGTAGGGCGGGGCGGAACTGCTTGTCCGTTACGCCGTCGGGCAACAATAGGCATGTTACCGAATCGCTCGGCTGGGATGAGAAGACCTTCATCCCCAGCGCATCGGCGGCAGCCCGCGTAGCCGACGCCAATTTCGCCGTCCGCGCCCAAACCGTCTCGATGCCGATTTCGTCAATCATCTCCAGCGCAACCTTCAAGCCACGAATCAGGCTCACTGCCGCGGTGTAAGGCGTGTCGTTCTTAGCCAGAGATTTGCGGTAGGCCTTCAGGTCCAGATAGAAGGCGGGCGGGGTTATCGCGTCGATATTCTTCCATGCCTTTTCGCTGACGGCGACGAACGCCAGTCCCGGCGGGAGCATCAGCGCCTTCTGACTGCCTGAGCCGACGATGTCGATGCCCCATTCGTCGGTCCGCAGCGGCAGCGTGCCGGCCGATGTAATGCAGTCGGCGATCAGTATCGCGTCGGAATCCGCGACGACTTTGCCGATTGCTTTCAGGTCGCACGCGGTGGCGGTCGATGTCTCGCTGTGGACGGTTATTACCGCCCCGTAATCGCCGCCGGCGAGTTTCTCGGCGACCGTCCCCGGCTGGAGAGCGGCGCCCCATTCCAACTGCACCTCATCGACGTGAAGGCCATAGACTTTTGCTATCTTGACCCAGCGCTGACCGAATTTCCCGCCGTTGGCGACGAGAACTTTCTTATCGCGCGGGCACGCACAGGCGATGGCTGACTCCATACCGGCGGTTCCCGATCCTGCCAGGGTCAGCACGTCGCTGTCGGTCATCAGGAGTTTTTTCAGACCTGCGGTAACCTCGGCGAATATCTTCCGGAACTGCTCCGTGCGGTGATGGACCATAGGTCTGGCCATCTCGATGAGGACCTCCGGCGGCACTTCGGTCGGGCCGGGCGTGAACAATCGCTGTTTTATCATGAAAAACACTCCCTTTTTCTTAAGTTGACGGCGGAGATGATATTGGGTGAGAGCGAAACTGTCAATCATAACAGGTGCGATTGAGCAATTCGGCCTGGTTCAATGCAGACCGGAACCCGGCGGTTCTTTCTTTCCCGCCCCGGCCTGTGGAAAAAATCGGCGGATGGAAGTATAAATTCTTTTACCCTTTAATAGACCGAACAATCAGATGTTATGACAAATCAGCCGTAAAACGGTCATGTTGATAATTATTTAGCGTGACAATTCAGGCGAATCGGTGTTCTATGAAATTGTTCCGACAAGACAGGAGAAAGAACCATGAGATACATACCGTTCGGGAACACAGGTGCGGAAGTTTCCGAGATGTGCCTGGGAACCATGATGTTCGGCGAGAGCATCGGCGAGAGTGAATCTTTCGAGATTATGCACAAGGCCTTTGACGCGGGAGTGAATTTCTTCGACACTGCTGTGGCATACGGCGGTGAATTCGGCAAAACCGAGGAAATAGTCGGCAAAGGGATAAAGGATTTTCGTGATAAGATATTCCTTGCCAGCAAAATTCGCATCAGCAATGACGCCCGGACCATCGCCGAAGACATAGATGTAAGCCTCGCACGTCTCGGTACAGACCACCTTGACCTTTGTCAGATCCACTGGCCCCGGAAGGGGATGCGGATCGGGGAGGTAATGGAAGCGCTGGGTGGAATCGTAAAGTCCGGCAAGGCCAGATTCGTCGGATGCAGCAACTACCCCGCCTGGGTTCTCGAAGCCTCCAATTCCTACGCCCGCCTGAACGATCTGGCGCCCATGGTCTCCCATCAATTGCCCTATAACCTGCTGGAGCGAGGCGTAGAGGTGGAGGTGCTGCCCATGGCCAGGACGGAAAACATAGCCGTGATGGTCTATCGTCCCATCGCAATGGGGCTGCTGGCAGGCAAGTACATACCGGGCGAGCCGATTCCCGATGATTCACGTGCCAAGACCGACAAACGCATAGCCAGGTGGCTTGGCGATTATGGCGAAGGCATATTGAAGTTGCGTGAATTCGCCCGCCGGCGCGGAGTCGCCATGGTGGATGTTTCGGTCGGATGGATACGGTCCTCGCCGGCGGTAACTTGTCCGATAATGGGCGTCAGCAGGCTTTCTCAACTGGAAAAGAGCCTCAAGGCGTTCGAGTTCACTTTAAGACCCGAAGAACGCGAGGAGGTGGGTTCCTTCTTTGACACCGAGGTCAAGGAATTGTCCGGCGGAAATTACGGGCCGTTGCGACGCGATCTCGACCTGGTGGCGGAAACCGGATAAACATAGCCATTTCGGGACAGGGACAGAAAAATTTAAAAATATCAGTCATTATATTGGGAACCGGGGTTTCACTAACGAAGGAGCCGGAAATGCCCAATCAATTGGCTGTAATGAGTCTGGTGATAGTCTCTTGCCTATCGGCAGGTCTGTCGGCCAAAGACGCCGAAACCCCCAGGATCATCTCCTGGTCCAACAGCAAAACAGCTGACAGCAAATGGGGTGGCGAAGACAGATTCAAGGGCAGGGGCGCTTACCTTATCCTCGTGTGGAAAGCAAAAAACCTCACTGTCGAGAACATCCATGACGCATCCTATATGGGGCGGACGGTGGCGATATGTCCATCCGGCATCAGTACGAGAGCAAGGAACAGGAACATACATATCAGAAACATTACTTCGGAACATAGTGGTATTTCGCTTGCGGATTCAGACGACGTTTTTGTACTTAACAACATTATATTAGGTTGCCCGTGGAATTGGGGGTTGTATGGCGATCACGGCCTGGCGAACACGCACATCGTGGGCAACCGCGTTATCAATGGAGGAGCAAACGCCTGCCTGATTGTGGATGTTAATCCATACTGGGAGGTTCGTGACAATCTGTTCCAGGGTACGTGGGGCGGCATAGACATCAGCCAGGGCCCATCGCATGTGATAATTGAAAACAACACCATAGTAGGCGCAAGAGATTTCGGCATAATGATAAAACCCCAGAAGCCTGGGGTTAATGTAACTATCGCCCACAACTGCATATATGATATCGGAAACTGGAAGGGCGGGACGCCGTATGGATATGGCATATTGGCCACCGAATACCAGAATTCCCACGGTGAAAGCAGGGTGAGAATAATAAACAACACGATCTATAACTGCGCCGGTGACGGTATTCACAACAGTAGCGAAAGTGCCGTATTTCGCCACAGCCGGGGTTTAACACCCGCCGCCGGGCGCGTGGTCCTGAACGTATGTAACAACATAATTACAAACTGCAAAGGTTACGGGATAAATCATTCTTTCGAAGGCGGCAAGACGACTATCAGTTACAACGACGTCTGGAACAATACGCAAGGCAACTACAAAGGATGCTCCGCCGGGCCGGGGGATTTTTCCAAAGATCCGTTGTTCGTCAATCCTTCAAAAGGCGACTTCCATCTCAGGAGCAAGTCCGGCCGGTGGAACCCGAAGGCGAAGAAGTGGGTGAAGGACGACGTGCACAGCCCCTGCATAGACGCCGGCGACCCGAATGTGGATTTTTCGCTGGAGACGGAACCCAACGGCGAACGCGTGAATATCGGAGCATACGGTGGTACCATTAAGGCGTCTAAATCGGCAAAACAGCAGAAAGGAAATACAGGTGAAATAATGAATACAAAGAAACAGTCAAATCCTCAATATCAGGTCCTTGCAAAGCGGCTGGAGGAGCATCTCGAAAAGAACATTTTAAGTTTCCTGCTCCGCTACAGCCCTGACGCCGAGTGCGGCGGTTTCGTAACCCAACTGGACCGTAAGGGTAAATGGTACGGAAAACGGACCAAGAGGCTGGTGCCGCAGACGAGGATGGTATGGACGTTTTCATCGGCCCACAGGGCGGGACTCGGCGGCGGCAGGTACCTCCAGGCCGCTCGCGACGGATTCCCGTTCCTGATTAAATACATGTGGGACGGGAAAGAGGGCGGATGGTACTGGTCGGTTACCCGAAAGGGCAAGCCGGGTTCGATGCGAAAGAGTATCTACGCCCAGGCGTTCGGAATCTATGGACCATGCGAGTATTACTTCGCCTCCGGCGACAAGGAGGCGCTGCGAAAGGCGGAAGAGACATACAACCTGCTGGAGAAGCACGCCTATGACAAGAAAAACGGCGGATATTTTACCTGCGACTTCACCCGTGATTGGAAGAAACAGGGTTCGGGCGAACGATCGGCGGGCACCCATCTTCACCTGGTCGAATCAGTCGTTAGTCTCGTCCGGGCAACAGGAAAGGAGAAATATCGCAAAAGGCTACGGGAACTGCTGGATATTCTGACCGACAGGATGTTTCTGCCTGAATATGGCTGCAACGTTGAAGTTTATACCGAGGACTGGAAGCCGATTATTGAATCCAACACTTTGTACGTTCACGACCTGGAGGCTGCCTGGCTGATAATTGATGCAGCCAGGGCGCTTGGGCTTAAGGATGAAAAGTATCTACATCGCGCTTGCAATCTGGTTGATTATTCCATAAAGCATGCCTGGGACGAAAAGCATGGCGGTTTCTTCCAGAAAGGCGCCCCCGGGAAACCCGCCGACGATACGAAAAAGAACTACAACACACAGGGCGAAGGACTGGTGTCCCTGGCCACTCTCTACAGAGAAACAGGTGACAATAAATATTTCCGCAAACTTAAAGAGCATGCCAGGTGGTGCCTGGAGGTCCAGGCCGATTCGGAATTCGGGGAGTGGTTCACCATGTGCACTGCCGGCGGAAAACCAACAATGATAGAGAAAGCGGGATTGTGGAAGGCCGGTTATCACCACCCCCGCGGCTGCCTGTACGCGGCGAAAATTCTGGACGGCATAAAAAAATGAGGCAAGTGAACCGTAAGTCAATTATAAGCAAATTGAAACTTTTTCAGGAAAACAGATAAGGAGAATAGAAATGGACAAGTCGATTGGATTGATTGTTGGGATTGGTCTGGTTCTGGCGGCAGGCGGGTTTTGGACATCTGCAAATGCAGCCGATACGGAATTGCCGACGGCTAAAGTCTATGATACGGGCAAGTATTATCCGGGAATGTGGACCGCCTGGGGTAATTGCATGAAAGACAAGGCCGCCTGGGAGCAGGTTCCCTACGGGAAAACCGATTATCAATGTAAAGGCGATGCAGTACTGGAGACCAGGTTCTTCTATATCTACTTCACCAAAAATTCCCAGAATGACATGCATGTCAGGAGAGGAGAAAAAACTCTGTGGAGGAATATACTTTATAAGACTTACTACGATCCAAAGGAATACAAGGTGGAGCAAGCCCCGCCGGGAGTGATGCCCGGAAGGAAAGGCGCCTATTACGGCGACCACACCGAATACACCAGGGTGCTCAGGAACACGCCTGAAGAGGTCATAGTTGAGAACCAGGGCAAAGGCGGCAAGGACGGTGAATATCCTATTACCGCGACGTATCGCATCCTGCATGACAAACCCTGGGTTGAGATAAAGGGCGTCAAGTTCGTTACGGACCAGGGCATTCACGGAAAGTTGCGAATAGCGATAACCCCGAACGATAAGGGCAACGATTACGTTCTCGATTCCCTGCGTGACCCCTGTGGCCGGCCTAAGGCGCCGCCGTGCAAGATGATCATAGGCCTGTATGAATCAGGAGACTCTCCCTTTTTGTGGGTAATAACATGGTCGTCGCCTTTCGAAGAGGCGGCTCCTCATTTCATTAACGACAGCGGTCCGAAAGGCGACACGATGTGGTGGGGGGGTATTCCCGGAGCACCCCGCAACTCCCCCGGCTGCATAACCTCCAGTTGGGCCAAGTTCGGAAAGAAAGGGTCCGTTGTAATCGGAGGGCTGCCTTACTGGCATAACTGGCATAGGGAAGAAATTGGAAAGCCCATAAAGAAAGGCCAGATGTATCAAAGCAGTTGGAAGCCGCCTTATCCGGGAAAATGGAGAATGACGGCAAGGATCGCCGAAAAGAAATACGACCAGGGCTTCGAGTATGACGGCAAGACAATGTTCCCTGCAAAATATTTCTCGAAGAACGTCTCCGACGGCAACTTCACCTTCAAAAGCCCGATAGACGGCTGGCTTGACTATGTCATCATGTACATGTATGACAGGACGACGGAAACTCCACCGGAGATATTGACTCCGATGGATCAGTATCGCTGGACAATGAAAGAAACGAGGAAATAGACTCATGCTGAAAGCAGGAACATCGAGGATATGTATCTCTCCCGGCGCGGATCCGAAAGAGGTGACAACCTATCGCAATCCTCCGCCGGAGGGCTTCTATTGCGACACCTTCGTCAAGGCCCTTGCGCTGGAGGACGAAAAGGGACAAAAACTGGTAATCGTTTCGCTGGACATTATCAGTTTCAGGGAAGATATGCTTGAAAGGGTGCGCGAAGGCATTAAGGCCAGGACCGGCCTGGAGGCAAGTCAGGTGCTGCTGTGCGTCTCGCATACCCACAGCGGCCCCATGCGCGAGGGACCGCTCGAACCGTTCGGCATAAGCGTCGAAGAGTACCGACAGATGGTAATCGACCGCACCGTCGATGTTGTCGCCGGCGCCCTTTCCGACACCGAGCCGATAGACCTTTACTTCGGGCGGGGCGACCTTCACATGTCCATCAACCGTCGTCGTCGCAACCCGGCAGGATACCCGGTATGGAAAGGCAATCCCTACGGCGAGGTTGACCCGGAAGTCGGCGTACTGAAAGCCGTCGGCAAGGACGGAAAGGTCAAGGCCGTTGTGATGAACTACGCCTGCCACGCCAGCGCCATCGGCACAGGCCTCATCGGCAACGATTATCCCGGCTTCGCCCAGGAGATTATCGAGAACCGTTATTCCGGTTGCACCGCTTTGTTCGCCCAGGGCTGCGCCGGCGAGATCAAACCTTATAACGTCGATCCGGATTGCCGCTTTATGTATAAAATCCCGCCGGCGGTCGCCGGCGGGCTTGGGTGGGAACTGGCTAAAGAGGTAACCCGCGTGGTAGAGCAAAGCGCCCTGGAGAAGGTTGATGGAGAAATTAACATCGCTGCCCGCACTATCGACCTGCCCATGGAAGGTCCGCCCTCTGCCGACGAGGTCAAAAACGCCAGGGGAGTACATGAAGATGTGGTCGAGACGTGGCGCAAGTTTATGTCGGACAAGATCAAGGACGGCACAATCGGCGAAATTCCCCTCACCCGTCCTTACGAAATTGCGCAGGTCAAGATCGGCGATCGCTTCCGCCTGGTGGCCCTTCAGGGCGAACCTTGCGTACGCATCGGGCGCAGGATAAAAGAACAGTTAACCAACAATATGGGTGAAATGTCCACAGAATCATGGGACATCCATTCGGTTATGGTGTTTGCTTACACCAACGGATGGGCCGGATACATCCCCTCCAGCGACGTCCTGCGCGCCGGAGGATACGAGGCGGAATCCCATTTCTTCCACAACTGGGCAGGCCCGTACACGGCGGATATCGAGGACATCGTCGTCAACGGCGTGCTGGAACTGTAGAAAAGGCCCAACCGACGCGGAGGGAAGATAGCGGGATTACAGGGATTCAAGGATTAGAGGATAAAAACAAAAGAAAATTCCTGTAATCCAATAATCCCTGTAATCCCGCTGTACAGCCTGCTTATTATCGCCGACGCCCATCTTTACCCGACAGGATTCAATCTTTGTTGTAATCGGCCTTACAAACTCTCGGATTTTCTGCACAGGATGCAGATTCTCCCGGCGTTGCCTTCGCGGGCGTTCAGCAGGAACCTTCGATACGTGCGATATATGAGATTTCGCAGGCGTCTGTTGTTCAGGATGAAGAGTTTGTTGACCAATAACCGCCGCAGCACCTTGTCGGCGAATGAAGATTTATTCAGAAAGAAATG
Organism: Planctomycetota bacterium; assembly: GCA_034190305.1. Classification (GTDB taxonomy): domain Bacteria; phylum Planctomycetota; class Phycisphaerae; order SM23-33; family SM23-33; genus JAUWNJ01. Next base: position 11,581 of record JAXHSV010000021.1, on the reverse strand, counting down.
TTCCGCCACGACCAGGTGAGGGCGGACCGTTTGCCTCAACGATTCGAGGTCGAAGTGCTGGTAGTGCTTGCGTGTCGGGCGAATGTTCCGGCTGGGGACGGTTATCACGATTACGCCGTCGTCGGCCAGGCGGCCGGCGAGGGCTTCGACGAAGGTCGGCACATCGGACGGTTTGATGTGTTCGAGCGTTTCGATGAGTGTGATTACGTCGAATTTGCCTTCCATCACAGCCGGATCGGTAATGTCGCCGCAGATGAATTGAATGCCGGGGTTGAACGCTCCCGCGAATCGCAATGCCTGTTCGGACATATCCAGCCCGGCCAGTCGCTTGTCGCCGAATCGCAGTTTTAATTCATGCAGCAGCCTGCCGTCCCCGCATCCGACGTCCAGCAGCGAGCCGAAATCCATGCCGGAAATCTTTTCAATGACGAATTCAAGATACGCCATGTACTGATACCCCCAGCGGTGGACGCGCACCGATGAGAAGTCGCCGCCGGCCAGCGACGGAATGTAGTGATACGGGAAAACGTAGTCGTCTTCCTGCTCGCGCTGTTCCTTGCTCAGGATTTCCATGTCCGTTTCACAAAAAAGCGAAAGCCGAAGATGAGGAAGTTTTATTTTGCATCCTCATCGCCGCCGTGGTTATTTTGCTTTTTCATATCCAGCGAGTCGTATTTAGGCTGGCGTCCGTCGGCGTCGATAACGGCGGTCCACGCTATTTTATCGCCAAGTCGCTGCCGGTATCGCGTCAGCAGGGGAAACAAAAGCGGGAAGACCAGCGGCAGTCCCATGATTTCGATGGCTTTTGATACGTTTCGCAGCGCCAGTTCTCTGGGCGTCGGTTTCCTTCCTTTGTCGGCGACGACACGAAGGCGCACCATCAATTTTCCGACCGTCGCACCGAAGCGATATTCCATGATAAAACAGTAGGCGGGATAGACCGCCAGAAAGCCCAGAAATGCGCAGATGAACCGGATTGTGGAGACTGCTATCCTTGCCTGCTCAATGGTTTTTATGGAACTGCGGTCGATTCCTTCCAGCCCTACGGTCATTGCGACAGCCAGGAAAGGAAGCGTATCGATGCAGCCGGCGACCAGTCGCTTGCCTAATCGGGCCGGTGCCGTCGTTACGGGCAGCGAGAACGGCGCGGTCCTTAGAGGCTGACCCGGCCAGAACATCAACACGATGATCAGGCCGAAGACGGCCATGAAAAATATGTTCTGGACTCGGGCTATCAGTTCCTGCTCATAGGCCCAGGCGAAGGCGTCCATGGTGCTTTCGCCTCCGAGCCTGCCGTCGAGTTCGCACATTGCAAAGAGCCACTTGTCGTCCTTTTTCCAGAGCAGCGCCGCTTTGTCGCCCGCCCTTGCAACCGCCGGCGGGGTCTCGGCGGGGAATGTGAAGGCTTTACCGTTCCGGCGGACCGGCTGAAGACTTCCCCACTTCTTTGAGACGTACCGGGCGAGGTTCACCCGTCCGTCGCTGTCGAACATCGCCAGAACGAGCGAATCCTTTATCGCCATCATCGCCAGCGGTTTACCCTCGACCAGTTCAGCCGGCAAGGCGATGTTGCGCCATTTGTCCTCTTCAAACACCGTCAGGACCGGATTGGGCTGGACCGTCAGGACGTAGATTGTTTTTTCATGCACGACAATATATGCGCTAAGCGGTGATTTCTCGGTTTCATCCGGAACAATGGCGATCTGTTGCCATTTTTGGCCGGCGTATCGCAGCAGAGCGAGTTCGCGGGATTTTCCTGCGGGCGCACCGACGGCTGGAGTCGGCTGCGTCTCCGAACTCAGGCGGACTGGACGAACGACCAACACCAGAACGGCGTCGCTGTCATCTCCGGTCCGGCAGGCGGCAAGGACTTTCGTGTCTGTGGGCCAGAGGTTTTCAGGCGCTTTGGCGTCCGGCCTGCCCTCCGGATTATTCGGAAAGTATCGCATTTGCTCGCCGTCGGCGAAGAACACCGCCAGGCTGCTCACCGAGGCGGCGGCTGCGGCAACCTCTCCCATCCGGTCGTCTCCGACGGGCCTCCATTTTTTCTTTTCGTCGATGCTCCTTGTCGCCAGCCTGTAGCCGGATTCGCCTTCGCCGGTAAGGATTACCCACACTGCCTCCGTGTCGCCGACGAATCGCAGGGGTGGACCGGGGGCATCCACCTGGGCCGATACCTGCCGGGCCGACGCCGTAACTGACGCCAGAATAAGGACGATGATGATTTTTCGCACGCTGGTTTTCATTTGTCCTCGTAGGCCGAATCCACCTGGACCGGGTTGGTAATCTCAGTCGGCAGGTGCGACCGGAAATCAAAGGCCTTTGGACTGAATTGCTTCGTTGTGCTCATCTCCGAGAGCCTCATATGCAGCGAACTTGCCGGCTGGACGTTCTTTATCGCCGGGAAGGTTATGCGAATGTCGGTCGGCATTATTGGCCCCTCATTCTCGCCGTCGCTGTCGGTATCGGTGGCTATGGGCTTATAATCGGACACCTCGGCGACGACGCGGCAGAATCCGTCGGCGTCGTAAAGTTTGACCTGATAAGGTAGGCGCGGCCTGGTGTCGGACCAGCGGAAATACACTTCCCGCCATATCTTCAGGTGCCCACTGACAGGCTGGGGTTTCAGGTAGCGAACGACGTAGGCGCAGTCGCCGGGCGTGTTCTGGAGCATCATGACGACAGCCGGCATGGCGCCGGTTTGCACCGCCGGCAACTCGGTGATGCCGAGTATCTCCACCAGTTGCAGCGGGTCGAGCGGGATGCCCGCCACGCCCGGGGCGCCGGCATATTTCGTCCTGCCGAACCACGCCCCGCCACGCCCGCCAATCGCCCAGCAGTAGTAAAGCCCTTCGGTCGAATCGATCCCCACGCGGAACAGTTCAATCATCTCTCGTCCCCTCAGGACGAAATCCGTCTGACCGGACCGACTGTCCCCTTTATCCAGCAGCAAAAGCGCATTTGCAGCCGCCAGAGGCGATGTGGACCCCAACGAGATGCTCCAGCCGGCATCGTTGCTGAGGGTTACGCGAATCCGCGCCCTTGCCCAAAGACGCCGAACCTGCGAGGCGTTGGCGTTGTACTCGCCGACCAGCGTTTCGAGCGAAACGAACTTCTCCGGGCACTGCGTACACCCGGACAGAAAAACCGGAATAAACAACAGTATCAGTCTGTGCGTTTTCATGTTTCCATCTCAAACAGAGCGCCCAGTTGCGAGCCCACCTCGGCGATTCGGCCTTCATCCAGTTCCGGACGGATTACCTTCACGGGCGACTGCACGCCTCTGAAATGCATGGTCCAGACTTCCTTGCCGTCTTCTTCGTCGCTTTCGCTGCCGTCGTAAACCAGCAGTCTCTTACGCATCAGCATCAGCGCCAGGACAAAGCGGAAGTTTATCTTCGCCGGTTCGTCCTGTCCGTCGAGTTTCTCGAAAAACTCAATGAGTACGTTATTGCTGATGAGAGGTTTTTTCGGTTCGTCGGGTCTGGGAACCCGGCTGTGCCAGATGGAAAAGGCTTCGGCCGACTCATCGGACCGACTTTCCCAGCACGGTTTGCAGAAGTCTTCCCGTCGGAAACCCTCTTCTGCGTCGAACAGGGCGACGACGAACTCTTCGGCGATCGCCAGTTCCCGCTTGCAGGCTGTGCAATGCCCCGACGCCTTCGCTATGTCATATTCTCTAGCCATAACTCAAACAGAGCGAACCACAAAGAACACAAAGAGCAAAAAGAAAGTAAAAACAACAAATTATTTTTTCTTCTGTTCTTTGTGTCCTTTGTGGTTAAATTTTTTTCAGACATACTCTGATACGATTTTTTCGACGGTTTTTCTCAATTCTTCAGCCCGTTTGCAATCTCGCGCCGAAGCCCGGCGGAGTTCGTCGCCGACGGACTTGTCGGGCAGGTTGGCGGCGTTGACGCGGACATTGTAATCGCTCAACCTGACGACGGCCTCGGACAGGACCGCCGCAGCCGCCAAATCCGTCAGCAGGTGCTTGTTGCAGTGCCGCCCCATCGCTACCAGGCTTTCAAGGACGGATATCGCCAAAGCCGTCATCTGTCGGGGCACGTCAATCGCAGCCGCCAGCGCCGTTTCCATTTTAGCCTCTTTGGTCTGGTCTTTGCACTTTACCGCCTCGGTGTAGAGCATATAAGCGGATGCATCGTCGGCTGTAAGGTCGGCGAACATCCCCCGCGCGCGTGCAAGGCGTACTGCCAGGGCGTCGTGGGCGTCGGCGAACTCGGCGAATGCCTCCTTGCCGCGTGTAAAGTTCAACGTCATCTCGCCCAGCGCCGTCGCCAGCGCGCCGACCACGCCGGCAACTGTCCCGCCGCCGGGAGTGGGGCGCTTGTCAGCCGTTGCTGCTGCGAAATCACGAACCGAAAACGACAGATAATCTTCCATATCAGTCACCTATTTCCCGAATACTTCCGGTTTTGGCGTCGTTACGATTACAACGTATCCTTTGGACAGATATTTTTTCGCCACCCGACGCACGTCGGCGGGCGTAATCTTTCGATACAGTTTTTCGGTCTGCTTCCGGAAGTCATATCCCAACCCGTAGAGTTCGTCCAGCGCCGCCGCCATTGACAGTTCCGACATTGACTGGGAGGCGAGGGCGTCGGCGGTCAGTATGATGTTAACAGCCCGGTCGATTTCCTGCTGCGTGGGCGTATATTCGGCGGCCCGGTCGAGGTTCTTTTTGATAATGGTTACGACTTCCGGCGCTTTGTCAGGCTGGCATCCGGCGTAGGTAACGAACGCTCCGGGCAGCAGGCCCGCCCAGTTGTAGGCGTGCACTACGTACACCAGCCGCTTGCCGCGGAGTTCCGTATGCAGCCATCCGCTCGGCAGGCGATAACCGCTGATGATCGTGTCCAAAACTGTCAGAGCGGCGCGGTCTTCGATGTCCGTTACCTTCATGCCCGCAGCCGCGACGATGACGCCGGCCTGGGCATTCTTGGTTTTAAGGACATGCAACTCGCCTTCCGGCGCAACCTTGCGCTGCGCGACGGGTTTTATCGCGGCCTTACCTTTCGGAAGTTCGGCGAACAGTTCGGTTATTTGCGCCTTCGCGGATTCTGCGTCGAAGTTACCGTAAATCGCCAACACGCTGCCGTCGGCCTTGATTTCCCTGGCGTGCCAGTCGGCAATCTGCTCGCGCGTGATTGAGCCGACTACGTCCAATTCGCCGGTGGTTTGCAGGCGATACGGCGAGGCAGCGAAAAATTTCCGGCGGAAAAATTTCATTAACTGCGAGGTCCATCGCTCATCAACCTGCTTGATTGCCGCTTCCTGCAGGGGCCTGATGTCTTCCAGTTCCTTGGCGCCGAAGGTCGGTCGCTGCACAACGTCGGCGAGAATTTCGAGCGCCTTTTCGAACCGGTCGGAAAGGACGGACGCGGTCCAGTAGAACGTGTTGTTACCGCAGTTTCCCGATATGCCGCCGCCGGCTTCGTCGAAGAACGCGTCAATCTGCTCGGCGGTTCGCTCACCGGCGCCGCGCGTGCTCAGCGACATCATCAGCGATCCCAGCCCGTTGGTCTTCTCGCTTTCAGCCAGTAGCCCGCCGATGGTAACGAATGTCATCGAGGCCAAATCGACGGCCCTGGTCGGATGCAGGATAACCCGCAGGCCTGTGGGTAATGTGAAAGTAACGGTCTTTTTTTCGGCTGTCTTTTCCGTCGAGGTTGCTTTTTCGGCCCGGAGCGATTCGGGAACCATCCGCGTAATAACCATCCGGTCGAACCTGAAATACTTCCGGGCGACGCGAAGAATTTCATCGGCGGTAACTTCCTGGATTTTCCCGGTGTAGTTGCGCGAAAAATCCACGTCGCCGGTGCTCAGGTAGTCGCTCGCCAGTATGCTGGAGACATTTTCGGCCTTCTGTTGAGAATAAACCAGTTCGGCGAGTTTTTGACGCCTGGACCTTGCGAGTTCCGTTTCGGTAACACCATCGGCGACAACAGCCCGCAATTGTTCAAAAATTTCCTTCTCTGCCGCGTCGGCCTTATCCGGCTCGGCGCGGAAGGCGACGGTGAAAACGCCTTTGCCCCACGCCGGCGTCCACGAACTGGTCCCGATGGACGTAACGAGTCGTTTTTCAAACTGAATCGAGCGGACCAACCGGCTGGACCGGCCTTGAGACAGGATGTAACTCAGCACGTCCAGTGCATACAGGTCGTCGTGGACCAGCGGGATGGTCTGGAAACTGATTCGTTCCATGACGTCCCTGATAGACTTGTTCTTAACGGTCTGTCGTCTGACGCCGGTAATCGGCGGGACTTCCGGCAGCGACAGGTCGGGCGTCAGGCCCTTTTTGAAGTGCACGAACCGCTCGGCTGCGCGTTTGAGCACTGCGGCTGTGTCCACGTCGCCGGCGACGACGAAGATGATATTCTGCGGGACGTACATGCGTTTGACGTAAGTCAGCACGTCGTCGCGCGTCAGTTTGCTCAGCGGCTCGGTGAAGCCGATTACCGGAACAGCGGCGGGATGCACGCCGAAGATGTCGGCTGAATGGGCGTACCACATCTGCCGCGACGGGTCGTCCTTGCCCATCTCCAGTTCCCGCTGAACGACGCCGTGTTCACGATTGAAATCGGTCGGTGTGATGTCAGGACGGGAGACCTCCTCGGCGATAAGGTCCACGCACTGCATTGTCTTGCTCGACGAGGCTGCGATGTAGTAACAGGTGTAGTCCAGGCTGGTGTACGCGTTTGACTGTCCGCCGATATCGAGAGTTCCGGAGCGTTTTTCACCCGGCGAGTGCGCAGCCCCTCCGCCGGGCATCTCGTGGGTGGACTCTTTTGCCACCAGGTGTTCGCATAAGTGGCTGATTCCTGCGCCGAGCCATTCTTTTTCGTAAAGCCCCCCGGCGCGGACGAAGGCCTTGACGCAGACGACCGGTGCGTTGTGGTTTTCGGACACTATCACCGTCAGGCCGTTGGAAAGTTTCGCGACGGTGACGCCCGATTCTGTAGTCGTTGCGACAATCTCGGTCGGCTTTGCCGGTTCGGCCCGGGGTGTCCCGCCGGTTCCGCCGCATCCGGTGATGACGGACAGAATCAAAAAATATCCGAGTGTGATTTTCTTCAAGACATATCTCCAAAAACCGCGCTATTGTATCCAAACATCGCAGTGTGCGGGTTTGGACTACTGGACCGAAGGCTTGGATTCAACATCGTTCAGGTACGCCAGTGTCCGTTCGAGTTCATCCTTCAGGTGCCGCAGTTTCAGCAGCGACTTTACGCGGGTAATCAGTTCCAGGCGGTTGACCGGTTTGGAAAGGAAGTCGTCGGTGCCCGATTCGACGCCGCGCTCGATGTCGGACAGTTCGTTCAGCGCCGTTACCATGATGATAGGGATGTCGCGGGTGTTCGGGTCGGATTTTAGTTTCCGGCAGACTTCGAATCCGCTCATCCTCGGCATCATGATGTCCAGCAGAACGAGATCGGGCTTGACCTGCCGGACCATCTCAAGGGCCTCGATACCATCGGCGGCGGTTGAGGTTTCCACGTCGTCGATTGTCTGGAGGTACTCCACCAACAGTTCGAGGTTCTGGGTGTTGTCGTCCACTACCAGGATTTTCGACGGTTGCCGGTTTTCGGTCGCGTCAGTCATCATATCTTTCTCCTGCTTCTCGATGATTTGTAAAGAGTAACGGTTCGAGGGTAAAATCTCAACCACTCTCCGTCAGGCGCTCTTGGCATCTTCGCGGGCGCAGCATACTATGGACCTTGTGAGCGATCTTTTCAAAGACGATTCTGTTTGCCGTCCGCAGACCGTTGGCGTCGCAGTTGCGGCGAATGTATGGCGCCAATTCGATTACATCTGGCCGGTCGATGCCGCGCCGCCTCAGGTCGGGATGCGCCTCCGCGTCCCCTTTGGGCGGTCAAATCGCAAGACACTCGGATTCGTAGCCCGGACGGATCGCCCGCCGGGACAGCAAAAACTTAAAGTCGTTGCTGAACTGATAGACACCGCCAGCCAACTGGATAAAAATCTTTTGAAACTGGCCGAGTGGATGAGCCGGTATTACCTTGCTCCGCCGGGTATGGTTCTGTCGGCGATGGTGCCGGCTGCGGTAGGCCGGACAACGCCGCGAACCGAAACCGTCGCATATCTGCTTGCCGAGAAGGCCGACTGGCCCAGGGCGCTGGGTTCGCGCCAGCGTCGCCTGCTCGATGAATTGTTCGAGGCCAGTCGTCAGGGCGTCGAGCCTGTACCTGTCGAACAATTGCTCGCTCACAGCGGCGGGTCGCGCGATACCGTCCGCCGGCTCGTTCGGCGGGAACTTATCCGCACGAAAGTTCGCCCGCAAAAACTGGAACAACTCGACGAGCAAATCGAACCTGACCCGTTCGACCTGAACGACGATCAGCGAAAGGTTTTGGAAGCAGTCAAGACCAAACTCGCCTCCGGTTTCAGCGCAACGCTGCTGCACGGCGTAACCGCCTCGGGGAAGACGGAGGTGTACCTGCGGGCGATTCGTGAAGTTGTCGCCGCCGGAAAGCAGGCGATACTGCTGGTTCCCGAGATAGCCCTGGCCACCCAGACGCTTCATCGCCTCGCCTCCCGCCTGCCGAGGGTGGCGGTGCTGCACTCGGGACTGACGGCGGCACAGAGGGCGTTCTACTACGAGCAAATCCGCGACGGGCGCGCCACCACGGTCATAGGTCCGCGAAGCGCGATATTCGCCCCCGCCCGCAGGCTGGGACTGATCATCGTCGATGAAGAACACGAATCCTCATACAAGCAGGAGACCGTTCCGCGATACCACGGGCGCGACGTAGCCGTCAAACGGGCCGCCATCGAAGGCGTGCCTGTTCTTCTGGGTTCGGCCACGCCGTCGCTGGAATCGCTCCGCAACGTTCAGACCGGACGGTACGAACTGCTGGAACTTCCGCGGCGGATTCACTCCCTTCCCCTGCCGGCGCTGCGCCTTGTGGAACTGCGGAAGGAAATCACGCCGGGGCGGATCGAACTTGTCGGAAAGACGCTGGGGCGCAAACTGGCCGAGACGCTCGACCGCGGCGAGCAGACCATCCTGCTGATGAACCGCCGGGGTTATGCCAGTTTCGTCTTCTGCCCGTCGTGCAGGTGGCAACTGGAGTGCGAGCATTGCAGCCGGGCTATGGTTTTCCACAGCGCCTTGAGCCTGGCGATGTGTCATTACTGCCAGGCGACCGCCGAGGTCCCGCGTGCGTGCCCCGCCTGCGGGAAGAAACTGATCCTCTTCGGGATGGGCATCCAGCGGATCGAGTCCGAACTCGCCCGCAAGTTCCCCACCGCCGTCGTTGCCCGGATGGACAGCGACACGATGTCTGCTCCGGGGCAGTTCCGTGAGGTTTTCGACCGTTTCGCCGCCGGTGATGTGGATATATTACTGGGCACGCAGATGGTGGCGAAGGGGCTGGATTTCCCGCGCGTAACGCTGGTGGGTATCGTCAGCGCCGACACCGCCCTTGCGATACCTGATTTTCGTGCAGCAGAGAGGACCTTCCAGTTAATCGTCCAGGTGGCGGGACGCGCCGGACGGGCGAAACGAGGCGGAGAGGTTGTCGTCCAGACGCTGCATCCTTCGGACCCAGCCATTCGCTTCGCCCTGAAGCACGACTACACGGGTTTCGCAGCATTTGAACTTCCCCAGCGGAGGGCAACGGGCGTGCCGCCATTCGTTCGCCTGGTGCGATTAATAGTTCGCCACGAGAAGGTCGCCCGCGCCGAGTCCGGCGCGCGGGCGCTGGGCAAACATCTGGATAAACTTTTCGCCGCGCGGGATGAGGTAAGAATCGTCGGACCCATGCGCGCCGGCGTGTTCAAGATCCGCCGGCAGTTCCGCTTCGAGATAGATTGCTATTGCCCAAAACCGGGGCATATCCAAAATGTCCTGCTGGAAAAGATTCATGAATTAAATGCGGAAATCGGCGCTGAGCTTGTCATCGACGCCGATCCGGCAAATCTGTTATAAAGTGGCGTTGCGGGCATGAGGGGTTTTTTATGTATTCCGCTTCCGTGATTCGAGGATTCTCCGCTTACAAACGAGTTGCTGAGCGCAACATTCGTATAATGCGGTGAGGTTTCGTAACCGAGCCCGTCATCAGTGAAATAACCTCCGTGGATGTAGATATAAAGAGCGGATGCGACTTTCCGAATGATCTGCTTGTCCTTGAGCATCAAGCCCAGGTTCAGCGTGCCCCAGGCCTTGCTGCCTGCAAGGTTGCCGCGGAGAGAGAGGTTATAGGGATCCATTCCGAGTTCGCATATACCCTGCCTGAGCGGCCGTCCTGATTTCTCGAGACGTTCGGCGTCGCTGCCCCTGGAAACCAGAAGTCGCTCGACAAGATCGGTCAAATTTGCCTTCCGCTCCGCCGGCGTGAAACTGCTCTGAATCTTCGCATAGGACTTCAGCCAGACGCCCGCCCAGTCGCAGTAGGAGGTGGAGGGAAAGATGGTAAGGGCCCTGCGGTACCAGGACCTGACGTTCTCAAGGGGGTGTTCAGGGTCGCTTGCCGAATGGTCGGTGATGGTGTCTCGTTTTTCGTATCCCGGGTATTCTTTATATGGAAGGGCTTTTCCGTCAGGACCTTTCGCCAATGACTGAATTACTTCACGATAACTCTGTGTTTCCATTCCCAGGACCTCCCGCAAATAAGGGTCGCCCATAATCGCGCGAGTCATTGTTACCATGATTATCTTGGCCTTTCGGGCGCAGACAGCCGCCAGCTTTGCCTCATCGCTTCCGGCAGGGTATAGTCTTGAGCCGAAGACGTACGCGTCGCACTGAGTCCCGAGGACATTGTGCCTCCAGTTCAATTCAAAAAAGATGTGGAACTGTGCGTATCCCAGGAAGAAGTAAGCGTAGCCGTCCATGGCGCCGTGGGTATGCCCGTCCCATTTTTCCCAGGGGATATTGTTATTGTACTTGGACGACCATTCGGCTGTGTGGGTCTTTCGCCAAACATCGTCTGTCGGTCGGCAACCCTTACCGTCATCCGGATATAAATCGTTGGGATAGTAATTCGGTTTTCGTCCTTCCTTTTTGCACATGGGGCATACCAGCCGCCACGGCTGGTCCGGATTCCACTCGAAGGGCATATATCCGGTTACCTCCGGGTGGAGCGGGCAGCAGACGGTGGAGCGACCGAAGGGCGACTCGGGGCGGAACAGGCCGAGGTAGTAACTGTCCGGTTTGTCGGCGTATTTTTGGGCCGATTTCATCGTTCACTCGACCCATCCTCGGATGTAGGGGTCGCCGGCTTTGAACTTGCTCTCAATGTCCGCCCAGGAGTAGAGCGCGCCGTTGGGCGCCGTTATAAAAGGCATCGACAGATGCTCAGGCAGGACCAGTCGCTTCGGCTCCCCGGCATCGGCACCGGGACAGACCGATGCAGACGCTAAAATCACAACAGGCAATATCGCCGACATTACAGTTGTTGTTCGCATCGTTGTTTTTGAGGCTTGGTTCAATTTGAGGTAACACTCTATGACGCCGGAAAAACAGTTCAACCGTCCCTACGGGACTGACCATTGCCTGGCGTCTTTGACCCACCAGTGAACTGGTGGGCTATTATCATAA
>JAXHSV010000209.1:0-5368 GCA_034190305.1 Planctomycetota bacterium | reverse complement strand
GATTATCAAAAAAAATGCTCGCGAAACTCTCACTGCCGTTGAACTCGACGTCGGCGACGAACTTCTGTTCACTCTGGCCGACGGTGCTAAACGATCCGTCGTGTTGGAGAAGACCTGGGCGGAAGTACACGAAACAACCCTCAAGCAGGTCGGCGTAGCCAAGTTCGACGGAAGAACCGTATGCCGATTCCATTGCCAACTCCGCATCGAAGGCCACCAGATACAATTGTCTCGCTGGGTCGGAAACCAGCGGAGTTTTTACCAGCCGTGGGAACTGTTCGGCATGAGGATCTGGTTTGATGCTGCTGCGGACCTGTTCGATTTCCTTACCGAGAATCACGGCGATTGCAAACCCCGCAAACAAGCCCGATTCGCGCTTCAGGACGCCCGGAGCCGTATCTGCCCGGTACTGTCGCACGCATGGTGCCCGCTGCCGGCAGGCGGGCTTAAAATCGAGGATTGTTACGATGGCGGGGACTGCTGGATGGGTCCCTACTTCGGGGCCGAAGCCCACGGTGGTCTGGACATCAACCATCCCGCCGGCACGCCCATCTGGTCGCCGATAGACATTGACGACCATCGTCTGTTCGACAGGCTCTCTGCCGGCGACAACAACAACCGCTGGCGCGGATTCCATCTCTGGCCGGACGGTTCGGTCTGGACTTTTCAGGTCGCCCACATCATCCGTCTGCTCGTGCCGGAGGGTAAGCCGTTTCCCGCCGGTACGCACTATGCCGAGGGCGCCGGCATTCACATCGGCAGCTACGAACACAGCCACTTCGTGTTCAAGGTCCGCGAGCCTGGAACGGACGAGGGAGAGGACATCCTGCTCGACCCGTGGATTCTCTTCTGGCAGATTTATGAGGATCGCCGAGCGACGACGGCAAGGCGGGTATGATCCTTTAGGATGTCTCACATGTTGGATAGAAGACACAAGTCATGGTCCCGTCCAATCTTTGTGTCGGTGTCCCTTCTTTTCGTTGCCTACTTGGTGTGGGAGATTGGGTTTCCGCATCGGGATTATACTTCGGGTCCTGTTCCCCTGGCTGAGGCAAATGGCTGCCCCATTCCTCTGCCGGGTTCGGCCAGGAACATTCAGTTCTATAAATGGCGTCAATGGAATCTGTTCGTCGAATATGTCAGATTCGAAGCTTCACCCCAGGAATGCCTCGGCCACATGCAGAAAGTACTGGAACATTGGCGCAGCGTTTTCAGCGCCCCTGATTACCCCGATCATGAGCCACCGAAAGATATAGAGGAAACGCCAACAGAGGCACTTGGCGAGCAGTTCGACGTAACCTGGTTCGATGTCCAGAATATCCGAAAGGGGAAGATCGCAGGCGGGGGTGGCAGCGGGGTTCCGATGATTTGGGTGGATACGGAGCGTGGGGTGTTTTACTACCGGTTGACAGATTAATGATCTGTAACACACAATTTATCGGGTGATGGGTGTAATGGCGGAGATGGCGAAGGACATTTCAGTGAAGGATTATCCTGGCCTGGACGATGCAGTCTTGCTGGGACAATGCGACGTGAACATCTACAAGGCGTCAGGCCCGGGGGGGCAGCATCGCAATAAGGTCTCCTCGGCCATTCGTCTTCGGCACCGTCCCACGGGCATCACCGCCCATGGAAGCGACAATCGGTCCCAGCACGCGAACAAACGCGATGCGCTGAAGCGATTGAGGGTGAAAATCGCCTGCCAGGTACGCAGGCCCGTGGATTTACAAGGCCCGTTGCCTGAAGCGACGGAATCATGCCTGTTCACGCCGAAGGGCGCAGTAGCGGGCGCGAAGAAACGGCTACAAGTCGGCAGGAGAGATAAGCGGTTCTGGACGGTCGGACAGTTCCTGCTGGACCTGCTGGATGTCTGCGGCGGGCGGTTGTCCGGAGCGGCCGGAGCGATAAAAATAAGCACAAGCAACCTCGTAACGGTTCTGAAACAGGAGCGGCACCTGTACGCAGCCGCTCAGGAAATCCGAAAACGCCACGGGCGGGGGCCTATGAAATGATTGAATTGAAAAGTCCGTTCTTTATATGTACGCTATGATGTACGAGGTGAAATATGAAACTACAAGTCATACTCGAACCAAGTGAAGAAGGTGGGTACACAGCCTATGTTCCTTCCCTTCCCGGCTGCATCAGCGAAGGTGAAACAGAAGCCGAAGCGATGGCTAATATCAAGGAGGCCGCCTTGCTTTACCTGGAACCGGTTGAGGACGAACTAGCCGGTTTTGAAGACGCTAAGCATCTGGAGTTGGTGTTATGACGAATGTCCCCTCCGTGGGGTATCGCAAGATTATCAGGGCGTTGCAGCGAGATGGCTGGATCGTTGTTTGCCAACGTGGAAGCCATATCCGCCTTCAAAAGCGAACCGGCGACAGAACGCTTAAGATCGCCGTTACGGCGCACCGTTCAGTAAAACGCTCCACTCTCGCACACATTTTGAAACAGGTCGAACTAAATCCTGAACGATTCATTAATTTGCTCTGATCAGCGCACCGGAATAGTTTTAAATTGGTGAGATTTCATCTCTGCCTACTCATATCCAACTATAAGGTAATCGCATGAATGACAAACCTGACATTGTGATAATCGGACCCGGTAAGGTTGGAAGGACGCTTGCGATTCTTGCCGGGCGGGCGGGATGGCCTGTCGCGGGGATCGGCGCTCGGGATGAGGACAAGGCCCGCGCCGCCGCAGAGGATGTCGGCCCCGATGTGCGAGCCGGAAAGATCGAGCAGATCGCCCCGATGGGTCAACTGGTGCTGCTGACCGTCTCGGACGACGCCATCGAACCTCTATGCCGACATCTGGCCGAGACGGGCTGCTTCGGACGCGGCGCGGTCGTCGCCCACTGCTGCGGCGCCATCGCTTCGGATGTCCTTTCGCCGGCGCGCGAGTTGTGCGGCGCAGCGATCGGGTCGATGCACCCGCTCCAGACCTTCCCGGATGTCGATGCGGTTCTGAAAAAACTGCCCGGTTCATACTGTTTCTGCGAGGGCGATGAGCGGGCGGTCGAGGCGCTGGAGAACCTCGCCGATGCGGTCGGGGGAAAACCCGTTCGCATGTCGCCTGACGGAAAACTGCTTTATCACGCCTCGGCTGTGATGGCGTGCAATTACTTTACAGCCCTGATTGATTCAGCCCTCGCAACAGCCGGTCATGCCGGAATCGGCCGCAGCGACGCACTGGCGGCTTTGGAACCGCTGGTCCGCGCGACGATGGAGAACGTCTTTTCGTCCGGGCCTGAAAAGGCCCTGACCGGCCCGATCGCCCGCGGCGACGACCGGCTTGTATCGCGCCAATTCGCCGACATATCGTCTGCCGACAAAAACCTCGGCGACATATACCGCACTCTGGGACGATGGGCCGTTGATGTCGCGCTGCGAAAGGGAACCATCGACGAAGAAAAGACGCAGAAATTGTGGGAAATATTCGGGGAAAAATAGTAGGTCAGGCATACCAACCCGACCTACCGACTGATTGATCAGTTGATTGGTTGACTCGTTGATCGGTAAATCGGCCTTCCGGTACTCCGGTCCTCCGGTAATCCGGTAATCCGTTCTTTCCGTTTCTCCCAAGTCCCAAGTCCCTATCTTCTCATATTCACTTTTCAAAACTTCACAGGGGCGCTATATCGCCCCCCGTATTAACATTTGTGTTCACGTTTGCGCGCGCAAACATGTACGAAAAACGAAAAAAATATTTTTCCATTCTGCCCGCCCGGCCATAACTCCCGGCCCGGCCGGGAGATTCATCAACCGACGGCCAGAGAAAATTTTTTTAGAATTTTTCCGATGTACCCGAAAGCGCGTTGACGTTTGTGCGCCGAAACGTGAACAGAAAACGGTCAACAGGAAGCTACCGAATCCTGCGCGGTGGGTCTCCTGACCCGCCGCGCAAAATGTGGCAATCTTTAAAATTTTTCTAGCCTGCTTATTCGTGTTCGGCTAACTTCTTCTGCGATTCAAAGTTCACTAAAAAGAGCGGGCACTATTGATGACGCCGAGGTTCATAAAAAGCAGCAGTGATCTGGTAACGTCCCACGATGCTACCCGAAGTGGGTTTTTGGAGCAGGCGCTACGGAAGACAGAAAAGGCAGCGCCTTATGTCGCTCAAGCCCATCGTTTACTCGACAGGCTTAAAGAAATAAACACTCCCAGTGACCTGATTGGGTTAGACGACATCCGGGATGAACTTGTCACTGCCGCAGGGTTCTCCGACAAAGCCGCTGGTTATTTCTCCAGTGGAGAGATTGATGACTCACTTCTTACGATTTTGAGGGCAATAGAATCAGAAAGTGGCGAGAAATGGCGCGAAGAAATTCTCTATCGCTTTCTACTGACACGCGGCGATTCATTAGGTGGAACCATGCGGAATATTACGGGAGCCATTGCGCAGGTGAAATTTACCCAAGCCGTTCTAGAAGCCCTGAAGACCAAAGCAGTCAAATACCAGGTAAAGACCTCTCCCGGCAACTCGAATAAAGTACAGCGAATCGTTTGGCCTGATCGCGTGTGTTTTTTCGATAAGACCCCAAAGTTTATTGGCAAGAACATAGATGTTATCCTTCATGACGGATGCGACACTTCAAACGACGCATTATCCGAACAAAGCAAATACTTGGCTTGCGGTGAACTTAAGGGGGGAATTGATCCCGCCGGCGCCGATGAGCATTGGAAAACAGCAGGAAGTGCCTTACAAAGAATCAGACAGAGCTTTTCAAAGAACCCTCCTAAGATGTTCTTTGCCGGAGCCGCCATTGAAGAGTCAATGGCGGAAGAGATATTTGCTCAGCTCAAGTCTGGCCAGCTAGTACATGCTGCGAATCTAACTGTGCCGGAACAGGTTTTCGATTTGGCAACTTGGCTGGTTGCCCTGTGAATCTCCAGACATATACGCATTTTCTAACCTCTTCACGTCCATGCGTGCCCATTTGCTGGCTGCTGTTGCCCTTACCACGAGGCAGCACCCAAATTGTCTCGACCTCAAAACCTGCGCTTTTCGCGAAGTCCGACAGGATAAGATCAACCGGAATATGAGCGCCCTGGTAACGGACATTGTCGTTGACCATTACAAAGGGAGAGCCGGGCTTAAGCACTCTGCCACACTCGAATATCACCAAGGCCAATTCCTTGAAATAGTTTCGGACCATTCGCGGGATGCCATTGTTATTCAAGACCTTTTCTTCGCGGCACTGCTCAAGATACCGGGTCACCTTCGACATGACTTCCTGGGCATCCACGGCCCGCATGATTTTTTCCCACGCCCTGGCATCGGTCCTATTGCACAGACCTTGCTTCTCTCGGTTTTCGACGGTACAGCTTATCATCGTTTGGCGTAGTGATTTCAGGTATTCCTCCCC
>JAXHSV010000208.1:0-5427 GCA_034190305.1 Planctomycetota bacterium | reverse complement strand
ATTGAGTCCCGTAGGGACGAATGAATACTGTTACCCAAAATTGACATCTTTGAACCAGGCCTAAAAAACCACTAAAATGCTGCCATAAATCCCGTCCCGGCCTGGAGATTCATCAACCGACAGACAAGAAAAATTTTTTCAGAATTTTTCCGAAGTGCCTAAAAGCGCGTTGACGTTTAAGCGCGCAGGCGTAAACGGATGGATTTCCAAGATCGCATCGGTAAATGGCTTCGGGAATACCCGCTCAACAGAAGCGTAGGACATGCAACTCGTTGCACGTGGAACCGACTACTTCAAGAACGTTCACCAAATGACATGAGTTGCTCGACAAGACGGTGTACATGTGTTGAAGGGTTACAATCTCTCAAATCTTCTACCCAATGTTTCTCTTTAATTACTTCCTTGGCGTGCCTTATGGCTTTTTCTGTATCGGGGAAGATTACGTCAAATATATCCGGATCATTCTTGCAGTACTTAGGATAGTGTTCTTTGAGGACTTTTATAACGTCGCCATTTTTCAGCATCGGTCGGCTGGTTTTTTTAAAGTGCAAGATATACCAATATTCAAAGCAAGGATTACTAAGGGCAACTGACAGGCCGTTGCCCTTTGCCTTGTCGAGCGCTTGAGCAAGTGTTGAATGTTGCAGGGGTGCTTCAACGTCCATTACACACCAAATTTCATCATAATCGTCATGGGTCGTACTCTGTGGCGTACTGTCTTTTCGAACAATAGCTGCTTCAACTACGTTTATTGGAGCGCTGCCGCATTCTTTGCCAACAATTTCCACTTCTAGGGAACTCAGTCTTAATTCACTTCGGAGTTACTTGAAGTAGTCGGGCTCGGTTTTCTCTCCTTCACAGACAATGAGGACGCACAGCCTCGGGATGCGGAAAGGCAGACGACGCTTAAGCGATTTTGTATTACGAGACTTGTGTGTCATTTCAAATCGAATCGGCCTAGAATCGGAACTGCGCCATATCTTCCAGCCAGATAGCCCTTTTGTATCGCTTCGCCTTTCCTGGCTTTGTAATCCCACAAAGAATAAAGACACGATACTCCTTTGCCGTCCTTTCCGATAAAATCATCCTCCCGGACAGTCCTCGCGCCTCCCCGCGAAATAACACCCGAACAACTTTCCTGGGCAAGGGGCGTCGTTGACGCCAACAAAGGCGCCCCGGACGGGATGGTCGATGGTATTTCGGACGTAGTGTTCGCGCAGGATCAGATTGAGATGGCGGAACGCACTGACCCGTTTGAATTGGAAATACAGGTATTTCGCATCGGGCAGGTGGGCGTTGTCGCCTTTCCGGGGGAATTTTTCGTCGAATACGCCCTGGAGATTAAAAGCAAATCGCCGGCGGAACTGACGCCGGTGGTTGGTTTGTCCAACGGTTCGGCTGGGTACGTGCCTACGCCCGAGGCCTTTGAACAGGGCGGATACGAACCGACAAGTTGGCGTTTCGGTAAACTGGCTCCCAAAGCCGGGAATATGTGCGTTCAGTCGGCAACCAGGCAGTTAGAACAACTGTTCAAAAACGGGCGCCGAGAATATTAAAGAAGATTGAATGGGCGTTACCAGCCCGGACGGACAAGGCAATGGCGGTCTGGCTGCCGGGGCGATATCGGTTCTCTCCATAGATGGTGAGAATTTTTTCGTTGCAGTCAGGTCTTTGCGCCGACAATATATTCACAGTTTCTAACTTGCATTGTCTGATTGTGAGAGTGCTATGGACATGGAACAACTGCGTCGGGGGTGTATATTGTCGGCTGTCGCCGTGGTGTTTTTTCTGACCTGCACGGTTTCGGCCCAGCGTCCAATTGAAGAGGGCCGGCGTGTGTACGATGAGCAGCTGCGGGTCGAGCTGGACAAACAGCAGGCTGCCGCCCGGCAGATAGGTCTGGACGCCGGCGGATGGTTCAGTTTCGCCTTCTTCGATTACGAAGACGCAGCCGCCCGAAAAGAGCGGACACTCCGGCAGTATGACTTGAGGCTCTGGGCGAATTATACCGTCTCCGGTGTGCACACGTTCTATTTCCGCGGCAAGATGGGTTACGACGACTGGAACAGCGGCGATAATCCCGACAACGATTCCAGCGACGATTTCAACAAACCCGACGTTGAGCGGGCATGGTATCGCTTCGATTACGACCGTCTCGTCAGCAATCAGACCGGTCAGGTCGGTCCGGCGGGATTCGCGGTGCAGGTCGGTCGGGATTTTTACGATATCGGTTCAGGCCTGGTTCTGGCGATGCCTCTGGATGCGGTTAAACTTACCGGAAGGATAGGCGACTGGACAGTGGACGGCCTGCTGGGTCAAACGATTGTCCACGATACAGCCAATATCGATAGTTCTGCCTCTGTCAGCAACCACATGGACCGCTGCTTCTTCGGCATCGAGGTGGCGTATTCCGGCTTCGACCGTCACGAGCCGTACGCATATTACCTCCGGACCAACGACCATACCGAGGTTCGCGGATACGTCGATAATCAGGAGTATTCATACGACAGTCGGTATCTCGGTATGGGAAGCAGAGGCAGTATCGAGCCGCTTCCGAACCTGCGATACGAGACGGAGATAGTATTCGAGTCGGGAAGGTCTTTCCCCGAAGGCGTCAACTCGCAGGAGAAAATCGACGCCATGGCCATCGACGCGATGCTGGAGTACCTCTTTCCGGTGAAGCATCACCCACGGGTTGCGTTTGAGTACCTTTGGGGCAGCGGGGACAGCGACCGGCGCGTCAGCAGCACCTCCACGATCGGCGGAAACCAGCCCGGTACGCGCGACAGGGCGTTCAATGCCTTCGGATACCGCGATACCGGTCTGGCATTCGCCCCGGCAATGGCAAATCTGCATATATTCCAACTGGATTGCAGCGCAATCCCGCTGGAAGACATAGAACTGTTCCGCAAGATGGAAGTCGGGACCAAGGCGTTCTTGTACACCAAAGACGCCCGCGGCGGGGCAATCTCCGACACCCAGGGCGCAGGGTCGTCAAGTTGGGTCGGATGGGAATGGGACACGTACCTCAACTGGCGCCTTACTTCGGATGTGTCGCTGACTGTGCGCTACGGCCTGTTCTTCCCCGGCGAGGTGTTCGCCAACCGCCACAGCCGACACTTCTTCTATACCGGTCTGACATACAGTTTCTGAGGATTACGGAAAATGAATCGCACCTATATAATTCTTTTGTCAATAGCTGCGGCGGCGCTGGCCTCCTGCCAGGCGGACAATAACGCCCCGCAGGTTCTCGGCGGGGATGCCAGGTTGTCCGCAGTTGACTCGGCGACCTATCTCGACGGTATTTCGTCTCTATCGACGGTGTCGGAAGCGGAGGCGCTTGAAGGAGTCCTGCTGGTTTTGGCCGAGTCTGATAAGGCGACCTTCGCCCAGGCGATTACCGCACTGCAAGAGCGTAAAATCGTCCCGGCAAAGTGGGGTTTTCAGGCAGACAGGCCCATAACCAAGGGTAAAGTCGCCTACATGACTTACCAGGCCTGCCGGATCAAGGGCGGGCTGACGCTGCAACTGACCGGTCCGTCTCAAAGATACTGCTTAAAAGAATTGCAATATCGAGGGATTATGAGCCCGGGCGTATCGTATAATGCAGTTAGTGGAATGGAGTTTCTGGCTATATTGGGGCGGATAGACGAATTCCGCCAGACCGGAAAGATAGCCGGCGCTTCGAGCCGAGAAGGAGGTCAGGAGTGATGAGAAATTTACTGCGAGTATGTCTGATCGGTATTGTTTTACTGGTTCTGGTCGGCGTTTCCTTCGCCCAGAAGGACAAGACCCCAGCCGGTAAGGCTGTGTCCCAACAGCAAACCAAGCCCAAACCGATGGTCGTTACCGTTAAGGAGGTTTCGGGCACCGCCCACCGCCTCCTGGCCGGTAAAGACGAAAAATGGGCGCCCATCAAGGTCGGCGACAAACTGGATGAAATGACCGTCATTCGCACGGGTTTCCGCACAAAGGTGGTGCTGACCTTCGCCGACAATTCCGAAGTTACAATCGAGCGGGCCACCAAGATGGGCATTAAGCAGTTTCGCAAGGAAGGGAAAGTTACCAGGACGACACTGGGCCTGAAATACGGTTCGTTGCGAGCCACCGTGAAAAAGGCCTCCGGCCCGAACGACTTTCGGATCGCCACGCCCGTAGCCACCGCCGCTGCAAGGGGAAGCAGGAATCTGGCTAAGTTCAGCGGCGATTTCGGATATGAAATGAAATGCCTGTCGGGAAAATGGAACGTCAAGAAGGGCGCCAAAAGCCTCAATCTTGTACCGGGCGAAAGCACCAACAACAATTTACTGGCGTCAATAAAAATGCTTAAAAAGGCTTCTACGCCTGTGATAGGAGACGTCCTCGGCGGATTGACGCCGAAGGAACTGACCTACATAAGAACCTACAGCGGCGGACAAGGCGGTCTGGGATTCACGCCCGGCGGCAGTTTCGCTAAAACTTTTATCAAAAGTCGCGTTTTACTGCCGACGACCAAAAAAATATCCGAGCCCAGACCCATCGTGTGCGTTCACGGTCTTGATATAACTATCGGCGACTAGAGGGGTCGCTTCAGCGCCGCCAGGATTACAATAAGCGCGTCGTCCCGATGCGTCGGGACGACGTGCTTTTTAAAATGGTAGTCGCCGGCAGGCAGGCGCCCATGCCACGCTGCACCATAACGTAAACTGCTCTATAAGTGTGATGCTTGCGCATAACCCCCACGATGTTTCCGCCAGCGGCTGCAATACGCCTCACAGCCTCAATTTCTCGTGCTACGCCCCGACAATCGGACTCAAGCGCATCCCGCCAAGCGCACCCTCGCGGCGGGGACACGCCGCCGGCAGCGCCGCTCAAACTGCTTCGTGGAACGCCGGATCGGCGGAAAACGACGCAAGTCAATCTCCCGCTTGAGGCGCGCCGGAACGGACTTCGACGAAGGCTTGCGCAGGACCATCGACTGGTACGCCCAGCAGTCGTCGAAGTTATAACCGGTGATACAGGCCATGCTTGCGCTATGCGCCCTCGGCAACCTGCTCAATCACATCCACCATAGCGGCGATGTTGGTCTTGAGATCGTACAGACGCAAGGCCCTTTCCCGACCGGCCTCGCCCATCAGCCGCCGCAGGTTTTCATCTTTCAACAGCCTGACGGTCGCCTCGGCCATTGCCTCCGTATCGAAAGGCTCGATGAGGATTCCGGTCTGGCCGTCGCTGATTAACTCACCTACCGCTCCCACTCGGAAGCCGACGACTGGTTTTTCGCATGCCATCGCCTCGGCGATGGTTCGGCCAAAAGACTCGGTTTCCGAAGGATGGACCAGAACATCTACAAGACGTAAAAGATCCGGAATGTCCGTGCGTCGCCCGGCAAATATTACGCGGTCCGCTATTCCAAGATCAGCCGCCTGTCGCCGAAGTTGCTTTCCG
>JAXHSV010000207.1:0-5429 GCA_034190305.1 Planctomycetota bacterium | reverse complement strand
CGCTACGCTCGCCTACGCTCCAGCCGGATGACACGATCAACATCAATCCATGAACTTACACACAATTACTTACACCACTCATGAGGCTATGGGAATATGTCCAGCCAGCTGAAGAAAGTCCAGTCCGGCGATCCGCTGAAGATACCGGCCCAGACGTTCAATATATTCATCGACGCGGCTCGTGACTTCCGCAGTCGCCAACAGGCGGCGCGTCAGAACGCCCAACAGACCTTCCGTTCCAGCGGGATTATCCTTGTCAAGAACGCCAGCGACTACGACCAGAACCGCTTCGCCGTTCTCGGTATCGACTTTCCCGTTATCACACCAACGGACAACGAGGACGAGTTCAAGAATCGCCTTGCACTGCGCGGCGTCACACCAGCCAAGGCAAATCACATCGGTAAATTCGTAATCCTCACAGAGCCGCTGGCCGACGGTGAGATTGGCCGGGCGTTCGCGCATGGCGTCTGCCCGGTGAAGATCAACGTCATCGACGCGAATCACAGATTCGCCGACGTGAATGACGGCGTGACTGGTAGTCTTCAGAGCGGCCTGACAGGTGCGGCGCTGATCCTCTGGGCCGAATCCGGCACCGGTGAGGTGTGGGCCGTCGTGCGGCTCGGCGTTCCTTCCATCGGCACGCACGAGAATCCCAAGGTCCTCGGCGGCAGCGGCGAGACAGCCGACATGGGAGAATGGGACGTCGATAACCAGCCAGCCGGCTACGACGGCGTCCAGTTCAAGGCCATTCGGCTCTACTGGTCCGGCAATTCCGGCGACCCGGTCTATCAGTTCATCCGCACGCCGACGTATGACTCCATCGGCCGACTTGTCGTGGTCTCGGCTGAGGTGCGGTCCGTCGCCTTCAATACCGGCCCGTGCGAGGTGTAGCGATGCCCGATACGATAAAAGCCGAAGGCGGCAAGATTCTTACCAGACCCACCGGCGGCGTTCTGGCGACTGACTGCATCACGCACTGCTCGCCGTGCATTACAACCGACCAGGACGATGCGAGCCTCGCCATTGCCGGCGCGTGCCTGGGCAACCCCTTCTGGAAAAGCGGCCTGATACAGATGCATCCGGATACGCTCTTCTGGTGCGAAGCCTGGGAAGGGCCGACATGGGCGGGCGACTGCTGCTGGATTTGGGCGAACTACGTGGACATCTCCGAGTGGACGGCCCCCGGCTGGGTGTTCAACTGGGTGCTGAGATACGCAAATTACTTGCCGGGGTCCCATCGTCCCACGAGCCTCTCAAAACAAGGTGCGGGGAACTGCTGCTTGAATAGGTTGTAGTACCACATTTCCTTGGGCGAATTGAGGGTATAGCCTTCGGGGGTTTTGCGGTTTGCTTTGTTGAAATCATCCGTATCGGCATCGGCCTGCCCCTCGGCGACCTTGTCCATCAGATTATCTGTGCCCGTTCCGGCGGAGAAACGCAGTTTTTCTCGCTGGTATATTTTCTCGGGGAGCAGATCTTTGAATGCTTCTCGCAGAATATACTTCTCGACTTCTCTGCCGTTACCGGCATCGTGAATCTTCCACCGGACGGGGATTTGAAGGCTGAGCGCTATCACAGCCGTGTCAATGAACGGAGTGCGGTAGTTGATGGAGTTGCCCATCATGGCCCGGTCGAGCCGTTGCAAAGCGGTGTTGTGAGCAATCGCGATCAGGCGGTCCATCATCTTCAACCGTTCAGCCTCGGTTGGCAGGTCCTTGAGGAGATGGTATCCGCCGAACAGTTCATCGCCGCCCTCACCACTGAGAATGCAGTTAGTGAACTGGCGAGCCTTGGCAGAGGCGAAGAGATTGGATATCGTTCCGCTGACGCAATCTTCGTCGAAGGATTCTAACATCCAAACGGCACGCGGCACGGCCTGGCGAATCTGCTCGGCGTCATAGTCAAAGATGTGGTGTTCCATACCAAGGTGCTTGGCCATGACCTTGGCGTTTTCCAAGTCCGGAGCACCTTCGATGCCGACAGTAACCAGCGGGATGTCGGCTCCCAACTCCTTGGCGATGGCGGCGATGATCGAACTGTCCAAGCCGCCGCTGAGAAGGCACGCACCGACGGCTCCGTCTTCAAGCCGCCTAGCCACAGCCCGGGTCAAACACCCCTGAAGCAACCTGACGGCATTCTCGAACCTCTGGCTCATTGCAACGGCCGGATACCGGGGAAAGTAGCCCGCCGGGCCGGTCTTGCTGGAGTGGGTTGTCGCCGGCGGAAGCTCCGCTACGTCCTCAGACACCCCGACCAGTGCCTTGGCCTCCGAGGCGAAGCACAAGTCTCCGCCGTTGGTCGTTCCCCAGTATAAGGGGCGGACACCAACGGCATCTCGCGCGAGAAGGGTGGTGTTGCCGTCGCAGACAGCGCAGGCAAAGACGCCTTCCAGGTACGCCGCAAACGTTCGACCGTACTTTCTGTAAAGCCCAAGGGCGACCTCGGCGTCGGACTGCCCGGCTGTGCGGGCGTTGTAGATTTCACCGTCAAACAGAATCGCCAGGTTACCATCCCGAGCAAAGCCATCACCCCGTACTGACGACAGGTCCGAGGTTCGGACTCCCCCATAGAACTGGCGAGTGCGGTGGGCCCTGACCGTGTCCGGCCCGCGATGCTCTATTACTTCAAGCATGCGCTCAGTCATACCCGGTTGTTGCGTGCTTCCGATTGTTCCTGCGATTCCTGCCATGCTTTAGTTTTCTCCTTTTTCTTCGTTTCTGTTGACTTATTTTGCATCTTTTACCGTTCGGCCCCACCTTTGGAGGGGATTAGACTGGCGTCGATCAAGAAGTCCCGCGCAACGTCCCGCGCCCGCCGAGGATTGTCCTCGCGGTCCACCTGCAAGTTCAGTTTTCGCATCGTCTCGTTGTTGAGTTTGTTCGCAAGGCGGTTAAGAATCTCTTCCAGTTCCGGGTGCCTGGCTAGCGTTTGGGCTCGAATAAGCGGAGCGGCGTAGTACGGCGGGAAGAACCTCTTATCGTCTTTTAGCACAAACAAGTCATACGCGGCAATTCGACCGTCTGTAGCGAACGCGCAAATCACGTCAACGTCGCCGTCGGCGCAGGCCTTGTACATCAGGCCGGGATCCATTTGCATCGGCTCGCTTTCAAACTCCAGATCATAGGCCTTGCACAATCCCTTGAGCCCATCGGGCCTTTCGATAAACTCGGCGGTGAATCCGGCGGTCAGGCGGTCTCCGGATTCAGCCTCCTTCTGTTTCCTGACGTACGCGGCAAGGTCGGAGAAGCTGCGAATGCCCAGTTTCTCCGCATGTCCTCTTCGCATCGTCAGTGTGTAGGTGTTGTTGAATCCGAACGGCTTGAGCCAGATCAGGCCATATTTCTTCTCAAAATCCTTCCTAACGGCCAGGTAGGCTTGCTGCGGATCATTGATAACGTTACGCTTGAGGATGTTCACCAGTCCTGTCCCGGTGTACTCGGCGTACAGGTCCAGGTCGCCGGCATTGAGAGCATTGAAGCAGATCATTGTGCCGCCGAGGTAGAGTTTGCGGCCAACTGTCAGGTCCGTGTTTTCCTCAATAAGAATCGCGAGCATCTCGCCCAGAACCGACTGTTCAGTGAAGTCCTTTCCCCCGATAAGGACATCATGTTCAACGAGGAATATCTTTGTCACAGTCAGCGTTCCGGCAATGGCCACTACGATAACAGCAAGGATCAGAAACTTTGTTTTTGTGGACACGACATTCTCCAAATCTTTATCTAAACCTTTGCCTCTTGGAATTCTCCCGGCGTAAGCCATTTCTCCAGGCGTCCCAGAAGCCAGTCGAATATCAAGGCGAGCGCAGCCGCCGGGGCCGCGCCCGCCAGGATCAAGTGTATGCGGTAATTGCTCAGCCCTCGGAAGATCAAATCTCCCAGCCCGCCGGCACCGACCAATGAAACGAGCGTTGCTACGCCGATTGTCCAAACCGTGGAGATTCGAATGCCGGCCATGATAAATGGCAGGGCAAGGGGCAATTGAACCGAAAAGAGAATCTGCCGCTGTGTCATACCCATTCCGGTGGCTACCTCCACAACAGCCTGGTCAACCTGGCGGATTCCCGTGTAGGTGTTACGCAGAATCGGCAGCAGGGCATAGGCGACCAGGGCGACCATGGCCGGGGCCATGCCCAGCGTGGCCAGGGCGTGGACACCCAGAAACTGGTTGATCAAGTAGAAGATCACCACGGTCAATGCGACCAAAGCCAGCGACGGGATTGGCTGGATAACGTTGACCAGACCCATGATGATGTTGACCAGAAATTTCAAGCGAGACCGGGCCAGCAGTATCCCCAACGGTATGGCGATAGCGCAGGCGATGAGCATGGCGATCAGCGTCAGGACCATATGCTCTCGTGTGCTCTGGAGCATTTCCCGCCCGTATTCAGCAAAAAACCCGGCCACGCCGATCATGCCTCACCTCCGGTTTCGCTTGACGGGCCTTCGGTTTCACCCAGCAACTTTGTGATAATGCCGAGAAGGTGTTTTTTGACCAGATCACCGATGTACTTTTTTTGATCGTAGATTGGCAGCGTTGCCTTGCCGGTTCTCTTGAACATGTCCAGCGCTTCGACCAGCGAGCATCGTAAGGAGACAGACTCGGCAGGCCGCGAGACGGGTTTCTGGCCCGGGCGTACTGCCGCGGTGCCGATTGATTTGACCGTTTGGGTCAGTAGCGAGAGCTGGAATCGATGCTGACCAAGGAATTGATCAACGAATTTGTTTGCCGGGCTTTCGACCAGTTCCTGCGGCGTGGCGAGTTGCTGAAGCCTGCCTGCGTCCAGCAGCGCTACACGGTCGCCCATCTTCGCCGCCTCGAACACATCGTGCGTTACGAAGATGATAGTCTTCTGGATTTCCGATTCCAGTTCGAGGAACTCATTTTGCAACTGCTCCCGCGTGATCGGGTCCAGGGCCCCGAACGGCTCATCCATCAGGACGATGGGCGGATCAGCCGCCAGGGCGCGGGCGACGCCGACGCGTTGTTTCTGCCCGCCGCTGAGTTGGGAGGGGAAACGATCTCGAAACTCACCTGCCTCCAGGCCCATCATTTCAAGCAGTTGGTCGATCCGTTCATCGATTTGTGGACGGGACCATTGCAGCAGTTTCGGAACCACCGCTATGTTCTCGCCGATGGTCATGTGGGGGAACAGCCCGATGTGCTGAATGGCGTACCCTATCCGCCGCCGCAGTTCGATCACATCCTGCTCCATGACATCACGACCGTCGATCAAGATTCGGCCCGAAGTCGTTTCGATCAGCCGGTTGACCATCTTCATCGTCGTGGTCTTGCCGCTGCCGCTGGTGCCCAACAACACGAGTGTCTCCCCCTCGGTCACTTCGAGCGTCAGGTCGCGCACAGCCTCCGTGCCTCCCGGATACGTCTTACAGACCTGTTCGAAAGCGATCATTTCGGGTCTCCAGTTCCGC
>JAXHSV010000206.1:0-5441 GCA_034190305.1 Planctomycetota bacterium | reverse complement strand
CCGCTCCCTAACGGTCGCGGCTCGTACAACACCACCAACCCGCCTGACTGACCGGTCAGTCAGTTATTGTTATAGGATAGACTTTGGGTTATGACAACAGTAATTTTTCGGGAAATTTCGGGGCAGGACGATTAACAATTAATTACAGTAGTCAGCAAAGCCGACGGATAGCTATCCGTCGGTTTGCTATCCGTCGGTCTTTTACGCTGATGCTGGTTGCGGCTTCTTGATCGAACGCCAGGCGCACCGGACCAGCAGAAAATCCACGATCAGACAAGTTACGACCGCAATGACAAGAATAACCCATAGAGCCAAGGAACGCCCTATCACCCGATTCTGGAGCACGACAAACCACAAGCCGAAAATGGCGACATCCAGCAGCAACAGCGGGAAAACAATCGCATCGAACAACGCCAGGCCCAGCCCGTACAACCGCCCGGCAGAGCGGCGAATCTGTGAGATTGCAACAAGCCCCAGAATCGTCGTTCCTACCGGAGCACCCAGGATCAGAATCGCCGGCAAAAACAGAATCAGACCGAAGAATATAGATATTCGCAGACCGCGTTTTACCGGTCTTGCGCCAGCAGGCTTAGCTGCCGATGTCTGCACGTATGTTGCTCCAGCGGGAGATATAGCGCTCGGCTGGGTGATGGCGGATTCCGGCCGCTTTTCCTTGATTTCCACCGACCGCCTTGACTGTGCGTGCGCGGCGACCAGCCTGGACCTGCTCGACACTCTGGTTGACCGATATGACCAAAGCGCCGCGGCGGGAACCAGAATGGCAAAGAACAGTCCGGCCCAGATTGCGCCGAGGATTGCAGTGCGGGAGAATCTCGACCTGGGGGGCACGGGCATCGGCGCCGGTGGCGCCGACAGCGGAGGTGGTGCAAAATCTTCGCGTGCATAGGCTTCAGCCGGGTCCAGTTCGGCCAGAACGGCTTCGGTATCGGCGAGTGTCGGCGACGGTCCGGCGCGCGAAGAGAGCATCTCCAGCACCTGCGCTTCGACATCGTCGGTAATGCTCCGTCTTTCGCTGCGAGACATCCCGGCGGCGCTCAGCGCCGCGTCGATGGCGTCAAGATGTGCGTCGATCCGCCCGCGAACATCACGGTTCAACTCGTTGGTTTCGTCCATCATCTCGTCTTCTCCTGCAAAAGATTATTTACGGCTGCGATGATTCCTTTCCAGTAGAGGCTCATTTCCTTGAGACGCGCCTTTCCCTCAGGCGTGAGGCGGTAGTACCGTCTCGGCGGGCCTGTCGGCGACGGCGCGGCGCGGACCTTCACAAGCCCGTCACGCGCCAGCCTTGCAAGGATCGGATAGACCGCGCTTTCGGTGGTCGCCAATTCTTCAGTCACTGTCAGGCGCTGGAGTATCTGATAACCGTACGCCTCGCCGTCCCGCAGCGCAGCCATAACACTCAACTCGACCAGGCCCTTACGTAATTGTGAAACCCATGTCCGCAAAGCAACAATCCTTAGAGACTACTTAACAATACGCTACATCATAACACGATGTAGTGAATTGTCAACAGTAAAATCCGAATTTTTCAGCACTGCACATTTCCTTCAGGTGTAAGGCGCATCTCATTTCGACAGGCCGATTGTCGTTGGAGGTTACACGCTTACACAGAACCGGAGGATGGTTGTTCAGCAGGTGTTTGTAGTCAAGCCCGTCAGGACCTAACATGTCAGCCCACGGCGGGAGCCGTAAGAAAGAGTCACACTAATCCAAATCAGCCCCTGAAGGGGCTTGATTGCTTTGTGACCCATCTTTTACCCACTTCCGCCGTGGGCTGACATGTGAATAACAGTTGCAGAACATAGGGTCAATAACCCCCGAAAGTGTACGTAATACCGTCTGGCCATTTCCAATATGAGCGGCCGTGTTCATCAAAGAGTAATTGCTTCGTCCCCCAAAACATCTCATAAGGAATCGGCATCTCTGCATAAGGATTGTGATAGACAGTGCAGTGATACTTATGTCTGGCGCGGCGGCGTTTCTTCGTCGCAATGGAATATCCATCACCAAAGACAAGTACCGCTCCGATTCTTGTAAACCTGTTATGCTGGAGCCTGCCATCCGGCATGAACTCGGTATGGGGTTCATCAATGGCCCTCCCAGTTCTTGTATCAACTGTAGAGGCAATCACCTCATGGCCATATATCGCTTCAGACACAAAAATGTCATTTCGTTGGACTTGAGGAACTTCGAGAAGATGTGTCCCGATGGCGAGTACATTGTGTTTGCCGTGCGAAAACTGCTTATTCGCGGCGCGGAGGGCTTGTTCTATGGAACGCGTGTCTTTACCAAGCCACCTTGCGCCTCGGTGTACAATAGGTGGTTCTTGCCCTGGAGTTTTGACCTCGACGTTAATAACAGTCTTCCCGCTTGTCGCTTGAACATCGGCTGTCCGATTGCCTTGAAAAGACTTTATATAATCAATGCGCATACCATATACGCGGGCAAGAAAATACGGAATTCGTAATTCGTTTAGAATCTGATTCCAAGACCGCCAGTCGTCCAAGATTTGCAGTCTTCTCATCCTGTCTCGATCAAGTCCCACATGTTCCTCACAGAAGTCCAACCATGCTGAAAGGTGAATTCGCCACGTTTGCAGAAATGGATGGTTTCCATTTAATCGTTTATTAATGGCTCGCACGTCGTCCGTTGCGTTGGGCGACTCGGCTTTATTTCGAAGCCTCTCCCTCAGTTTGGCCGGGAATACCTGATTAAAAAGACCCACTGTCTTCTCCGTGTAACACAGATTGGCTGCCGTTCAATAAGTTGCGAAGCGACGACCCATGTCAGCCCACGGCGGAAGCCGTGGGATACGAATTTCCTGCTACATAATCAGCCCCTTCAGGGGCGGTACAGCATTATCTTTTCTTCCATTTTCTTCGCGCTTTCCGCCTGCCCCTATGAGGCGGTTTCTTTCGTGTTTGCTTCTGTATTTCGGCGCCTTTCAGTTCGGCGATCTCGTCGCGGATGGCGGCTGCCTTTTCGAATTCAAGGGCCTCGGCGGCTTCGAGCATCTGACCCTCCAGTTCGGCTATGACCTGCTCGCGGTCGTATTCGTCCTCGCTTGCGCCGATGGCGTTACGAGCGGTCCTGCGGGCGGAAACCTGCTCGGAAAGAGTCGAGCGAATCGCCTTGACGATGGTCTGCGGCGTTATCCCGTGCTCGGAATTGTAGGCCAGTTGCACTTCGCGCCGGCGGTGAGTCTCCGCCATTGCCCTCTTCATCGATTCGGTAACCCGGTCGGCATACAGAAAAACATTAGCGTCTATGTTTCGAGCGCACCGGCCTATCGTCTGAACCAGCGATGTTTCCGACCGAAGGAAACCCTCCTTGTCGGCGTCGAGGATCGCCACTAGCGAGACCTCCGGAAGGTCCAGCCCCTCTCGAAGCAGGTTCACTCCCACCAGCACGTCGAATTTACCCTCGCGCAGGTCGCGGAGGATTTCGATCCTGTCCAGCGTGTCGATCTCGCTGTGAAGGTACTTGCATCGGAAGCCCTCGGCGCTGATGTACTCTGCGAGGTCTTCTGCCAGGCGCTTTGTCAGAGTGGTTATCAGCGTTCGCTGTCTGGCGGACACCCGGCTGCGGATTTCGGCCAGCAGGTCGGCCACCTGGTTCTCTGCGGGGCGAACCTCGATCGGCGGATCGACCAGGCCCGTCGGGCGGATAATTTGCTCGACGATTTCCCCTCCGGTCAGTTCCATCTCGTAAGGTCCGGGCGTAGCCGAAACGAAGACGACCTGCTTCCAGATCGCTTCCAGTTCATCGAATCGCAACGGGCGATTGTCCATCGCCGAAGGAAGCCGGAAGCCGTGCTCGACCAGCACTTCCTTTCGCGATCTGTCGCCGTTGAACATCGCGCGGAGTTGCGGGACCGTCGCGTGTGATTCGTCGATAATCAACAGGAAATCATCCCCGAAATAGTCCATCAGCGTGTAAGGTTTATCGCCGGGGGCCCGGCCGTCCAGATGGCGGGAATAATTCTCGATTCCCGGACAATAACCGACCTCGACCATCATCTCGATGTCGTATCGCGTCCGGGCCGACAGACGCTGCGATTCCAGCAGTTTTCCGGCATTGCGGAGTTCGATCAGCCGGGCGTCGAGTTCGGTCTTGATGCTCACTGCCGCTCGTTCGAGCGTCTCTTCCGGCGCGACGTAATGAACGGCGGGGAATATAAAGGCCGATTCGACGCTGCTGAGCGCCTCGCCGGTGGTCGGGTGGATCAGTCGCACCGCTTCGATTGCATCGCCGAACATCTCGATGCGATAGGCGAACTGCTCGTAGGCCGGATATATCTCCACCGTGTCGCCGCGAACCCTGAACGTGCCGCGCCGGAAGTCCACGTCGTTGCGGTCGTACTGCATATCGACAAATTTCCGCAGCAGTTCGTCGCGCTCGATATAATCGCCGACGCGGACGGGCGCGACCATCCGTTTGTATTCTTCCGGGCTGCCCAGACCGAAGATGCACGAAACGCTCGCCACTACGACAACGTCCCGCCGGCTCATCAGGCTCGTAGTGGCTGCCAGTCGCAGGCGGTCGAGGTCTTCGTTGCGAGAGGCGTCCTTTTCGATGTAGATGTCGCGCTGAGGAATGTACGCCTCAGGCTGGTAGTAATCGTAATAACTGACGAAGTATTCCACGGCGTTCTGACGGAACAGGTCCTTGAATTCCTCGTAGAGTTGGGCAGCCAGCGTCTTGTTGTGCGATATGACCAGCGTGGGTTTGCCGATATTGGCGATGACGTGGGCCATCGTGAAGGTCTTTCCCGAACCGGTAACGCCAAGCAGGACGTTGTACTTGTCGCCGCGGCGGATATTTTCCGTCAATTGCCCGATGGCCGCAGGCTGATCACCGGTAGGATGCATATCCGAAATGACTTTTAGTTCTGACATAAGCGGCCCTGATGAATTCTGAGACATACCTGATAGTGTATAGCGCCTGTTACGATTTTAGTCATGTTTTCATCTGTAGCGAAGCGAAGAACGTAAATATCCCTGCCCTTGTTGAAAAGTAATCGGCAATCTGTTTAGCAGTCGCCGGTACGGCGACGCAGAAAGCGCTACCGGGTACGTCGGCTCGGAAAGCACCAGCCGGTGCTCCAGACTATCCCGGAACCATCCAAGCCCTGCCTGCCCAGCCGGCGCCGGCCACCTGCCTGCTTACCTGCCCGAAGCCCTACCGGTACAATGATTGGGCTTCGGGCATCGGCCTCCAGGACACCCTCAGATGATCGAAGAAATTACACAACATACTTGACGCTATCGCATTAAAGATAGCGTCAAGTGTGTTGTGATAAGTTCCGAAAGCGGACAAACGCAGGTTTTCGCAAAATCGGTCGAAGAGCGGACATTACAGCCCAGCCATGGCAATGGCTGGGCTGGGTCTGGCGTTATAACTTGTTCGTCATTTCTGAT
>JAXHSV010000205.1:0-5473 GCA_034190305.1 Planctomycetota bacterium | reverse complement strand
CGGACCATCTGGGCGGCATCTGCAGCCACCTGTCGCTGCGCCTGTTGCCATTGCCGGTCTGAAAGTTCGCGAAGCCCTTCGGCGCCGGGCTGGGTGGTCGGCGTTTTGGGGCCCCCAAATAGCGACGTATTGCGATTTGGGGCCCCCGTGGCGTCGGCGAGTTCCTCCTGTCGCCTGGCGAGTTCCTCCAGCGCCACTGCCCGCTCGGCGAGGCTCGTCAGTACGTGCAGTTCCTTGAGCAATTCCGAAACGACAGCCAGGGCGCGGTCGATCTGGAAATCCGCTTCGTCGGCAAGTTCGCCTCGTTGTTTCTGAGAATCGGTAATTTTCACCAGACCGGCCAGTTCGCGCGCCCTTCCGATATGATCGTCGGCCAGTTTGGTCAATTTTTCCGACACCTTCGGATATGTTCCGGCTGCGAGTTCGGCAAGTCTGCGGGAAGTTTCCTCCGCCGACAGCAGGTTCTGGCGCATACGGTCGATTTTACCGGTCGTCTCGCCTGTGAGTTCCTTAGTGCTCGGCATGGAGCGGCGCAGCGGTTCGGAGATTTTTTTGGCGGACTGGAGTTGCTCGTAGATTTTCCGCAGCGCCTCTCGCAGTCTGATGTCCAGCGCCAATTGCACCTGGAAGGCGTACACGGGCGCTTTTACGTCCAGTTCGATTGTTCGAGTTTGGGAGGTTCCTTCCTGAGGCCCGCCGAGGGTCTCCGGCAGGTTGTCCCATGCACGGACCCGAAAAGTTACCCGCCTAGCGCCGGCGAGGTCCAGTGATGCAAGGTTTAGAGTGGTCGAGGCGGTCAGGCTGGTGGGTCCGGTCCGGGCCGGAGCGGTTGCAGCGGCGACGTTCAGTTTGATGGTTTTTCGTTCCCGCCCGTCGATTGAGATCAGCAAATCTGAACGGCTGATGCCGAAATCGTCGGCGAGACTTCCTGTTACAGTCAGTCGGTCGTTCGGGCGAAGCTTCAAATTATTTTGCCCTTCCGGCTGGAGTATGCGAACGTTCGGCGGCGCGTCGGGTTTGACTATTATCTCACCTCCGAGCGGGTCGCTCCTGAAGCCGTGCTCGTCGGTCAACACCAGTTTCCATTTTCCGCCGGCCTCTTTGCTGAGGTTGTGGCTGAAGGTGTAGGTGGAAGGATCGACCTGCGTTATTTTCGCGGCGGTTTCATTGATAGACAGTTCGGCGCCGCTTGTCGGCTTATTCAGATGAACTCGGACGGTGGCGATCGCTCCGGCTGGACCTGCGATCCGGCCGGAACCGGCGAGCATCGCCGTATCGGGCCGATGCATGTATTCGGGATACTTGTAACCCACCTCGATACTTCGAGCGGTCGGTCGAGGGACGACTTCTACCCGGTAGTATTGGCTGCGAGCATCGCCGGCGCCGATACGGTATCGGAAGGTCTCGCCCCACGGCCCGTCCACCGAGAGCGGGCCTGATGTATAGATAAAAGATCCGTCCGGCATTGCGGTCATCTTGAAAGTGTTTTTCGTTCCGCCGGTTCGCTCGATTCTCACACTTACCGAGCGAACCTTTGCCCGCGGCGCCTCGTCGGAGCGTGCCACTGAAACCGTTACATCCAGAGGCATTCCTTCGGCGAGGACGCAGTCGCCGGGGGTGATTCGCAGGCTGTCGGCGTATATGTTCGGCAGGTTCAGGTACGGCGCGACGGTCTTGGCCAGTAGCCTGCCCACGGGCCTGGGGTAAAGCGACAGCAGGATCACGATAACAGCCACAGCCCCGCCCAGGACATACAACGGCGGGCGGACCTTTCGGAAGGTTATCTCGCGCTTGGCCCGGACGGCGCGGGCGTCGCCGACGGCTTCGGCGACCAGGGCGTCGATGAGGGTCTGCGAACCGCGAATCTCCGGTGAATCGCCGCTGCTGAGCAACTCGACAGTCGAACTGATACGCTCCTGCAATTCCGGATGTCGCTGCTCGATAACGCGGGCGATACCCGCCAGTGAAAAACTCTTCGCCAGCGGCCGGATCAGCCATGCCGATGCCGCAGCCGCAGCGACTCCAAGCCAGAGAAAAGTCAGTGCATAATGCTGCCAGGTTTCCGTCGGCAGCCAAATAACCGCGATGCCCATCGATGCCAGCATTGCCAGAATCGCCGCCGCCAGCGTCAGCAGCACGCCGCGAACGATAATCGCCGCTCGGGCGCGCCGGATAAGATTCCGAAGCGTTGCTTCGATCGGCGCCGGCAACGAATTGTTTTCAGCGGTTACAAGGGTCATTTTGCCGATCTCCATTGCTTGTCTATCACCATTAAAGCTGCGAAAAGACTGATGCGACACAGAGACGCAGAGGGTCATAAAATAGAAAGAAAAAACAAAGGTTCATTTTCTCTGTTCCTCTGTGTCTCTGTGTCGAAAAAACGACACGAATTTACGTCTTCGGTTATAAAAAACTACTATGTCAATCCGACTCGTTTTCGGAGGATCCACTCTGCTGCGGCGACGGTGCAGAACAGCACCAGCAGGACCCATGAATCCCACAACAGAAATTGTCGGCGATGTTTCCTGGTTATTTTTCCCGCCGGAAGGGCCTGGAGCACCCGACGAGCCCGGCAGGCGGGCATGACCACGCCGTTATGGCTAAGCCCGGCCAGGCGACCCAAAAGGTCCCGATTGGCGGCGAGTTCTATCTGTTCAGTCGGCGAAGACGGGTCCACGGATATTTCAGTGGAAACCTTCTCAGCGCCGTCGATAGCAAGCAGTTCGGAGATAACCGGGCCCGCCAGTTCAAGGCGATAAGCCCCAGCCGGTAGTTCATCCAGTTGCGCGGTGTACATTCCGGGTGAGTCCTTGACATATTTCATAGCGAAGCGGGCGATGGATTTGTTCCTGCGAAAGACTTTCACCGCGAGTTGGTTTGTTATTACCGGGGAGAAATCCTCGCGTACGATACGCGCCCGTACGATCGGTCGGCTTCGTGGGCGATAACGCGTCTTGTCGGTTCCGAGTTTCACCAGGCGGGTGCCGGCGGGGAGTTTTCCGGCAGTGGCCCAGCGAATGACCTGCCCCCAGAACTTGTGGTGATGGACGTCGCCGGTGCGATAACGCATGCGCCATGTGCGGTCGAAGCCGAGGATCATTACCTTTCCAAGTCCGTGTGAAGCCGTCGTGATCAGGGCGTTGTTGCGGTAATATTTTTCTCTGCGTTTCAGAAGGCTTTGCGGATTCGACGCCGGACCTTCGTCCGAAGGCGTACCGGTCAGCCAGGCGGGGGCGTCGGAATCAATCGCGCAGGCGAGGACGGTTCCGGCGGGGCTTGCCTGTGTGTACGAACTTCGCCAGAAGATCGGGGGAAATGATTTCCAGACCTTTAAAGATTTTTCCGGTTCGACGTCCTGGCGACTTATTACATGTTCTGTTCCGACGGGCGTCAGAGCAATGCGAAAACCGCCGGTCGGGATTCGAGCGGACTTGTCCTGCCCGGTCAGGCGGAGCGGGATGAGTTCGGCCAGTTCCGTGTCGGCGAAATTCTTCGGCATGAAGTTCGCTCCGGAAACGAAAATAACCGTTCCGCCGCGGTCGGTTACGAACCTGCGGATATTACGGACGTCGTGGACGGAAAATTCCCTGGCGGGTACGTCTCCGATGATAATCACGTCGAATTTCATCCATTCGGCCTGATCTTCCGGAAGGGCGGTGGCTTCGGAATCGCCGGACGGTCGATTTACCGAAGCCGGTATAATATCGCGGGGCGACTGGCCTGAGAATCTGTCCGGGTCCGTCAGGACATATTGCAGGCGAACGGTTTTATCCCGCCCCGTGAAGAGGTTTTTGAGGTACCGGAATTCCCACCGGGGGCGAGAATCGACCATCAGCACCTTCGTTTTATCATCCGTAACCGACAGCGCCAGCGAATATGAATTATTATCCGTGAACACTTCGCCCTCACAGTGATCGATTTCGATGCGGTACATGTGCAGGCCTGTGGTTTTGGGTTCGTCGCCCAGTTGTATGTGGGTGCGAAAGACGTCGCGGCCGATTCGGATGTTTCGGGAATCGACCTGCTCGGAGCCTCGCATGAGTTTGACGCAAACGGTTTTGCCTTTCAGTCCGTCAAGTTTCAACTCGGCATTAATGAACATCTTATCGGCCAGACAGACTGTTTCCGGCGCTTCGATTGAGACGACGGCTGCGTCCGGCGGCGGTTTGTCGGCGCCAATCGCCACCGCGCAAAAAGCGGCTCCTGCTCCGCCGAGGGCGCGAGCGCTGGGGCCGGCGTCGGATTTGCTGTTGTCCTGTCCGTCGGTCAGTACGAGCACCCCGGCAATGCCTTCCTGCCGGTCGGCAGGGTTGTCGATGCCGATCTCGGATAAGACCTTTCGCAACGCACCGGCGAGATCGGTTCTTTTGTTACGATCATCGGCGTCTTGCCCTGACGGGCCCGCTGTGGTGGGCGGTTCTGCCGGTCCGGATTCCGTCCGTTTCGAAACCAAGGCGATAGGGTCGGCCCAGCCGGAGGGAACTGCTTCGGTCAGATCGGACGCGAAAGTATAGACCTTGACGTCGTACTGCTCGGTGAGGTGTTCCAGGATGCTTTTATTGTCGCTGCCGTTGTGTACGAGTACGGCTTTGGCAAGTTCCAGCCGGGTAAGCCCGCCCACGGCATCGACGGCGTAGCGGTCTGCGGGAGAAAGTTGTTTGTAAGGCGATTCATCCATTTCCACGCTCGTCCGCTCCAGCGCCGGGCAGGCGCCTTCCAGACCCGCCGACGCCTGCCTAAGAGCCGTTCGCAGCCGGTTGAAATTGCCGTCCAGGGCGGCGGCGTTTTCGTCATGCGTCCACCCAGCCGCTGCGAGAAGCCCGCTTCGAACCCGCCTGCTCATCTGCGCCTTGGCGTCCAGCAGCGCCGCCCGAAGAGGTTCGGATAAGCCCGGCGTGTCCCGCAGCAGCGTCTCTACGGTCTTAATCTGCCCGGCGACGGCGTCGGACCATGCGGTTATTTTCTCATGCAGCGCCGACCGTCGGTTTGACAGTTGCGTGGCGACGGCCTTGGTGCTGCTTTTACCGAGAGCCTCGGCAAGCCGGTCCATCCAGGCCAGTTCGCCCAGCACTTCACCCCTGATTGTCCGTAACACAGCGGCGTTTTCGTCGAGTCGCCAGGGTCTGTGAGCAGCGGGGACGGCAAAACTTTCCGCCAGGCGAAGCAACTCGTGCGGCGCGAGGTTTTTACCGTCGGAAATTCGCATCGAGACCGATTCGTCCACAAGCACCGCAAGGGTGCGCCTGGTGGTTTCACTCCAGGCCGACGCTATAACCGGCTGGAGAAGCATTAGTATCACCAGCGCCAGCAGCGTCAGCCTCAACCCCGTCAGGATCAAACCGGCCCTGCGAGGGACGATTCTCCTCTCCAGTTCATAAAGCCAGAGCATCGCTTCAGCAAGCAGCACGCCCGCCAGCGCCATCGGCCAGATCGGCCAGTTCGTCGTCAGCAGGAATATCCGCCCCAGCACGAC
>JAXHSV010000204.1:0-5492 GCA_034190305.1 Planctomycetota bacterium | reverse complement strand
AGCCTATAGGGCTGCCCATTTTATTTGGGATATAAGTGCCATGCGGACAAACGTTTATGTTGACGGGTTCAATCTTTACTACGGGGCGGTAAAAGACACCAAATTCAAGTGGCTTAATCTGCAACGGTACTTCGAACTGCTCCTTTCACACGACGATATTCAGACGGTTTATTATTTTACCGCTGAGATATCGGGTTCGCATCACGCTCACCAGATGACCTATCTCAGAGCCTTGGCGACGCTTCCTAAAGTCGAGATTGTTTTCGGGAAGTTCAAACTCAAAACTATCACATGCGGCGTAAAGGTATGTGATTTTTCCGGCGAAAGGTTATTCAAAATGCCGGAGGAAAAACGAACCGACGTTCAGATTGCACTGAGAATGGCTCGATACTGTTGGGAAGATGCATGTGACCGTTTTGTCCTTGTCAGTGGCGATTCGGATCTGGTTCCGGCAGTTAATCTGGTCAAAGAAATTTGTCCGGGAAAACAGGTAATCGTTTATATACCGGCCAGAAATCCCGAGCGAGCGACTGCAGTGGAATTGCGTGCAGCAGCCGATAAGGCGCGTATCCTTCCCAATGAACTAATTCGCAAGACCCAATTCCAGGCAAAGTTCCCTGATGGCTTCGGTGGATTCATTTGCAAGCCAGCCAATTGGTAAAATCACCTCTCAAACAGTTGAAAACCGGTTCCCGTTGTTGTATTGGTGGTGCCATGGAAACAAAGACCGTTGAAATCCACAGTTCCAAGCGCGACGAGATGATCGACATTACCGATTGCGTAGCCGAGGCGGTAGGCGAGACCGGCATCGCCGACGGGGTGGTAACGGTCTATGTAACTCACACCACCGCCGGGGTAACCATCAACGAGAACGCAGACCCGTCGGTCGTCCACGACATACTTGCGGCATTGGACGTAACCGTTCCCTGGCACCGGTCATTCTACCGTCACGGTGAGGGCAACAGCGCCGCCCATGTCAAAAGCTCGATCATGGGATGCTCGACGCAGGTGCTCCTCCGAGAAGGCAGACTCGTGCTGGGAACCTGGCAGGGTATATACTTCTGCGAGTTCGACGGCCCGCGCCGGCGAAAGGTAATTGTCGCAGTTCAGTAATCACTGCTTTACCAAGGCGGCGAATCGGCCCGGCGCGAAATATAAGATAATTATTCAGGCGGTGCCGGCAAGAGGCGAATGTGCACGCCCCAGTCCGCAACATCACCTCTATTGAGTTCCTCGTGGGTATTTTCCTTCCGGTCGTCACCGAGGCTGAAGACCTTGTAGCCGTCATCGGTCTTTCGGTAGATGAGGATTTTGCCCGTGAACGGGTCGAGCGGCGACTTCTGTGCGGTTTCAGTTTCAATTTCAGCAAGAGACTGCGGCAATTTACCTCTGGCATGCCTGTAACGCTCGATCATTATGGCCAGTCGCGCCGATCTAACCGTCGCCAGAGTACGGCCCAATATCACGGCGGTGCGTTCAAATGCGGGGGTAAGTATTTGCCCGAATGTGTCAAACGCCGACGGACTTTGCTGTGCCGCTATGGCCCTTATGGCGTCGAGTACTTCGGGCCAATCTTTGCCGGCTGCGGTGATGAAGCGAGCATGCACTCGCAGCATACGCGTAGCCATGGTTCGTGCGAAAGGTGAGGCCAAACGGGACGGCCAGCGTTCGGGCATGGGAAGACTACCTTCGCCGCTTGCTTCCAGTTTCCGTCCTCCGGAGATGAGATTGCGCATGATTTCCATCGAATAGACGCGTTCGGCGATCCACATGCGTTTCAGGTTGATGGATTCCTCAGCCTCTTCCAAGGCGTCCTGGAGTCTTCCGAGCGATTCGGCCGAAGGCCGGCCGAACTCCAGAATCACGGGCACATCGGAACTGAACAGGCTCATGCAAGCGATCTTCACCAGGCAGCAGACCATAACAGGTTGACGGTCGAACATTCGCAGCATTCGCAAGGATGAAATGGCCGAATCGACCGCTTTATCGCCCTGGCCTTGCAGCGCCAGAAGTTTGGTGCGCAATGAGACTATCCGAGCCGTCTTTTTTGCCGAATCCAGGCGGGGCAGGCAGACGGAGATGCCGTATTCGATGCCGATATCGTAGTTGCATCCGGACATGGCCGAACCACGATCGAGCATCTCCAACGTGAGGCGATTGTCTATGTTTAACCGCTGCGCATCGGCGAGTAACTCAGGCGGTACGGGCGACGCCTTCTCGACGACCTTGTTGAGTTTTTTCTGAACCTCATCCCGCTCGTTCTGATTTGCCCGGCGAAGAAGCGCCAGCGCCGCCGCATAGTATGGTCCGGCATCCTTCGCCTCATCCACTTTATCAACGGTGTCAGCCAGTTCGCGAAATGTCAGCGGGGCACCGGCTGCACTGATACTGTTGATTTCATTGCGCAAAGACCTGGCGGTGACGTAATTCCAAACCGACCACACGCCGATTAACAGGACGACCAGCACGACTGCGATGCGCACTGTCCATTTCAGTATGCGCCGCCACAATGGTTTCTTGGGTTTGCGGCTCATTTCAAGTTTTTGCGAATCGGTCATCGTATTTCTCCCTGTGCTTCTGCAACTTATCTTGCAAGTGTTGCCCGTCCGGTGCTCGCCATCAGACCCAGCGCAATGTATTGCCGCCCCCAGCCGTCGCCGTTTAGCATTTGGGCAGCATGCTCGGCGTGCTTGGTCCAGATGGCAGGGCCCAGGCCTACAGACGCAGCGGCATCTGTTGCCATACCGTCGGCGACAGTGTTCAGGCAAAGTGAAAGAACAAGCACGGCCGCCACAGCCGCCCTGAACAGCCTCGCCAGCCAGGTACGCCTCAGCCTTTGCGGCAAATACTCCTCCGGCACAACTCGCTGCCGCAGCCTCGCCGGCGGGTCGGCGGGACGAAACCGCAGTAATATCCGCTCAATTTTCTCGTCGTGCTCTTTCATCTTACAGATCCTCAATCCGGCCAAGCGGGGCCAGGAGCCCGCGCAACTTGTCTATCGCATACCGATAGCGGCTGACGGCAGTATTAATCGAAACGCCCAGCGACGTAAGTGTCGTACGCCTTGGCAATCTGCCGGCGCGGACTTGCCGGATCCGCTCCCGCGCGCCTTTTCTTATCAGTGGCTGACCACTCGTTCATCTTCCGTAGTATAAGACCGGAATCGATGGGTGTTTTGTCTAAAAAAATGATTAGGCGACAAACCCGGCGCCAAACCCGGCGCCAAACCTTTGAAAACATATACGTCGGTTTGGTAAGATTGCGGTTTGCCGGAAAGAAAGGAGTCGCGACCATGAAAAAAGCCTGGTTTGTTCTCGTTGTACCCGGCGGGTTGGTGGTTGTCCTGGCGGTGTTCGTAGTAGCGCTTCTTCTGGTGAAACTCATGTGGGGCTGGACCGTTCCGGACCTCTGCCCCGGCGCAGTGGACAAGGGTCTTGTGGCAGGGTCCATCTCGTGGTTCACTGCCCTTAAACTGGCGATTTTCGTCGCCTTGCTGGCCGTCGTCACGGGAATCCGCCCGCGTAAGAAACATGCCGCTTGAACCGACGAAAAGTATCTGTTGCGTTGTAGTGCTAGTTCTTGTCAATCTCTAATATCGGGATACAGTGATTTCAGTTTGATCCTTGCATCATCGGTTGTGAATCGCCAACTAACGCCTGCTTTATCTTCGTTTCTTCGACGTTCCCAAAGCTCGATACGCTCAGCAAGCAATTCCTGTGTTTTAAAATAATCATTCGTACATTGACGTGCCAATACGCCAAGTTCAATCTCCGCCATATTCAACCAACCACCATGCTTGGGCGTGTAATGAATTTCCAGCCGTCTTGCCAGACGACGCGCCTCGACCGGCGGAAACGCTTCGTACAAACTCGCGATTTCGTGAGTGTTGAGGTTATCCATTACCAACACAATTTTCTCGGCTTCCGGATACAACTCGTCACATAACTCTCGAACAACCTCTGCAAAATCCTTTCGAGTACGTTAAAAATAATGTAAAGCCGTTCCGGGAGAAAAAACCTCGCGCATGGTACAAGAAAGAGTGGTGGCAAATCTATGCGCATCGCCCTGAATTCAGGGCCGCCGTCGAAGGCTTGTCACGGTATTTAGTGACACCAACAGTAGCCAAGCATCGGCTTTTCGCGTGGATGGAACCTGGTTGGCTCCCGGATCATCAACTGATCGCCTTCGCCCGCGGCGATGATTATTTCTTCGGCGTCATGCAAAGCCACATACATGAGGTTTGGTCAGATGCTCAGGGCACTCAATTGCGTGAAAAGGAATCCGGCAGGCGTTATACGCCGACGACGTGTTTTGAGACGTTTCCTTTCCCCTGGCCTGTGAATCAATCTGACATACCGGCGGACAAAAAGGACATTCACGCGCGAATATCAGCAGCGGCAGAAAGACTTGACGAACTCCGCGCCAACTGGATCAATCCCGAACCGGGCAGTATATCCGGTCGAGACCTGAAACGCCGGACGCTCACCAACCTTTACAACAAGCGCCCGACCTGGCTTCAAAACGCCTGCGCCGAACTGGACTCAGCCGTGCTGGAAGCCTACGGCTGGCCGATGGACATCCGCAACGACGAAATACTTGAAAAACTGCTTGATTTGAATCTCGCACGGGCTGCAGCGGAATAGGAACCCCGCCGCGGGCAAAACGAAACGGACCCTCAACGTTTGCCATAGGAGACGACATCATGGCAGACCCAGTTCGCAAAACTTTTATTGTTGATTGTCCTGTATGCAAAGCAAAAGTCGCGGCTAACGAACACGGCTGCGTCAGGAGAGCTGGCGGGATGGATAACGAAGGCGATTTGCACTACGGAATTAGCGTGTCCCTCGGTGTGTGCCCGAAGTGCCGATCAATACTTGTCGGAGAGTCGCAACAAATTGGGATCAAAAGCTTCGATTCCGAGTTTGATGAATGGGCTGATGCAATCAGAGTCTACCCAGAGCCACCAAAGATATTCGCTAGTGAACGTATTCCGAAACTGGTCTCCGACTCCATTTCGGAGGCGGTCAAATCGTTGCAGGCAAACGCAAACATCGCGGCCTGTATGATGTTCGGACGAGCACTAGAAGCGATTTGTCGAGACCTGTTGGAACCCGCGCAGTCCGCCAACGCTGTCCCACCACCCGCCACGCCCAAACGTCCGATTATGCTTGGAGAAGGAATCCGCATGCTGAAAGACAAAGGACTAATCGACCAACGGCTATTTGATTGGAGCCAACAACTACACGCGTTTCGAAATATAGCGGCCCATCCCACGGACAGAACGATAT
Organism: Planctomycetota bacterium; assembly: GCA_034190305.1. Taxonomy (GTDB): domain Bacteria; phylum Planctomycetota; class Phycisphaerae; order SM23-33; family SM23-33; genus JAUWNJ01. The sequence continues at coordinate 204 of JAXHSV010000204.1, read as the reverse complement.
CCCGCGAAGATGCAGACGATCTACGCAGCTTTGTCTACGCGATAATTGAGTACATATATGATCTCACTGACCGATACAACGAGTTCAAAGAGCGGCTGGCAAAGAAAAAGACGAAATAGGCAAACACCGCGGCCGGCTTGGTTCAATTTGAGGTAACACTCTATGACGCCGGAAAAACAGTTCAACCGTCCCTACGGGACTGAC
>JAXHSV010000203.1:0-5509 GCA_034190305.1 Planctomycetota bacterium | reverse complement strand
ACCGAGCATCGGGCCTCGAAACTGTATGTAACCGACGATAATCCCCGCCAGGAGAATCGCCAAAAGAAAGCATCGCTTTACCCACCGTTCGGTTGGAGTTGATTTCGGCCTGGTTGTAGTCGCGTTTTCGTTCATTTCGGAATGCTCCATAGTAATCCGCAGCCGAGTATAGCCGGGCAGGGGCAATCCGTACAGCGCGACTTGCGTAAGACAGTCTTTGGGGTTATATTCGCCACCGGTACAGCCGACGGAAGAACATGAGAGTATCTCAGGGATGGAGAAAATTATGACGGCATTATCTCAAACAGACCCGGAAGCCTACGGTATTCTCCGGGCGGAAAGCGACAGGCAGCACAACACACTTGAACTTATCGCCTCGGAGAACCACGCATCGGCGTCGGTGCTCGAGGCGACCGGATCGGTTCTGACCGACAAGTATGCCGAAGGATACCCGGACCGCCGCTATTATCGCGGTTGCCGGCAGTCCGACCGGGCGGAGCAATTGGCGATCGCACGCGCCAAGTCGCTTTTCGGCGCCGAGCACGCCAACGTCCAGCCTCACTGCGGCACCAGCGCGAACATCGCCGTGTACCTTGCCGCACTCGACCCCGGCGATACGATTATGGGGATGGACCTGTCGCACGGCGGACACCTCTCCCACGGCCTGGGACTGAATTATTCCGGAATCTACTACAAAGCCGTCTTTTACAGAGTCGATGAGCAGAGCGAACTTATCGACATGGACGCCGTGCGCGATTTGGCGCTGAAAATTCGTCCGAGGATGATAATCGCCGGCGCGTCGGCGTATCCGAGAACCATCGATTTCGAGGCATTCGGGAAAATTGCCGCCGAGGTGGACGCTTACCTGCTTTGCGACATCGCCCACATTGCCGGACTGGTCGCCGGAAGAGCGCATCCCTCGCCCGTTCCTTACGGCACTTTCGTAACGACCACGACACACAAGACGCTGCGAGGCCCGCGAAGCGGAATAATCCTCTGCAGAAACGAATGGGCTAAAAGGGTGGATTCGGCTGTCTTTCCGGGTCTTCAGGGCGGGCCTTTCATGCACCAGATACTCGCCAAGGCCGTTGCTCTGGTCGAAGCGGCCAGACCCGAATTTACCGATTATATAAAACAGGTCGTTGTGAACGCCAAGGCCCTGGCAGAGACGCTGATGGAGAAAGGATGGCGACTCGTAACAGGAGGAACGGACAACCACCTTATGCTTCTGGACCTTCGCAGCCGGGATAAGGACCTAACCGGTCACGTCGCCTCCGGCGCACTTGCCGAAGCCGGTCTGGTGGCAAACAAGAACGTAATCCCCTTCGATCCCCGTCCGCCGATGCAGACTTCGGGCCTGCGATTCGGAACGCCCGCCCTGACCACCCGCGGAATGAAAGAACCCCAAATGCGACAAATAGGCGAGTGGATCAATGAAATTCTCACCAACTGCGACGACGAAAACCTCATTGCACGAATCGGTAAAGAGGTCCGCCGGATGTGCGAAGCGTTCCCCATCCCGAATCAGAATAGTGATTAGGGAATCAAAATCCGGCGTTCGCCATTGGAATGCGCAAGATATATCGAATTCTGGACGCCAATTTCAATCGCGCGCGCGAGGCGCTGCGTGTAATCGAGGATTTCGCGCGCTTTGTTCTGGACGACGCGGATCTTTCATCGTCGGCCAAGGACATGCGATCTCGGCTGCGTCAGTCCATGGAATGTTTCGGCGCTGATGCGATGCTCGCCACACGGGACACTCCCGGCGACGTCGGAACGGCGATAACGTCGGCAACCGAAGCCGACCGCCCGGACGCAGCCGCCGTCGCAACCGCCGCATGCAAACGTCTAACCGAGTCGCTGCGTACTCTGGAGGAATACGCCAAGGTCGCCAATCCGGCATCGTCCGGCCAGTTCGAGTCAATGCGGTATGCCGCATATACGCTGGAGCAGCGACTGACAATGCGTCTGGCGGGAAGTGAAAGGTTCAATGCGGTCCGGCTTTATGTCCTCCTGACATCCCGTCTGTGCCGGTCAGACCCTGTCGCTACCGCTCAGGCCGCTATCGCCGGCGGGGCCGACTGTATCCAGGTCCGCGAGAAGGAGATGCCGGACCGGAAGTTGCTCGCCCATGCCCGCCGCCTGCGGGAAATCACCCGCACCGCCGGCGCGCTGCTGATAATCAACGATCGGCCTGACATCGCTGCGATAGTCGGCGCTGACGGGGTTCATCTCGGCCAGGACGACCTTCCGGTCGCCGAAGCCCGCCGAAGCCTCGGTGAAGGCGGAGCGATCGTCGGAGTCTCCACGCACAACATTTCCCAGGCCCGCGCCGCCGTCGCAGACGGGGCCGATTACATAGGCGTCGGACCGATGTTCCCCACCACCACCAAGGACGCCGGACCAATCGCCGGCGTAGCGTATCTCAAAGAGATCGTTGCCGAAATCTCACTTCCCCACGTAGCCGTCGGCGGAATCACAGTCGGGAATGTCGGCGAACTCGTCGCCGCCGGCGCCCGCCGAGCGGCGGTCTGCTCTGCCGTCATCGCCGCCGCCGATCCCGCCGCCGCCGCTGCGGAGATCAAAAAGCAGCTCACCCCATAGCGCTCTGTTGCACCGAGTTCCGGACCACGGATTACTGGAACATTTTCCATAATGGTTGTCGCACCGGTACATCACTGCGGTAAGGATGCGACAAGAATTATGAAAAATAATTCTAAAAAAAAGCGGGCGGCAGGCACGTGGCGAGCGGGGGGAGACTCGCCGGGGTTCACGCCTGACCGCCCGAAGGCTTGATAATCCCGTAGATTATTTATCCGAGCTAAAAAAGCAATTATATACCATATTTTATTGCAGGTCAATAGTGGATTTGATTCTTTTTACTTATTTTTTACGAATCCCATTTTCGCATAAAATCCCTCGGTTCGGTCATAACTGTAAGTTTGCAGTCGTAAGTCCTGGATTGGCCGGGATTTAGATGGCCGGCGGGAACGCCGCAACCCATCCCTCCGCTGATCGGCTCCAGGGCCGTTACATACTCCCCCCCTGGGCCGAAATGTTGCCAGTTGACCAGTCTTGGGAAGTGCTTCCGCGGATATGAGACCTCCACGCCCAGAGAAAGCCTCTCGTTGACGATCCCGACATGGCAGATACCGGAGCGGTCCGCCGGAGGGTCAATGAACGCGCAGGCTTCGCCGCCGCCACAGTGATCGGCCTGAGGCGCGCGGACGACCTTGTAGCGTTTAGGATCGGTGAACCACTTGACGCTGTCGGCTCGCGGGACGAGATCGCCTCGATATATCAGGCGAGTCCCTTTGTCCACCAGAGGCCAGCCGAAGTTGCAGTGCAGCATCCAGCAGTGTCGCGCCGGCGAGTTTCCTCGGTTTGTGAATACGTCGTTGATATGTATGACAGGCTCGCCGAGAACCGAACTGATCGTCCGCCTCAGTTCGACGTTGGGCCCGAAGACCCTCGCGGTGCGAATCAGACCGGTGATGCTCATCGTCTCAACGCCGGCAGCGGGGTCGGCCCGGCGGATTGACTCTATCTGCGCCGGCGTGTTGGAGTGCGTCCCGTGCAGTCCGTACTCGACCCCGTCGATTGTCTCAGGACCGCCAACGTGCATCGGGCCACAGGAGCACACCAGCCCACCGAAAAATCCGCCCAGCCAGTCAAGCCCCTTGTCCAGCGCCCGCGTCGGCGGCGTAGGACCGGTCAGACTCAACCACGACAGCGACAGGGATGAATAAAAAGCATCGGCAATGTCCAGTCCGCGGTCGATGAGGACTTTGTACCGCAGCGGAGAACCGGTATTGACCCACGCTATTCGCACGCCCCGCCCCGGACCGTCGTCCAGAACCGACGTCTCAATTCCGCCGACCTGGGCGGGATTGATAAACCTGACAGAATCGAGATCATACCGATGAGTCGTGCCTGTCTGTCGCTTCACTGCCATCTTATTTTCTCCTTACTTCCTGCCGGTCGGCAGGGGACGTTTCCGGTATGTTATTTCGTGTAGAGTTTTTCCTTGACGGTCGGAGGCCTTGGAGGGTGGGGCATGCTTCGACTGGTCAGGCCGTACTTTTCAATCGTTCGGCGGACGCTGTCGTACTGAACCAGCCAGGCATTCTCGCCGTACCCGCCGCCAAGGCACATCACCACGGGGATACCCCGCTTTGCACAGAGATCGATTACCATCGCATCCCGTCGGACTATTCCCTCTGGCGTCATTTTAAGCCTGGCCAGCGGGTCGCCGTCGAGCGTATCGCACCCGGCCTGGAGGAAGACAATATCAGGCCCGGCCGCCTCCATTACTTGCCGGAGGTGCTCGGACAACAGACGAAGATACTCTTTGTCGCCCGTCCCGGCTGAAAGTTCCACGTCGAGGTCCGATTTTTCCTTCGGGATCGGATAGATATCGCCCTCGTGCATGGAGAATGTGAAAACATTATCGTCGCCGGCGAAAATGACGGCAGAGCCGTTACCCTGGTGAACGTCGAGATCCACGATGAGCGCCCGCCCGATAAGGCCTTCTTTCCGGAGGGCGCGGATGGCGATAGCCATGTCGGCATATACGTTGAAGCCTTCACCTGCATCGGGTTTGGCGTGGTGGTATCCGCCGGCAAGGTTGACCGCGATACCGTGCTTTAGCGCCAGACGACCGGCCAGGACCGTCCCGCCCGTGGCGTAGCGGAAGGCGTTAAGAACGGCTGCATCTACAAGCCCCGCCGGCGCAGCCGCCACAATCGGAGCCTCGATATACCGCGCGACCATCTTTGAATCTTTCAACCGGCCAGAAATTCCGGCGTGTGAACGAGCAGGATTTGCTCAGTCGTAACGGCTTGCGGGACGAAGACGTCTTCGGAGCCGAGCAGTCCGTTGGCGTTCAAGGCCAGGTATATCTTCGCGTACTTGCCGATGTCGAAGGAGTGCAGTTTTTCCAGCCCGCCGACGTTTATCTGGTAATGTTTGGAATAGACTATCGCCACTTTATTGTTCATCGCCCGACCCTCCCGAGGCCTCTTGACAGCCCGAAACGACTTGGGCGGATAAACGCACCCGAAAATCGTCAACGCAATAACACCACCCGCCGCCAGAACAATGCGTTTCCGCCGCTTTCGTGATTGTTGTTTCTTCATAACGAAAACCTTTCGGGTCTGAAATGACATGTGTTATATTATTGGTGCAGGTTGACATTGGATAGGATTTTTTTTGTCTCGACAAATAAGAACTCCTAACAAAATGAACCGCAGAGGTCGCAGAAAACGCGGAGAATAGGCAGGAACCAAACAAAAAAGGTCTCTGCAAACTCTGCGTGCTCTGCGATGAGTCTTATTGTCAGGGGCTCTAAATCAATTACAGCCGGCGGGCGGACAGGGGCAAGATAAATTGATGTTGGGTGGCGCCTTCAAGCGTAGTGAAACGGAGCTTGTGGGTGCGTGCCACGAAAACAGACAACGTCTTCAGGACACACAATTGTCCGGCATCAAGACACCCACAACCTCCACTT
>JAXHSV010000202.1:0-5544 GCA_034190305.1 Planctomycetota bacterium | reverse complement strand
AATGTCGCCAGATGCGTTTACTCATCCAGGTCCCGTCGGTCGTTTGGTAATTCGTTTACCGCTTTTTCCACCAGGCGGGCCCGCCCGCTGCCGGGCACCACCAGCATCGAATACGTACGCCGACCGCCCGTAATCTGCACGACAGCGGCGTCGGACCGGCCCGAAGGATCGAAAGTGATACAGTTACGCTGTGGAGATATTCCGTCACGCTGGAGAGAAGGTTCAATCCATACGTTGCCAAATCGTATTCCGTCTTCCAGGCGATCGGTCTTGCCGACACCGGTTTGCAGCCGGATCAGTTCACCGGGACGGTGCTCCGGATCCTCCTGGTACATCAAACCGTATTGCCGCTCGTTCTGATTGATCACCAACAGACAAAAACAGCGATGCGTAACTGCGAAATCCCTGGCATACTGCGCGGCCACAAGCAGTCTTCGAGACGAAGCCCGCAACCGGGCCGAACCGGTCGCACCCGGCATGCGCAGCATGATCATCGTCGTCAGTACGACAATGACAACCACCACAACGACCAGTTCGACGATCGTGAAGGCCCTATTCCCAGTTATTGATGTCCGCATTTTCTTTCTCGCCGCCCGCCTCACCGTCTGCGCCGAGGCTGTACAGATCATACGGTCCGTGATCGCCGGGCACTTTGTAGATGAACCGGCGGTCCCAAGGGTCCACAAGGTCCTTGGCCTTGAGGGTCGGCGCGTTCCATTTCTCTTCCGGGATGTCGGGCGGGCGGTTGACCAGTTCGTCCAGGCTCTCCGGCAGCCTGCCGTACTCGTAACTGAACATGTCGATGGCTTTTTCAATCTCCACAAGTTTCTGTCTGGCCACACCGTGCTTGGCTGAACCGATCCTCCCGAAGAATCGCGGAACGATCATCGTTGCAAGCGCGGCAATGATGATGACCACCACGAGGACCTCAACGATGGTAAAGCCGTATCGCCGGTGATGTGTGCAGGCTTGTTTTTTCATGGTCCGGTTCCTTTCATCCCTGTACCTGTTTCCGTTTACATTCCAGGGATTGACGTCTCCATGCCGACGACGGGCAGCAGCACGGCTGCCAGGATAAACATCACCACCAGCGCCAGCAGGACGATCAACACAGCAGGCAGAATAGTCATGACCCGCTGTACGGCTGCAGCAGTTTCCTTTTCGTATGCGTCGGCGGTCTGGAGCAGCAACTCGTCCAGCCGACCCGTCTTTTCTCCCATGGCGATGACCTGGATCAGCAAGGGTGGAAATTCGCCCGTTTGTCGCAACGGTTCGGCGATCGATCTGCCCCGGGTGATGTCCGCCGCTACCTCATCGATCTTGCTGGCCAACGCCTCATTTCCCAGTGTGTCCCGCAACACCCCCAATGCCTCGAGAATCTGAATGCCCGACTTGCTGAGCGTTCCCAGCGTGCGAGCGAATCGAGCCACGGCAATCCGTCGCACGGCCGTTCCCAGCACCGGCAGGCGCAACTTGAACCGGTCAAACGCCATCCGGCCTTGCGGTCGCGCAAGCCACGCCCGAAACGCCCAAACACCCGCTACCAGCGCTATCGTAAGCAACCAGCCATAGGCCTTCGACACTTCACTGATCCACAGCAGAATCCGCGTCGGCGCTGGTAAAGCTGCGGCGCCCACACTGTCTGTGACGGTGCTAATTACCTGCGGCAGGATCACCGTCACTATTACCACTACCGAAATTACCGCCAGCGAAAGCACGAAAACAGGATAAGTCGCAGCCGAGCGTATCTTTTCGCGGATATCAACGTCCCGCTCGGCAAAGTCTGACAAATGGCCCATCACTTCATCGAGTACCCCAGCCGTCTCACCGACGCTCACCATGCTCACATCGAGCCGGGAAAACTCCTGCGGATTGGCGGCAAACGCCTCTGACAGCGACTCACCCGCCTGCACCCGTCCGGCTAGGTCGGTTACCAGTTTGTGCAACGCTCGGTTTTCGGCCTGCTGTTGAACCACCTGTAAGGCCGAAAGCAACGGCAATCCCGCCTGTAGCGCCGTAGCCAGCTGCCGGAGCATCGCCGCTCTGGTTCGGGGCTTCACCCTCCGACGGAAGGGCAATCGAAACGCGAAGGCGGTCTTTGCCTCGACCTTCGCCTTGGAGTCGGCAATTTCCGTTACATACACGCTGTCCTCAGCCAGCAGCGTAATGGCTTCGCTTCGCCCGGTTGCATCAATCTCACCCATTACGATCTGACCGTTCTGATCCAACGCGCTATAGGTGTAGTTTGGCATTTGCAGTTTATATGAGGTTTAACTCAAGGCTTCTTCTGTCTGCGTGTCCTGCGTAACACGGAGGACCTCTTCGAGCGTGGTGACTCCCTCTGAGGCCTTGCGATAGCCATCCTCACGCATGGGCTGATGGTCGGCCGGGGCAGCGGCGGCAATCTCCGTCGCCGTGGCGCCGCGGGCAATTGCCTGTCGCACGTCAGGTGTTATGCGGAGCAACTCAAAGATGCCCGTCCGTCCAATATAACCGGTCTGCCGACAGTTGCGGCAACCTTCACCACGGAAGAATGCCTCGCCCTTGCTGTTACCAGGACGATGCCCGATCCGCCTGAGAGCCTCCTGGTTGGGCCGATGCGGCGCCTTGCAGTGCGGGCAGATTGTCCGCACAAGGCGCTGGGCAAGCACACCTTCCAGCGACGATGCCAGCAGGTACGGCTCCACGCCCATGTCCACAAGGCGCGTCACCGCGCCCGGTGCGTCGTTGGTGTGGAGCGTGGAGAAGACTAAGTGACCCGTGAGGGCGCTGCGGATGGCAATGTCGGCAGTCTCGCGGTCGCGGATCTCTCCGACCATGATGATGTCCGGGTCCTGACGAACGATCGCCCGCAGCCCGCCGGCGAAGCCCAGCCCACGCTTGCGGTTGACGGGGATCTGATTGATCCCCTCCAGCTGGTACTCTACCGGATCTTCGATGGTGATAATTTTCCTTTCCGGTGTATATATCTTGTTCAGTGCCGCATACAGCGTGGTCGTCTTGCCGCTGCCTGTAGGACCGGTGACCAGAATGATACCGTGCGGCCTCTGAAGCAGATACGAAAATTGCTTCATACACGCCTCATTCAGCCCCAGCCCTTCCATCTCAATCATTGCGGCAGAGCGATCTAGGATACGCATAACCACGCACTCGCCGAACACCGTCGGCACGGTTGCCACGCGGATGTCGATTTTACCCTTGGGGGCGTTGAATGTAATGTGACCGTCCTGCGGGATAAACCGCTCGGCGATGTTCATGTTCGCCATAATCTTGATGCGTGAGACGATCGCCGGCTGAAGCCGTTTCGGCGGTGGAGACATTTCATGAAGAATCCCATCGATGCGGTATTTAATCTTGAGCAGTTTCTCGAACGGTTCGACGTGAATATCGCTGGCCCGCGCCTCAACGGCCTCCAGAATGGTCAGGTTCACCAGGTTGACCACCGACGGTTCGCGCGCCATCGCCTGTAGATGCAGGGTTACCTCATCCTCGTTAGGTTCCCCGCCGGATGAGCCGCTGTCCAGGTCTGCGATCATCCGCGCCACGCTGGAGCCGTACACGCGCCGGCTGGCTTCAACCAGGTCGCTCTCCATGCAGTAATACCGTTCAATACGTCGCCCGGTAAGGACTCGCAACGACTCGGTCGCCAGGCGATCGAATGGGTCGGCCATCGCCACCGACAACGCGCGATTGTGGATCGAAAAGGGCAATATCTTATGACGGAAAGCCACTTCAGCCGGTACGGATGAGGCGGCCTTCGGATCGATCCGGCAGGTCTCCAGGTCCACTCGTGGTAAACCTGCCTGACTGACAAGCGCTTCGCGAACCGCCTGCAAATCTACGTACCCCAACTGACACAGAATCTCGCCTATCCGTTCACTCCGCTGCCGTTGAACAGCCAAACCTTCTGTGAGTTGCTCGTCGGTGAGTTTGCCTTCGTCGATAAGAATCTGCCCCAGATTCTTCGCCTCGCCACCACCGGAATGCGTCGGATTAACAAGGTCCTCTTGCATACCCATGCAAATTGCCTTACTTTACTAGCGCTTAAAAAGAGCCAGGCTAAGCGGTCTTGCATAAGTTCTGCATGGTGGAACAGGCATTCTTGCCTGTTCTTCAAGGCGCCACAGCCTGGAAAGGCTGTGCCACCCCAAAAGACTTACCTGAGACCGCTTAACAAAACTTTGTGTAAAATTCCTTTCCCCAAAATATCCAGGTTCCCGTAAAGCGAGTGAAATATCTTGCTTATACTATAGTCGCAGGTGCTAAAAAAACAGCATAAACTTTAACAAATTCGCAAGTCATTTTTTGCCTGCCTCCAGGCGCCCATAAACCGTGAAAGCGCAAATGGCCGGAATACAACCCGGCCCTTTCCCGAGAGGTCAAGCCTCTCTCATCTCGAATGCAGTCACCATTCGCGTGGAAGGCCGCTATCAAAGAGCGCACGTTAAAATTCCTGTCCATAGATTTAGACGGTCAGACCGAGTAAATGTTTCAGTTATTTCAGATTTTTCGATTGGCGCCTGTCTATTGGGCCAATTATCGCATGTAATTGTTACCGTTTTGTTACCGAAAGTTCCTTTTTTCATCCTTTTTTCGTCTGGAAATGTCAATGGCGGAGCGATCTTTCCGAAACCAGTTTCATTCGCACCAGTGTGAACACCAGTCGCTACATAAATGAGAATACGCAAAACACACCTTACGATTACCTATTGACACAGCCGCCGAACGCTAATATTTTAACACAGGACTGGAATGGTCCCTGGACGTCATAAACCGGAGGGATAGAGGTGTATCATGTCCGCCAGATCAGATATACACCTTAGTCGTCGCGAGCGACAGATCATGGATATTGTTTACCGACGGGGCCAGGCGTCCGCTGCTGAAGTACACGCCGACCTGACGGACAGGCCCAGTTACTCGGCCGTGCGGGCAATGCTGCGCATCCTCGAAGAAAAGGGCCTTCTCAAACATACCAAAACCGGAAACAAGTACATCTACCTGCCGATGCGATCCCGCAAGGACGCCGGCAAGTCTGCCGTCCGGAGGCTGCTGAGGACATTCTTCGACGGTTCAGCGGAAAAAGCCGTCGTCGCACTGCTTGGAGCCTCTGACATCAAGATCTCCGAAGAACAATTGGACCGCTTGATGGAACTAATTAGAAAGGCAGATAGTGAAGAGCGGTAATCATTGTGGTTGGCGGCGACATGCTGGAATCAGGCAGTTCCATACAATGGCTGGCGGTATTGGCTGACGCCACAATGAAGGGATTGTTGATTATCGTTGTTACCGGTGTGGCAAGCCTGCTTCTGCGTCGTGGTTCGTCAGCAACCCGCCATCTTATATGGACCATGGCATCGGCGTCTCTATTGTGTCTGCCGGTACTGTCTGTTGCCTTGCCGAAATTGCAGGTTCCGATCCTGCCCGCCTAGTACACTGTCCCATCTATATTACCGGATATAACCGTTTCAGTTTAATCCTGGCGTCGGCTGTCGTGAATCGCCAGTCGATGCCCACCTGTTTTTCGTTTCGTTCACGTTCCCATTC
>JAXHSV010000201.1:0-5578 GCA_034190305.1 Planctomycetota bacterium | reverse complement strand
TGGTCGAAATTCTACCCTGCTCATCAATAAAACCGACGATTAACGGGATACTGGCCAGGTGGCACGGGCTTAGCAGGATGCTCAGAATGCCCCAGATGAAGGCAGCAGCCAGGGCGACCGTCGGGGTGCCCTCGACTGCGCGGGTTAGCGTCGTGAAAAGATATTCCATCATGGCTGCTTGACTCCCATCGCCGCCAGTTTCTTCTCCAGTTCCTCCTGAGGCCAGAAACCACTATGGCGGAAGACCTCCTTGCCGTCTTTGTCAAAGAAGATTTGGACGGGAATGGAGCGTATGCCGTACCGGGCGGCGAGAATCTGTTCTTTGCGAACAGAGACAAACAGGACATTGGCCTTGCCTTCGTACTTCTTTTTCAGTGTCTCCAGAATCGGGGCAAGCATGTCGCAAGGCCGGCAGCCCTCGGAGCCGAAATCCACCAGGGAGGGCTTTCCGCTATCGCGAACCTTATCGACCGGATTATCCCTTGCCGATGCCGCTTGTATCTTTATCCAGAAAGCAGATACCTCGATGGGAATCCTCCGTCCAAGGGCCTTGACGTGTCCATCTGCAAATTTCTGCTTCTTTTCTCCCAGAAGGTACTGCTCAATCTGCGGCTTGACCTGGTCCAGACTCGCTGTGCCGACCAGATCTTTATTCTTGTCGTAGAACTCCTTGATTTCGCTGTCGGCCACTTCGAGCTTCTGTGTCAGGATTCCGAAATATTCACCGATAATGTCCTGTTCATTCTTACCGGAGATGTTCTTCCCCGCCTTTTTCAACTCGCGTGTCGCTTCCGAGAGCAGCAGTTTTCCGGTGGCCATTTGTTCCAGGATAAAGAACGCGTTTTTCTTCAGTTGTTCCCGGAGGTTGGCAGGGGCCTTGGCAATCTCTGTGTCGATGTCTGCCTGGCTGATGACCAGCTCTCCGGCGCGAAGAACGGCCCCTTCGGGGGTATCGACGAGTTTGGCATGGGTCAGAGCGCCGGACGCCAGTGTGGGATAGGTCTCTGAAATAGTGGCTGCCGGTTTGGTCGTTGGCGATGTAGTTGGTGTTGTGGTCGCTTCTCCGTCGTCGTCGGCCGACTCGCCTATAGGCAGGAGCGGTTCGGGAGATTCACCTGCCTTTCCGGACAAATCGACGCCCAATTCCTTCCACTTTGCCAGGATGTCTTCCTTCGACATGAAGCCTTCATGCCGAAAAAGCTCCTTGCCGGAAGCGTCGTAAAATATCTGCGTTGGTATGATTCGAATCCCATATTTCTCGCCAACGGTGGGATCTTTATCCGTGTCGAAGACGTCCACTTGTAACCTGCCGGCATATTCTTTCTTCAGGTCATCGAGTATCGGCGCCATCATCTTGCAGGGAATGCACTTGCCCGCTCCGATATCCACCAGTCGCGGCAGGGGGGTTGTGGGGAGAGTAGTTCTTGCCCCGTTTGTTGCGGTTTGGTCCGTTTGGTCTGTCGGCGCGGAACCGTCCCGTTTCAGTGCGATCACGATACCTACCGCAGACAGAAGTACGACAACGACGCTGATTTTTCCGATCTTGTTCATGGTCGAATCACCTTTCTTTTTCCAGATTTGCCTCACCAACCGGCCAGACCACCACAGGCCGACGAGAAAGAACAAGAGGAGCAGCGGATGGACTCCGCTGCCGCCGCCACCATCGCCGCCACTGCATGGACACTGCGCCAGAAAGAAAATCATGCCAGCATTGCCTGGATGTCTTCCGGTTCCGGCACCTTGCCGACAACCTTGACCTGCCCGTCCACGACGAGCGCCGGCGTCAGCATCACGCCCAATTTCACAATCTCGTTGATGTCGCTGATCTTTTCGATCTCGTATTCAACACCTGTGGCCTTGGCGGCGGCTTCGGCGTTTTGGGCCAGTTTTTGGCACTTCGGGCAGCCGGTTCCGAGAATCTGTAATTTCTTCATGTCAGCGCCTCTTTCACCTTCTCTACTAATCTGGCAACCTGCTCGTTGGTTGCGGCTGCGCCCTTGACCTTCTCGATGCCCAGGTCCGTGACCCTCACCTGCACATAATTCGACAGACCGCAGATGTCGAATATCTTCTTTGCGCAGTCCATCGGACAGCCGTCGATGACGACGTTCAGGTCGGCGTCCCTGGCGGTCCGGATCATCCCTTCGATACCCGCGCCGAGTCCGGCCAGGCAGAACATTGCGCCTTCGTCGGCGAGCATCATCTCGCGAGCGGCCTTATCGGCGACCTCGGCGACATTTGCCCCGCCGCTACAGGCGTAGAACAGAACCGTTGGTTTTGAATCCCCACAGCAATTATCAGACATCTCTTTTCCCTTTCAAAAAAAAGTGAACCACAAAGAGCACATCTGCTTGCCAGCAGGCAGGAAAGACACTGAGAGAGAGAAAATTATAAAGAACTGTTTTTCCTTTGTACTCTTTGTGTTCTTTGTGGTTCATCCTGTTAGCCTTCACATCAGTTTGGAAACAGTGCTCCGAATATTACGCCTGAAACGGTGGCCATCACGACCACCAGCGATATATATACGAGCGTTTTTTTGGTCCCCATAACCGAGCGGATGACAAGCATGTTCGGCAGCGACAGGGCGGGTCCCGCCAGCAGAAGCGCAAGGGCTGGGCCTTTGCCCATTCCGGCGCCCATCAGGCCCTGAATAATCGGCACCTCCGTCAGCGTGGCGAAATACATGAACGCCCCAGCCACCGATGCCAGCAGATTGGATCGGACCGAATTGCCCCCGACGGACCACTCGACCCATCGCGAAGGGACGATCCCTTCATGTCCGGGCCGGCCCAGCAGAAAACCCGCAATCAGGACGCCAAAAAAGAGCAGCGGCAGGATTTGCTTGGCGAAGCCCCACGTCGAACCTGTCCATTCGCCCAGTTCGCCGCGTTTGAACCACGCCGCCAACATTGCAATCAGTCCCGCTCCGAGCGCGCCGGCTATGAAAAAGCGGGCCTTGTAAATCGCGGCGTACAAATCGGCGGAGGAGGAATCTTCGGGTTTCCCCCAGTTGGCGAATACCAGGATGCCGACCATTACCGCGAAGAAGGCTGCGTTTTTCCACAGCGGTCGGTTGACTTGCGGGACGGGCATTTTCGCCTGGTTGTTCGCCTTTTGCAGTTCTTCCTTGCGGAAAATCAGGTGCATCAGCAAGCCGACGACAATACTGAATACGACGGCTCCGACAGCCCGGGCGATGCCAATCTCAAGACCAAGAACCCGTGCGGTAAGAATTATGGCAAGGACGTTAATGGCCGGTCCTGAGTAAAGGAACGCCGTTGCCGGTCCAAGCCCTGCGCCCATCCGGTAAATCCCCGCGAACAGCGGAAGTACCGTGCAGGAACAGACCGCAAGGATCGTCCCGGAGACGCTCGCCACGCCGTAGGCCAGCACCTTATTGGCCTTTGCCCCCAGATATTTCATCACCGAAGCCTGGCTGACGAATACGGCAATCGCCCCTGCGATGAAAAAGGCGGGCGCCAGGCAAAGCAGGACATGTTCGCGTGCGTACCATTTGACCAGATACAGCGATTCCATCACTGCGTCGCGAAACCGACCGCTGGCGACGGGCAGGTAAAAACATCCCGCAAACACGGCGAGAATCACAGCGAGTTTTTTCCACTCTGATTTCCAGTTGGACATCTTTGTCGGTTTCCAACACTTACAGGTTCTTCAGAACAGCGTGGTTCTCACGCGCCTGTTCGCGGAGCACGTTTGTAACGCACTCCATGAAGTTCAGCACGCATGGCGTCTTGAGGCTGTAGAGCATTTTCAGGCCGGACTTGCGATGTTCGACAATCCCTGCCTTCAGCAGCACAGCCAGGTGGCGGGAGACGTTCGACCGCTCGGAGGCTACATATTCGGCAATGTCGCAGACGCATTGCTCGCCGTCATTGAGGAACTCGATAATCGCCAAACGTACCGGGTGCCCCGTTGCGGCGATAACCTCGGCCTTACGCTCGTATAGTTTTCTGGTGGCGGTGTTCATCCTTACTCTCCGGTCAATTGAAGCATTTGTGAGTATATGCTCACATAGTCATATAGTAGTCGAGAATATACCTTTAGTCAAAGGGGTTTTTGGAAATATTTTCCGGCCTGGTTCAATTCAGGGTAACACTATGATGCAAGAGATTCTCATTCAATGTTTTGTAACAGGCCCCTGATTCAGCGGGGGTATATGAGGGTTGTTTATACTCCCTTTTTCTCTTTCCCACCTTTTGGGGTGGGAAAGAGAAAAAGGGGGGTGGGCGAATGGGTCTTGATCACCCCCGCTGAAGCGGGGTACGTGTTTAGCCTGAAAGGCTCGCTCGCACTATGGTAATCTAGGTTTTTATATATTTTTCAGCCCAGCAGGGGCGATCGTTTTTAGCCCAGGCCGGAAGGCCTGGGGATTCAAGGGCGCACATAATTTCAAGCCCCGGATGGGGCGTTCGTGAAGTCTCCGATACCCACGAGCGCCCCGATGGGGCTGATTTCTTTTTCGCCATTGCAACCCAGGGCTTGCCTCCCGCCTTCGCCAAGGCTCCGGCGGGCAGGTCGGCGGCACCCTGGGCTAAAAACGAACACCGCTCCGCGGCTAAAATGATCGACCGTTCCAGGCTAAACACGTACGAAGCGGGGGCCTGTTACAAAACAATATGTTATCCAAAAGCGCCATTTTTGAACCAGGCCTGTTTTCTTGTTACAGGATGAAAGTCAGCGTTCGTAAAACCTCAAAATAGTCGTGATTTTCGAACGAAACGGTGTGCGCCGAAGATAACGACACGCCGGGATAATGAGACGCCTTGTAGGCCTTTTCGTGCTTCTTGAAGGAGACCTCCACGTGGAATTGTTTTGGCAGTTGTATCTTATACGATGCACGATCCGCCTTCAGAGCCGATTCCACGCCGGTCTTTATTTGCCTGATTGCAACTTTCGGGTGAATACTGATAGTCGAGCCTCCGATACCTTGTTTGACCGCGACTGTCTGAATCGCTTCATTGAACGAATTTACGTGTCTGCACAGCCCATCGTCGCCGGAAACGAATACGACCGGAACACCGAGCATCCCAGCCGCATATGCGTGTATGAGAAATTCCGATGCCGGCGCTCCGTTAATCCTGATGGACTCAATCTGCCCGGACATGGTATGGGCCAGCGGATTGGCGTCCAGTCCGCCGGGGCAGTGGTACCCGATCATGACGACGGCGTCGAAGGTCTCATCCAGGTGCTCGACCATGAACAACGGGTGGTCGGACCAGCCGCGAATCAGCCTGGCCTGTTCGGGTAGTTTTGATGCGATGATGTTCCTGGCTGTGTCGTGTGCGTCTTTGACGAGTATCTCGACAGCGCCGGCGTTTAGCGCGCCCTCGCAGGCGGCTGCGACCTCATCTGTCATCTGCTCCTGGAACTCGCGATAGTCGGGCTTTTCCTTCGATGTTTCGTCCCAGTGAGTCGTTCCCGTAACGCCTTCAATATACCAAGATAAGGGACAGTAGGAACCGGGCAAAGTTGACGGTGACGGTTGCGTGGAAGGTCGTCACTCCGGAGAAAACCGGAGTCCAGCCATGCTTGACCCTTTGGTCAAGTTTCGCACCCT
>JAXHSV010000200.1:0-5718 GCA_034190305.1 Planctomycetota bacterium | reverse complement strand
GGCCGGCCGTAACGACCGGCCGGAACGCTGCGGAGGATATCTGTGCCTCTTTTGGTGGCCTCGCCGGTTTTCTCATCAATCAGGAGAAATCTGTTCTGCTCTGTCAGGATAAAGCCCGGCGCAATGGCATTGACGCGGATATTGGGCAAATATTCCCTGGCCATATGGACGGCCAGCCACTGCGTGAAGCTGTTCGTGGCGGCTTTGCCATTGGAGTAGCTTATCGCCCGCGTCAGCGGACGTATCCCCGCGATGGATGAGATATTCAGAATCACGCCGGACTGCTTTTCGGCGAAGATTCGGCCTACCGCCTGGGACGGCACGACGGCACTCATGTAGTTGATGGACATCGCGCTTTCCATGTCCGCCGGTTCAATGTCGAAGAAGTTCAAATCCGGCGACGTGGTTGCTTCCTTGCGGCCGCCGCCGGCGCCATTGACAAGAATATCCACGGTGCCGTATTCGCCAAGCGTCCGTTCCAGGGCCGAGGCGACGGATGCCTTGTCCGTGACGTCGCATTCGAAGGCCATTGCCCGACCGCCAGCGGAGACAATCTCGTCGCGTCTCCTGCGGGCGGCATCGATGGAAATATCCCATATTGCAACGGAGATGCCTTCGCGGGCGTAGGCCTGTGCGATTTCGCCGCAGATCGCGCCGCCCGCACCGGTGATTATGGCGACTTTGCCTTCGAGGTTCTCGATATTGCAATTCATGTTCGTCCTTCTGCCTTCTGTTGAGCTACCTTCGATATCCAAGTGCAGCTTTTGAATCATATTGCGTGTCGGCCCATTCCTTCATCAGAGGTGTCATGACGCCTGCTGGACATACTGCGTTAACACGCACGCCTTCCGCGGCAAGATCAAGGGCCAACGCCTTGGTCAGGCCGAGCTGCCCGGCCTTTGTGGAGACGTAACTCGGTGCAGCCGCCTGCCCTATAAGACCTAGTTCACTTGACATGTTGATAATACTGCCGCGGGTCTTGCGAAGGTGTGGCACGGTGAACTTGCAGCCCATAAAAGTGCTGGTCAAGTTTAGACGAAGCAGCTTTTCGTAGTCTTCGACAGTCGTTTCATCAATAGTCATTGTCGGCGGGTGCCAGCCGGCGTTGTTGACGATGCAGTCCAGGCGCTCAAAACGATCGGTCGTGCCGTCTATCAGCGAACGTATATCAGCTTCACTGGTAACGTCACACCGCACAAAGAACGCCTTGTATCCCTGGTTGGCGAGTTCCTTCTCCGCCGCTTTGCCGGCTTCTTCTCCACGTGCGGCCATTACGACCGTGCATCCGTATTTGGCGAATACCTTCGCACATCCAAAGCCGATGCCCTTGGATCCGCCTGTGATAATCGCCACCTTGTCTTGTAATTTTGGTGTCATTTTGGGTTCTCCAATCCATACACTCGGACTGCGGTTGTCCCGAAGATATCATCCTTTTCAATGTTTCCCAAAGCCTCGACGCCACGGCCGTATGAGTCGGCCAGGAGACATGCCGGCCAATCGCCGCCAAACATTACGAGGAGCCGGCAAAGCTCGATGCTTCGCCGAGGCCTTCACTGCCCATACCAAGATAACCCCCGTCTACCGGAAGCTCGGCGGCTGTTATAAAACTCGCTTCGTCGCTGCACAGGAAAACAGTGGCTGAAGCGACCTCATCCGGCTCGCCCAGGCGTCGCATCATGTGGAATTTGCCCCATATCGGCCCCCATTTTTCGCGGTCGTAGCCGGCGGCCTTGTCCACCTCGCGAGTCCATATCCAGCCCGGGCTTACGGTATTAACGCGGATTTTGTGGGGTGCCATATCCAAAGCCATGCAGCGCGTAAGCTGATTTACGGCACCTTTGGCGGAATTATAGGTCCATCGATCCGGCTGGGCGATGTGACCGGAGATGCTGGACATATTCACAATCGCACCGCCGCCTTGGGCTTTTATAGGCTCAAAGACGGCCTGCGCCATCGTGGCATAAGCGATAGGCCCGACGCTTATCAGGCGAAGCCATTCTTCCCGCGTTGCGTCCAGGCCTTTTGCGATGAACGAAAAAGCATTGTTGACCAGGATATTCACCTTGCCCCACTTTTTGACGGCTTCTTCGACGAGTTTATGGCAGAACTCTTCCCGGCCCATGTCGCCGCGCACAAACTGAACGTCGGCGCCTTTTTCGAGAAGTTCTTTTTGGGTTGTCTCACCGGCGTCGCTTATTCCCGAAAAAGTAATCGAAACCCCATATTTGACAAACTCTTCGACAATCGCACGACCGATGCCGTTCGAGCCGCCCGTTACTATGGCGACTTTTCCTTTCAGTCCCTTCATCCTCGTGCTCCTATATGTTGTAAAATTGTTCCGCGTTAGTTTGAAACAGCTTGCGACGTTCGTTCGGGGAACAGCCGTTTAATGCGTCCCATAGAGTGTCAATCCATCGGCGATAGGTCGACGCCAGCGTGCAAACCGGCCAATCACCGCCGAACATCACACGATCAGGCCCGAAGCTGTCGATTACCCGCTCGATGTACGGCTTCAAGTCCGCGAGCGTCCAGTTGTCCCAATCCGCTTCGTTGACCAACCCCGACATTTTGCACCATGTGTTCGGCAGTTCAGCCAGCGTTTTGAGATGTGAAGACCACGGCTCCATAATCCTCTCTTTGATGAACGGTTTGCCGATATGGTCAAGAATAAATCGAACATTCGGGCAACTGCGCACAAGCTCCAGAGTATTACTGAACTGCTCATCCCCTTTAATGCAAATCTCGAAATGCATATCGAAGTCCGCCAGCAGTTGCACGCCCTTTACGAAAGCCGGACGCAAACAGAATTCGACGTCGTCTTCGAACTGAATAATCCGGCGGATGCCTTTCACCAGGGAGTTTTCCGCCAGTTTTGCCAGGTCGTTACGACTGGCCTCGCCTTTTTCCAGCGGCGCCCACGACACAATCCCCTCAATGCGAGGGTTCTTTTCCGTCTGCGCGGCAGCCCAGCAGACTTCGTCCATAAACCGGGAACAGTCGCATTCGCATTGGATAAACACCATTTTCTCGATGCTCAGCCCCGCCGTAGCCTTGCTGTAATCCGCCGGTAAGTGCGGGCGATTCAACTTTGGAATATCATCCAGCCAGGGATAACGTAAATTCGAGGGATTCCAGATGTGCAGGTGCGTATCAACGATTGGTATGTCAATCATAATGATTTCTTCCCAAGAGTCCCTAACATAAGACGACGCAGCCGCCCGTAACAACCGCCACCTTTCCGGTGAAATCAAATTTGGTGTTCATAAGGAAACCTTTTCAGCCTTTCGCCTGAGATACGTCGTGGAGTTCGCATATTTCTCCGTCCGGCCCGCAAAAATATAGAACCCATACGCCTGGCCTGAATTCTACAGGCTCGCCAAGGAATTCCACGTCATGTCGCCTCAGAGTCTCTACGCGTTTATGGAAATCATTCACTTCGAATCCGATATGGACCAGACCCTTGTCCCATTGCTTTAAATCGTGCGCGACGTTTTTTCCCTCGTCCGGCCCGTAATATTCAAACAGCTCGATCACACCGTCGCCCAGCTTCATGTGAACTATGCGGCACTTCGTTCCCGGCGCGCCTATTACACGAGCCTGGCGGTCATCGGAGATATCAAGCTCCAAAACGACCTGCATCCCTATAACGTCACGATAGAATGCCTTTGATCGCTCCAAATCGCTTACGCTGAGGCCTACGTGCCCCAAACTTGGCATTTTCATGCGGCAACTCCTTTGTGTACGGCGTGTCCTGTAATCACGGGCGAGACGCCCGTGCCACGTTGGATAGTCATCTTTTGAGATAGTTTCTAATCCATGACCAATCCGCCGTTGACGTCGATTATTTCGCCGGTTACGTAGCGGCTTCTGCCGGAAGCCAAAAACACAACGGCATCGGCGATGTCTTCAGGCTGGGCGTATTCTTTCCACGGAATATGGGCGACAAATGCCTTGTTGGTCTCATCGCCCCAGACATCGGTCATTTCTGTGTTCGCCGGGCCTGGACAGACGGCATTTACGTTGACCTTAAAAGGCGCCGCCTGAAGAGCCAGCGATTTGGTAAAACATATTACTCCCGCTTTAGAGGCCGAGTAATGTGCCCCGGCGGCCAATCCACCTATCTTCGCCGCAGCCGACGCGATATTTATAATCTTGCCGCGTTTGTTTTCCTTCATAATCATGAAGGCCTCGCGGCTCATCAAAAACGTGCCGCGAAGATTTACCGCCATGATCCTGTCCCACTCGGTGACCTCGATATCAAGAATCGGGATCATCCGGCAGATGCCGGCATTGTTGACAAGGATGTCAACGGCGCCAAAATCCGCCAGGACCTTTTCGTAAAGCCGCTTGACTGACTGCTCGTCGGAGACATCTGTTTCAAAGAAAGCCGACTTTCGCCCGAGCTTTTGAACCATGCCTACCGTTTCGTTTGAACTGTCGGCCTGAATGTCGGCAACGACGATGTCGGCTCCCTCTTTTGCCAAGGCCAGACAGATGGCTCTTCCTATTCCCTGCCCGCCGCCGGTAACAATGGCCACCTTTCCCCTTAGTTCAGTTTTTTCGCTCATATTCGAACCTTTGTGATCAAGCTGGAAGAATTATTGTCCAATCACCGGCAGCATTTCCGCTGCTCCACGAAGGACGGTAACCTTTGCTTTTTGGCCTAGGAGTTCAAACGCCTTTTTAAGTGCTTTTTGTGGAGTTTTTGCGTAATTCAGGCCGACTTTTTCGATCTTTTCGCGCGAAATGCCGCTGGTAACCACAAACACCGCCGCTTTTTCGACGGCTACGTCCGAGACCTGGATCATGTGCATGCCGACGACCTTGTGCGCCAGCCGACCGGATTCAACCAACTTTTTGATGTAGTCCTTGTTGCACTTATAGCCGTGCTTGAGCAAGTCTGCTTCGTGTGTCTGCGAAAGCCCCTCATAACATGGTGAAACGACGATGATCACGCCGCCCTTGCGAACAACCATGCCGGCTGCGTCCAGAGCCTTATTGACCTGCCAGAATTCGATATCAAACGGATAGCCGTCAACCACCACAATATCTGCAAGCTGCGGCAGGCGGACTTCGTGATATTCTTTGGCCCTGAGGCAGCCTTCCCGATGGGCCTCGATTAGATCGCCGGCTACGCAAGCGAAGATATTCTTCTCGGCATCCATGATGACGTTGACGATAAAATCCAGTCCGGCCTTGCGGGCCAGCTCGTCAATAGACTTTCGGATGGGATTATCCCGCTTTCCGATAATCTCTTCGCTGTCAACGTCAACGCGATTCCAGTGCATGTCGCCGTTGGTTATCTCGCCGCAGCAGCCGGGGATTAAAATTTTGCCCCCGCCGGTAAAGCCGCAGATTTCGATTGGCATAATCCTGCCAATGCCGATTACCAGATCCGCCCGGGCGACTTTCTTATTGATCCAGACCTCGACACCCAGGCTTGTCTTGCCCATATACTCCAAGGCGTCGGAATGGTTCCACTCGTGATTATGAACTGCGAAGCGACCGTAAATGTCGCCACCGACCTTATCGTGTATTTCCTGCTTTGTCATAGGCCGGTGCGCACCAAGGGCCATCATGAACTCTATGCCGCTTTCAGGCACACCGGCCGCCGCCAGTTCTTCAAGCACATACGGGATAATCTTATAGGCCGGCGTCGGTCGGGCAACGTCATCGCAGACAATGAGGACCGTATTTTTCCCCTTGGCCAGTTCACTC
>JAXHSV010000020.1:0-20495 GCA_034190305.1 Planctomycetota bacterium | reverse complement strand
TATTAGGAATTAGACATTGAAAGCCCCACAAGATTGAGAGAAAGGAACACTGACAAATATGGCCACCAAGGAATTCCCACTCGTTCCGGAGGATGTCTCTCCGGTCAAGACGAAGTATCGAACGATTTGCACGAAGATTCCCGTTCCGAAATCCGTTGACCGTCTCAAGCTTTTGCGCGACCTGGAGCCGAGGAGCATGGGTGGCCAGCCGCCGGTGATATGGGATCACGGTGAAGGATTTACCATCTCCGACGCGTACGGGAACACCTGGATCGATTTTTCCTGCGGCGTGCTGGTAACATCTTCCGGGCACGGGCATCCGGAGATTATCAAGGCAATTGCGGATATGGCCAACCACGGAATGTATCACGCCTACTGCTTTGCCACGGAGATTCGCATCAGGCTGGTGGAGAAACTTACAGCCATGCTCCCGCCGCCGCTGAAGCGTGTGTTTTTGCTGACGACCGGTTCGGAGGCGACCGAGTGCTGCATTAAACTGGCGCGGACGAAAGGTCAAAAAATCGGCGGAGAACGGAAGAAGATACTGGTTACATTCGATAATGCTTTTCACGGCAGAACGATGGGGGCGCAACTTGCCGGCGGCTCAGCAGCGCTGAAATCCTGGCTCGGCGGGGGATATGATGAATTCGTCCAGGTTCCGTTCCCTGACGGGTTTCGCCAAAAAGACACAAGTTTCGACGTTTTCGTCAAAACCCTGGCTGACAAGGACATAGATGCCGCCGATGTTTGCGGCGTGATGAGTGAAACGTTCCAGGGGTGTAACGCCACGCTGATGCCGGCTGATTACGCGCAAAAACTTCGCGCCTGGTGCGACGAGCATGAGGCAGTGATGATATTTGACGAGATACAGGCCGGTTTCGGAAGGACCGGAAAACCGTTCGGTTTTTCGCATCTTGGCGTCGTTCCGGACCTGGTGGCGTGCGGAAAAAGCATATCCGGTGGAATGCCGACGTCGGCTGTGCTGGGCACAGAGGAACTGATGAGCATGTACGGCCCGGGCGAGATGACCAGCACGCACTCGGCCAATCCGATATGTTCTGCGGCGGCGCTTGCGAACCTGGAAGTAGTCGAAAGAGAAGGCCTTATCGACAACGCAGCCGGACTCTCGCCCGTACTGCAAGAAGGATGTGAGCGTATCACCAAGGCCGCCGGCGGTAAAATAGGCCGTTGGATGTCTGTGGGACTGGTCGGCGCATTACAGTTCACCAGGCCCGGTACGATCGAGCCTGATCCCGACCTTGCATGGGAGATGGTCAACCGGGCGGTACAGCGAGGCGTGATGTTGTTCGCCCCGGTCGGCGTGGGCGGGTGCGCCGTCAAGATATGCCCGCCATTGCTTATAAACGAAGAAGCCCTCAGTGAAGGAATCGAAGTTCTTGAAGAAATCGCAACGGATTTGTAAATTGGCGAGTGCAGCGGGCCCTTAGCTCAGCGGTCAGAGCAGTGGACTCATAATCCATTGGTCGTAGGTTCAAATCCTACAGGGCCCAATCGTTGTTATCGGTGGGGGATCTATGCTGATCGGTTCGACCGAGGGGATGTTATTGCTCTTTCTCTTCGTTTTCGGTTTTTGATTCAGTCTTGTTGTCATCGGAACCGGAAGACTCGTCCCTGCTGTAAGTCTCTTGCGAAGTTCTTGACTGTCGCGAAGAAGAGATTCCGATAAGATACCTTTTACCTTTCAGTTCGATCTCTACGGAGTGATCACCTATACGAATAATTTTGGCATTGTTGACGGTCTGCCCGACCCTGACGAATCTTTTGTTGATAATGGCGAAATTACCGTCAGACCCTCGCATTATCCCGCCCAGTTCAATCCCTAACTGAGATGCCGAAGCAGTTGCGGCGACTTTCTTTACTGTCGGTTCGTGGTCTGCACTTTGCGGATTACCGGGTTTTGAAGCAGACGCCGTTCGCACCGAGGCGGAATCGGTTGTTTCGGGTGGGGGTTTCAATCTCGCCAGGAACTTGAAGGTTTCGCGCAAGGCCGATCTTGCCATTGTCGTAGTCAGGATTGTCTGCCCCGATTGATGGTCTTGCTGCGCTTTTACCGTAATCGGCGAGGCCGGACTTGTCACCGTTTGGCGGGTTGCTTGTACGCTCGGCGACGCTGGTTCATGTTTTGTGAGATGCTCCGCGGTTTCGAGCGGATTCTGTGGGGATTTTACGGCGATCTTGATTGCGCCCTTCGCTGTGGGCTTGTCCGGTGGCGATTTCTCAATCGCGGTGGCGACTTGCGGAACGGTTTCTCCGCCACTGAAGCAGAACAAGATAAGCAAAACCGTCGCTGTTACGGGAATTCCGGCAAAAAGCAGGAATTTTTTCCGGGCAAATATAGTTTTATATTTCGAAAGTTTGCTCCGTGTGAAGTAACGATGCTTTGACTTGGGCGTTTCCGCAGATTCGGCTTGTCTGTCTATGTCCTTATCTTTTATAGACTTTGAAGATGTAATTGGTTTGGCGACGTCTGTATGTGGTGCAGGCGTTTTTTTCCTTTTAGTTAATTTAGAAATCGGTTCGGCGGATTCCGATTCCGCGTCGGAAGTAATGCCCAACCGGCCGAAACCGTAATTGCTGTTTCTTTTCGTAAATTTGGCGTGTGGTCCCGTCCCGGTTGGTGATGGAAGGCCGAGCCGACCTTCTACCGGATTAATTTTTTTTTGCTCCATAGGGTCTTGCGACTCCTTTTGGGACACATCAAGTTACTTAGTCGCTCACTTTGGCGGTTTCATTCATTCTTTGCAGCATTGCGCGCAAAGCGGGATAGTCCTGTTGTTTCTCGGCTGCATCATCGCCGTCCGGTTCTTCTTCTTTAGGCGGGATTTCTTGTTTTGGTTCGTCGGGAACATTTTCGATGACAACCGCCGGTTGTGCCGCCTGGTCGTCGCGGTTGGACGTTTCGAGAGACACTTGCGATTCAGGGGGTGCAGGCATTTCGGCAGGTGCGGGAGATTCGGTTTCTGTGGCTGTGTCCTTTTGCCCGTGACAAATTTCACTCGTCGGTTTTTCGGATTCGGGCGTTTGTCCGCCTGATTTCGGGCCGGTATCATTTACCAATGCATCGACTTGTTCGTACAGTTTACTGACGGCCCGGATTTCTTCTCTGTTCGTCTCACTCGTTTGTTCCTTTTGTGTTCCGGTTGCAGCATTTAGTTCCTGATTTTGACTGTCCACTACTTCGCGTGCAAGTGCTCTGTAATCTTCGGCGGCATGGCTGTCCGGCGCGTAATCCAGGATGCTTTTACCGGAGGCGGGACATTCTCGGACACGAACGTTCTCGCGGATAACGGTCCGAAAGACCTTTCCGGGAAGGGCGCGTTCCAGTTCAGTCACGATGAATCGGCTTAGTTTGGTTCTGGCGTCGAATCGGCAGGCCAGTACTCCTTTCAAGGCGATATCATGTCCGAACCCGTCGCGAATATCCTGGAGAGTCGTAAGGAGAATTTTAAGCCCGTCGAGTGCAAGAATGGATGTTTCCACCGGTACGATGGCGTGCGTGGCAGCCAGGAGTGCGTTTCCAATTAGTCGGTTGCCCAAACTCGGAGGACAATCGATAATAACATATTCAAAGCCGTTCGTCTGCGAGATCAGTTTCCGTAGTTGCCCACCCTGTGTCGGCCTCAGGTCGTGTGCCACCGAGTCGAGTTTTCCGCTTCCGGGCGCCAGTGAGACTCCTGGGATCACATCCGGAATCGGCTCTAATCCGTCTCCCCGCCAAAGGGCCTCTGCAAAACTGGTGTTTTCTTCGACACCGAGCCAGCGCGAAGACGCCGCCTGTCCGTCAAGGTCCACCAACAGAACCTTCCTGTTCAGCTCACCCAGGGCGGCTGATAGATTCACCGCCGTTGTCGTCTTGCCGCTTCCGCCCTTCTCGTTGACAATCGCTATTGTTTGCATTTTTTGTTGTCGAGTTATCGGCGACTCTGTCAGAGAACGTTCTCTTCGCAGCCTTAATTTACCACTCCGGCAAGTGCCTGGGTCTTTGTGTCGTCTGCAATTGTTTTCATTGGTGCCAGATCGGCGCTTAGGCTCAACCCGATCGCCACCGCCCATGATGGATTTGGTTTCTGCCGATCGAGTTGGGGGTCCAGTTGCCCCTGATGAGGCCATTTAATGCCCGCCATGGGGTCTCCCACCTGAGCGGGCAGGTTCAATCGCTTGGCTATGGATTCGCACAGACGAGAGTTGTGTGCCTGACCACCTACAAAGATCACGCGTTCGATAGTACGATGGGTAAATATTGATTCATGATATCGCAAGCACTTGATTATTTCACCGGAGATTTCGACAATTTTGGCGTCAAGTAACCTGAACAAGTCGTTTTCCGCCTCTGAATTATTTCGATCTTCGAGCATCTTCCGGCGAATTCGACAAGCCTGTACGATTGGTATATTCAGGGTTTCGGCAACGGTCTGGTCAAGGTTCTGTCCACCAACAGGCAGGTTGCGTGCAAAGGCCAATTTTTGTCCGTGGGACAGCGCGACCTGCGTTCCGGTCCATCCGATGTCTATAATCAAAGTCGTGCGGGATTCGCCGGCATTTTGACCGAGTAATCTCGCAAAACATTCCACAATTGCACAGGCTTCGATATCGACGCCCACCACTTCCAGTCCGGCATGATGAGCCATTTTAATACAGGCGTTCACCTCTCCTTGGGAAGCCGCTACCACGAACCTTGTTTGCATCTCTTCGCCATTGCTGTAAACCTTCCCGACAAGGTAGTGACGAATGACGGCGTCTTCTACCGGATAGGATAATTGACCGTTCAGTTCCGCCCTGACGGCATTGTCTATGTTGTTCGATACAGATAATGGAATCTTTACCTGCCGGATAGACGTAAAGGCGGAAGGAAGGGAAATAATAGCCCTATGTCCTTTGAATCCGCCGGACTTAAGCATGTGGTGGATTTTCTTTGACTGAATGCTTAATCGTTCTTTGGGATTGTTATAGTGTTCATGGGGAATTTCAGCCGATTTTGCAGCCAGAAGCTCCAGATTATTCCCAGAAATATTGATTTGAGCCATTTTGAGGCTGCTGGAACCCAGGTCCACGCCGATGGGATAGTATTTGACCCGTTTTTTCTTCATCCACATGGCCTACCTCCGAAGAAAACAGATATCATGAGCGCTCCTTGAGTATTTTTGGCCTGAGACGGAATTGACGTGCAGGGCTATACATGCAAGCAGCGCGACAATTCTCAGAGGATTCTACGCTTTGCGTCCCAGTCTTCCGTACGCTTTGCCTTTTTCCGTCTTGTTCATCTTGTTGTTCTATATGAACCATACGTTTCATCGACTCCCGAAGCAAACGGCCTGGGTAATTTGACCAACAGGAGATTTATCCACTTTTACCGTTTAGCGGGTTTTCAATCCCAATGATTTTGGCTAAAATCACACCCAACCGGTTCCAATTCGGTTAAACCTGCTTACAAGAACGAATATCGGCGAAAAAAGAAGGAGATTTGAGTTGAAGACGAATAAAAAAACAACGGATTCATGGGTAGCCGGACGACAAACCTGGGCAGTGTTGGTTCTTGCCTGTTTGGTTATGCTGATGTGTTCGGCGTGTTTGGTTGCGACGGGTCAGATCCGCCCGCCTGCCGGCGACGGGCAGACATATTACGTTTCGCTGACCGGCAACGACGCCAACAAGGGAATAACGGAAGAGACTGCGTTTCGAACGATCAAAAAAGGTGTTTCTGTCCTCCATGCCGGCGATACTCTAATCATCAAGTCGGGAGACTACGGCAATGACCAGTCTGTTATTACCGACAGCGGAACGAAAGACGCTCTTATAACCATCAAGGCCGAAGAACCGGGGAAAGTGGTCGTCAACACCGGCGGCAAAGGCGCGGGTATGTTATTCCCAAGCAAGGCATATATTGTCGTCGAGGGAATAAAATTCACCAACTGCTCCCCAGGCATGTCTATAAGGGCCTTACCGTGGAACCAGGTCGGGCACGCCTCGCACCATATCACCGTAAGGAAGTGCATTTTCCAGAATAATCCCGGCAATGGCATATCACTGTCCGGTGGTAATCCGGGCAATCGAAGCAACAGTCATCACCATCTTTTTGAGCAAAACACCTTCATCGACAATGGCCCCAAAGACGTCCAGGACTACGGTGTGTACATGTATTATTCCAGAGATGTGAAGATTTTAAATAATTACTTCTACGGTTTGCATCACCAGGCGTGTTCATTCAAGAAGTGTGTTTCAAATGGCCTGGTGCGAGGAAACGTATTCGAGGGTTTCCTTTACTCTGCCGTCTATCTCGGCCAGAACGACGACGACGAAAGAGAGGACAACCATCGTTGTTACAACCTTACTGTTGAGGGAAACGTTTTTCGTCCTGCCAAGGGATATCGCGCCAAGAGGGCTATCTGTGTCGCCAACGTCTCCGATGCGATTGTTCGAAACAATTTCATAGACTCAATCTATGGTGACCATACTGCCTTACAGGTAGCGGCCAATTCCACCGGCGCGAAGGTTCACGGTAATTTTATAATCGGCGTTTTGAAAGAGTGGGGGGTTGAACTTGCCACCAGTGATTGCGAATTTTATAACAATACCGTCGCCGAGTGCGACATCGGTCTGGCCATCATCAAAGGCGCCAATCCTCTCATTAGGAACAACATTTTCTACAAAAACAAACAGCAGGTCAGGATTCTACCCACTCGTATCTACAAACCCGGCAAACAGGGCGACCATGGCAGCCGATTCCTTCCGGACAAAACGCAACTGTGGACATGGCAGCCGGACCATGCCAGAGAACCCCTATTCGAGCATAACAATTTTTTCCCGCAATGGGACGGGATGGGCAAGACGGACATTTCGGTCGATCCGAAATTCGCAGGCCCGTTCACCAAACTCAAAGCAGGCCAATTAAACCCTAAATTCATCCCCAATATGGAACGGGCACAGGCATACAGTCTCACCAAGTCCAGCCCATGTATCGACAAAGGCCTACAGATGGCTTTGCCGCTTTCTTATTCCGGGGCAGCTCCCGACCTTGGCGCGTTCGAGGTTGATCAGAACTGATGCCGAGTTAACCATAGAAACCAAAAGGACATAAGGTAGTTAAACACATTGTCAGTTCGCCTGCACGGTTTTTTACCCAAAGAAAGAGGAGACATGAGATGAAAACCAAGAAGAGCAGTCAGTTGCTTTTGGGAAAGTTCATTCTGGTCGGCCTGATCGCGCTGACGTACTCAGCGGCGTTTGCGGAAACGTATTACGTCTCGCTGACCGGCGATGACGCCAACAAGGGCATGACGGAAGAGGCTGCGTTTCGCACGATTGCCAAGGGTGTTTCGGTTCTCAATGCAGGCGATACGCTGATTATCAAATCGGGAGAGTATGGAAACGAGCAAGCGGTGTTGAAAAACAGCGGACGAAAGGACGCACCCATTCTCATCAAGGCCGAGACGCCCGGCGAAGTCGTGCTGACAGGAAAGCGCCGTGGTGTCGGCCTGACCATGATTGACAAGTCCCACGTGGTAGTTGAAGGATTGAAATTTACCCTGTATGGCGCGGGTCTGGTTATCAAGCATCGCTCTTCGTACATTACGGTTAGGAAGTGCATATTCATCGACAACGAAAACGCTGGTATAGTACTGAACGACGGTAGTCTTCGGGATCCCAAACTCTGCCATCATCATCTTTTCACCGAAAACCAGTTTCTTGACCCGCCCCCCAGTGGACAGGACTACGGCTTGCGAATGTATTTCTCAAGCAACGTCGAGGTAGTTAACAATTACTTCCACGGATTTCATCACCAGTGTCTCTCTTTCAAGGAGATCGTAATCGACAGCCGCGCCGCCGGTAACGTCTTTGAGGGTTTCAATCTCAGCGCAATCTACCTGGGGCAGAATACCGACAGCGAAAAACACGGAATGATGCGATGCTTCAATCTGGTGGCTGAAGGAAACATATTTCGACCCGATCCCGGTTATCGCGCCAAGAGTTCGATCATGGTCAACAACGTTACCGGCGCAGTCGTCAGGAACAATTTCATCGACTCAACTTATGGGGAAGACAAGCGGATTCCCGGCAGGAGGTACCTGCCTGGAGCGGGTATTCACGTTTTCCAGCCTGCAAGAGACGCGAAGATATACGGTAACGTTCTGGTGGACGTCAAGGCTCCGAAGGCAGCACTGCTGATCCGGGCTGATTGTGAGATTTATAATAATACCGTTGCCGGATGCGACCGAGCTCTGGTTATTGCAAAATGGGTCAAAGCCGAAGTCAAGAACAACATTTTCTACAAGAATAAAATACCTGTCGGCGAGGCCGAACCTCTGGAGGAATTCTATCTGAAATACTATGGCCACATGATCAAAGATGGGGCTTATGTCAAGATCACTCTGGATCCATCCCGGAAGAGTGTCTTTGACAACAATCTGTGGTTTCCAGACTGGAAGGGCAAAGGCCCCAACGCGATAAGCGCCGACCCCGGTTTTGCAGGCCCCATCGGGTCGCTGGTCTTAAAGCCGCCTTTTCCCAAGTATATTCCCGACTTCAGTCGAATGAAATCATACCGACTTACAAAAGACAGTCCCTGCATCGACAAGGGCGTGGACGTTGGTCTGCATTTCAGGGGATTGAAACCGGATATCGGAGCATTTGAGTTCTACCGTTGAATGTCGGGCCTATCGCGGACGAAAAGAAAGAGGGATCGAGATGAAGACGAATCACAGGCGGCTTTTTAGGACAATTGTACTGGCCGGTACGGTTTTGATGATGTACTCGGCGGCGTCGGCAAAAACATATTATGTCTCGCTGAAAGGCGACGACGCCGAGGACGGTGCGACCGAAGTGACGGCGTTTCGAACGATTTCCAAGGGCGTTTCGGTCCTCCAGGCTGGCGATACACTCATTATCAAGTCGGGCGACTATGGAAACGAGATGGCGGTGTTGAAAAACAGCGGACGAAAGGATGCCCCCATTCTTATCAAGGCCGAGACGCCCGGTAAAGTGATACTGACTGGCGAGAAAAAGGGCGTAGGCCTGACCATGATCGACAAGTCGCACGTGGTGGTTGAAGGTCTGAAATTCACCCGCTACGGAGCAGGCCTGGTGATCAAACACCGCTCGTCCTACGTTACGGTGCGAAGGTGCATATTCCTCAACAACGAAAACGCTGGCATAGTACTCAACGACGGCAGCCTGCGGGATCCGAAAATCTGCCACCATCACCTGTTCACCGAGAACCAGTTCCTGGATTATTCCGGGGCAGGCCTGGGCAGTCCTCTCAGCGGCGGAGGTATATCAGACTACGGGCTGAGGATGTATTTCTCCAGTAACGTTGAAGTAACGAACAACTATTTTTACGGCCACCATCACCAGTGTCTTTCGTTCAAGGAAATCATGGTTGATTGCCGGGCCGCGGGCAACGTCTTCGAAGGAGCCTACTACACGGGTGTTTACCTTGGTCAGAATGAGGATAATGAAGTTGGATATCAAGCCAGGAGTCGCAACCTTGTTGCTGAATACAATGTTTTCCGTC
This sequence comes from Planctomycetota bacterium, assembly GCA_034190305.1. Lineage (GTDB taxonomy): Bacteria > Planctomycetota > Phycisphaerae > SM23-33 > SM23-33 > JAUWNJ01. The sequence continues at coordinate 10,966 of JAXHSV010000020.1, read as the reverse complement.
CCAGCCCCGAATATCGCCTCAAAAGCCCCATCTGGGTCGCCAACGTTACCGGTGCTATTGTGCGGAATAACTTTATGGACGCCCCGAATGGGTATTCCGGACAAGGCATCGGTGTGAATGTGTCGGCCAAGGACGTCAAAATCTACAGCAACGTAATTGTGGACACTTCCGCCAGCCGGGACAATCCGGGCATAAGAATTGCGGCAGACTGCGAGATTTACAACAACACGATCGCCGGATGCCACTCGGCCCTGGAGTTCTATTTCAAAACCGAAGGGCAGAAGATACGCGCCGTTTGCAGGAATAATATCTTCTACAAGAACACTATGCCGATCCACACGATAGGCAAGAAGGGGGATTATTCAGCGAGCGTCTTCGAACGAAACAACTGGTTGCCCGACTGGTCGGGCAAGGGTAAAACGGACATCTCCTCTGACCCCGACTTCGTAGGTCCGATCGAGCGACTGAAGTTTAATCCTTACAATCCCGGCGCCGGAGGCAGGGGCGACCGTTCAGGCAGGCCGGCGCCGTCCGGGGACATAGAACTGACGCCGTTTGCGCCGAAATTCGTCCCTGATTTCAAACGAGCATGGGCCTATCGCCTCAAAAAAGGCAGCCCGTGCATCGATAAGGGTGTTGAGGTCGGCCTGCCGTTCGCCGGAAAAACGCCGGACATCGGCGCGTATGAGTTCGGACAAAAAGTTGGTGTGCTGGAAAATGCGAAATAACGCCGAGAAAACAGACGAACCGTCGAGGAGTTATGAAGAGATTTATCGCGCGGCGGATTGTGCAATCAACCGAACCGGGTTACAGTAAATAACAATATGACCATAAAACAATTTCAGGATTTCATTCGTGCGAAGTATTACGCCCGCGACAAAGAGCGTGGCACAGCCGGAACGTTCCTGTGGTTTGTCGAGGAGGTCGGCGAACTGGCCAGCGCTCTGGCCGGCGACGACCGGGAAAACAAGGAAGAGGAATTTGCCGATGTGTTTGCCTGGCTGTGCACGCTGGCAAACATCAATGATGTTGACCTGACATCGGCCGTTCGTAAGTACACTCACGGAAACATGGAAGGTTTCAAACCTAAGTGAGTATGCAAGTGGCGCTGGCGTCATGGCGTCCGGTTTATGCAGGAAAGAGATTGAAACTCGAACAGTTTCGTGTTCTGGCTGACGATGAAATCGAAGCTATTCACCGGACCGCCCTGACTATTCTGAGCGAGATCGGCGCTATAGTGAATTTACCGGAGGCAGTCGAATTGCTCGCCGGCGCCGGCGCCGACATCGACGGAAACCGGGTGCGGATTTCTTCGGAAGTCGTCTCCGAAGCGCTGGCCCAAAAACCCAAAGACGTTGTGCTCTACGACCAGCAGGGTGAAGGAATTCGCCTCGGCGGGGATCGGCATTTCCATTTTTCCGGCGCTTATAACCTGAACGTCCTCGATTACGGCCACGACGAGGCACGCCCGGCACGTCTTGAAGATGTGGTGCTGTTCACCCGCCTCGCCGACGCCCTGCCGGAGATTGACGGGGTTATACCCCACGTTCTTGCTCTCGATCAGCCTGAAAACTCGCGGGAGCAGGCCACTTATCGCGCCACCCTGGAGAACACGAAAAAACACTGCCTGGCTGCCCCGATGAGTTATGAAGGCGCTGAAGCCTGGGTGGAACTTGGCCTGTCCGTTTCAGCCGATCCGTCCAGACCGGCGGTAAGCATGGTGATTGCCGATGCGCCCTTGCTGCAATGGGACTCCGAGAGTTTGCGGGCGGGCATCCTGGCCGCCAAAGAGGGCATTCCGCTGTTCATCATGGCGGGAGCGATGGGGGGCATGGCCGGGCCGATTACCATAGCCGGATGCATGCCCATCAAGTTCGCCCAATGCCTCCTGGCGGTCGTGCTTGTCCAGGCCATCCGCCCCGGCGCTCCCGTAGCCTATGCGGGAGCGGGGCATTCGTTTATGGATATGCGCAGCGGCGAGATCGTCATGGCAGGCCCCGAACATTTCCTGGGAACCATCGCCGGGACGCAAATGGCGGCATTCTACGGTCTGCCTTCGTACACCTGCTCGCTGCTGTCAAATTCAAAAGTACCGGACCAGCAGACCGGATTGGAGAAATTCGGATGCCTGTTTTCCGCCGTCGGAGGCGGGGTCTCAGTCTCGAACAATGCCGGGCTGCTCGCCAACGGAACAATCGGCTCGCTCGAACAGATGGTCATCGACCATGAGATGCTTCTGATGGCCCGCCGGATGTCAAAAGGAATCACGGTCAACGAAGAGACCCTCGCGCTGGATGTCGTTCGCCAGGTCGGGCCTGGCGGGACTTTCCTGGCGACCGACCATACACTCAAACACCTTCGCAACGGAGAAAACCTCTATCTGACCATCCTCGACCGTTCGCCGGTAAAGGCCGAACACCAGCCGCTCTGGGACCGCGCACACGCTGAGGTCGAGCGAATCCTCGCCGATTCCAAGACAAGTTGATAACCCGAAAACAGCAGGAGCGAATCATGATAATCGACTTCCACTGCCACATCGGAAAGGGCGTACGCAAATCGCTTAAGCCCGGCGATCTCATCAAAAAATGGATGACTGCGGTGTGGGCAAGGCTGTTGTCTGCCCCGTCGAGGAAGGCATAACCGTCCATAACGCCGAGGCGAATCAATACATCCTCGATGCGGTAAATGAATTTCCCGACAGACTTGTGGGATTCGGTTCGTTCAATCCATGGTTCGGACGGAAGGCACTGGATATGGCCTGGAAATTCCTGTCCGAGGGACTGCGAGGTCTGAAGTTCCATCCCAACCTCCAGGGTTTCATGATTAATGATGAGATAATCTATCCCCTGATGGAGATCGCAGAAGAACATCACGTTCCTGTCTATACCCATTGTGGAACTCCCATTTATTCCCTTCCCTTTCAAATACTGGACCTTGCCGGCCGGTTCGTCGACGTCCCAATAGTCATGGGACACATGGGATACAATTATGAGTACATGTCCGACACTATAATGGTCTCCGGCATGTCTGATAACCTGTTCCTGGAGACTTCGCTTACCGCAAGCGCGCTCGCCCTGTTTGACGACTTTCTCAAGATGGCTGTCGGTCTCGATTCCGGGAAAATCCTATTCGGTTCAGACAGCCCGGAGTCGGATATGGCGATAGAACTGGACAAATTGAAAAGCATCGATATTTCCGACGAGGACATGGATAAGATATTAGGCCGGAATGCGAAACAATTGCTCGGTGAGGGTTAAGAAATGATATTCGATGCGCATACACATTGGGACTTTCAGCACGAGCGTAACAAAGAAGGCATTGAATACGTTCAATCTTTGGGAGTGGAAAAGATAATTGCTTTTGGTCCGGGCTTCAGCCCCTACAGCCATAACAGCCGAGAGCCTAATTCAAACCTGGCGGACTTTGCCGCTAACTATCCCGATTTTATGTATCCGGTGGCTACCGTCAGCCCGGCGATGGGAGACGAGGCGGTTGAGAACCTCAGGTGGTCAATTACTTAAAAACACATGGTGGGCCTGAAACTCGCTCCCGGCCCCCAGGCATTTCGGCTGACCGATAGTGGCGCTTCGGCAGTATTTGAGGAGGCCCAGTCGCTTGATATTCCGGTGTTCATCTGTGCTTCGACCTCGACGCATTCGACCCCGTCCTCGGCGGCACTGGTCGCCGAAAACTTCCCTCGCCTGAAGTTGGTGCTTACGCACGCCGGAAGCGCCAATTATTGGTCCGACGCCGTCCGCGCCGCCAAACGATGCGACAACATCACCCTCCTGTCCTGCGGGAATCCCCTGGCGGGAATGAGGAGAATGGTAAAAGAACTCGGCACCGAGAGGGTCATCTTCGGCTCCGATTTCCCCTGCGCCTATCCGTACGCCATAAACTATGAACTCGCCAAGGTCGATTCTCTGGATATTTCCCAGGCAGAGAGGAAAAGAATCCTCTGTGAAAACATTGCCGAGTTGATAAACCTGGAAGAGTAAAGGGTGTTCTATTTTTTTACGCCGCTGCTGCGATCAATCCACCACCACTCGTTTTATTCTCCTTCCCAGGCGGGCGAGGATTTCGTAAGGGATGGTGCCGGCGAGGCGGGCGAGATTGGCGACGCTGTTTGAAGCGGCTGGGTCGGCGGAAATAATCTCAACCTCATCACCGACGGCGGCTTTGGGAACATCGGTTATCTCGATGATAGTCTGGTCCATACTGATCCGCCCGCGGACCGGGCAGTCGATTTCGCGGACGCCCATCGAGGCGATGTTGGACAGGCTTCGAGGATACCCGTCGGCGTATCCGACCGGAACCAGCGCCACGCGAGCGGCACGTGGAAATGTATAGGTGCTTCCATATCCGGTAGCCGAACCGGCCGGCACGTCCTTGACAAGGACGATCCGTGATGTAAGTCGCAAGGCCGGTTTGAGCGGCAGGATATTATCGAGATCCTCTGTGGGCTGACATCCGTACAGCGATATGCCGGTACGCACCATGTCCAGGTGCGTCCGAGGCAGATCGATCGTCGCAGCCGAGTTGGCTGCGTGCAATACAAGCCCGCTTCGACCGCCGCATTCGTCAACCGCTTTGATAAAGTTGTCGAATTGCCCGATGGTGAACGGCTTGTCCGAAGCATCTGGGCGGGCGAAGTGGGTGTACAGACCCGCCAGGCGTATGGATTCGGACTCCCTGGCCGCCGACACCAGTGATGCGGCCTTGTCCGGCGTGACACCGTTGCGTGTCAGGCCCGTGTCGAGCTTGATGAAAACCTCGGCTGGGCGGTGAGCATTCCGGACTGCCTCGGTAAGCAATGTTATTTCGTCGATGCTGCTGATAGTGAGCGTCGCACCGGTGGTGATAAGTTCGGCAAGACTTCCGGTATCCAGGGCAGCCGCAGTGATAAACACCATCACCGGTCCCTGCCAACCCAGACCCCGAAGTTCCATGGCTTCGGCGCCGGTCGCAACCGCCAGCATGTCGGCCGCATCTCCCAGCACGCCCAGAACCTGCTCGATCCCGTGGCCATAGGCGTTTGCCTTGACCACCGGGCAGAGTCTCACGTCTTCAGCCAGCAAATTCCGAATCAGGTCGATGTTATGCCGAATTGCCCCAGTCGATATGTCTGCTTGCAGGTATTCGTTCATGACAGCAGAAAATTATACAGACATCGACCGTACCGGAGATATATATTTACTGTATGATTGTGCGAAATCTTGAAAAAATATGTTGAAGTCGAAATACAGCCCGGTAACAGCGGAGATCGTCGAGGAGTTGAAAGAAATCGTCGGCGGCAAGTATGTCGTTTTCGGCGATGATGAGAAACTCCAGGCATTCTCGCACGACGAAGTGGCCGACGAGCATTACGCCCACATGCCCGAAGTGGCGGTCCGGCCTCGGACGGCTGACGAGATCGCCGCCATTATGAAACTGGCCAATCGTTGCATGGTTCCCGTAACACCGCGCGGCGCCGGCAGCGGGCTTAGCGGCGGGGCGGTTCCGGTTGCCGGCGGGATTGTCCTGCTGACCGACCGGATGAACAAGGTCGTCGAGATCGACCGGGCGAACATGATGATCACCGTCGAGCCGGGCGTGGTAACCAACGAAATCAACGACCTTATCCGAGACGACGGGCTGTTCTATGCCGGCTACCCGATGAGTCTGGAGACCTGTTACATCGGCGGGAACGTAGCAGAGAACGCCGGCGGCGGCAAGGCAGTCAAGTACGGCGTAACGGGCAGATACGTTACGGGCCTGGAGGTAGTAACGCCGCTCGGTGAGATCGTTCAGTTAGGCGGCAAGTTGGTCAAGGACGTTACCGGCTATAATCTTATAGGCCTGATGGTCGGCTCGGAGGGGACGCTCGGCGTATTCACGAAGATAACGCTGAAGTTGATGCCGCTGCCGACATCGAGCGTGGATTTGCTTTGTTTGTTTGAATCGGCAGAGGATGCCATCGGCGCTGTTCCTGATATAATGACCGGCGGTGGTATTATACCGACAGCCATTGAGTTCATGGATCGCAGTTCGGTTCGGGCATCTTGCGAATACCTCAACGAGACGATTCCCTACGAGCGTGCCGGCGCGATGCTTCTGATAACGGTGGACGGTTCTGACGCAGGCCAGGTGGAGCGCGAATATGAAACCATCGGCGAGATGTGCCTGTCAGCCGGCGCGATTGAAGTATATGTAGCCGACAATTACACAACAAGCGAACGAATCTGGAAGGTCCGGCGGAATATCGCTGAGGCGTTCAAGGTCGTCTCGCCTCATCAGAGCCTTGAGGACATTGTCGTCCCGATTGCCGCCATTGCGAAGATGGTGGATGGTCTGGTGGAACTGTCGAAGAAGTACGACTGCCCGATACCCTGCTACGGACATGCCGGCGACGGCAACCTTCACGCCACACCGGTAATGAATCCGAAATGGCCGGTCGAGAAGTGGGACCGGACGTTGCCGAATATACTGACCGATATATACAAACTGACGGCTGAACTGGGCGGAACGATTTCGGGCGAGCACGGCATCGGGCACAAGAGGAAAAAGTACATGTCTCTGGTCGCCTCTGCTGGTTATCTCGAAATGCTGCGGGCGGTGAAGCGGGCGGTTGACCCGAACAATATTCTCAATCCCGGCAAGATTTTTGATATGTGAACAGCCAACATCGCTAAACGGCAAGCCGACTGGGGGGCGGTATAACAGTTTGAGCGAATAATCCACGTTTTGATAATCTTCTGTTATACTTCCGCCGAAACCTTTGTGATGATTGACCGTAAAAGCAACGCAGGATAGTATTTTGTGTCAAAGTCGGAATGGTCAAATGTGGCGCGGAAATCGAAGAAGGAGATAACTCCATGAATAAAACAAGCAAATCACGAAGCGCCCGGTTGGTTATGTCGGTTTGGATTGTCTTTGTGTGTGTCGCGTTTTCGGCATCGTCTTCGGTCGCTGCCGAGGATGGACTTGTCGCGCACTGGAAATTCGACGAGGCCAGTGGTGATAAACTCGCCGACGCCTCCGGAAACGGCAACGACGGTAAAATCACCGGCCCGGAGTGGGGCAAGGGGATATCCGGCGGGGCATTGGAGTTCGACGGCGTTGATGACTACGTGGTCATTCCCAAATCCGCCAGCCTGAACAGCCCGGACAAGGAAATAACCGTATCAGCGTGGATAAAGACGCCCCTGCCGGACAGGCACACCATATTGGCGAGATGGATGTACGAAGACGACGCCAACGATCGCAGCCTGCTGTTGGAGGTGAGGGGCGATAAGAAGGTGGCGAGTTTCGCCCTGTCGCCGGACGGCGGGGGAAGCGTGTGGTGCAATTGCCCCGAAAATGTCGTACCGAAAGACGAATGGACACACATTGTTGGCGTCGGCGACGGCAGGACGATGCGAGTCTATATCAACGGTAAACAGTGTGCCTCGCTGGACGATGCTGCCTATAGGGTCTTCGCTGCAAAGGGCGATCTGTATATGGGAATCTGGAAATTCGGAAAAGATAAACAAAGCGGTCAATTCAAAGGACTAATCGACGAGGTGAAAATCTATAGCCGGGCTATGAACGCCGATGAGGTGCTCAAATTCTATGGCGACTTTGGGCCTAAAGGGACGGTCTCCGGCAAGGTTGCGGATGCAAAAGGCAAGGCAATAGGTGGGGCGACAGTATCCATCGGGCTTTTTACGACGACTACCGGAGCGGATGGCGCATATAGCCTGTCTGTACCGCCCGGCCAATATACCGTGGAGATTACCAAGGTCGGTCACACAAGACAAGTTATAGACGTGCAAATAGAGAAGGACAAGACTACGACGGCCGCTAAGGTCAGCCTTACGGAAGATAAGGTAGCGCCGAAGATTTCCAATATCAGCGTGCGAAGCCCTTCCGGTTCCGTGGCGGTCATAGAGTGGGAAACGGACGAATGTTGCGCTGGAACAGCTAATTACGGAACGTCAGCGGGCAAACACGATAAATTTGTCGGGATAGGTCCCTCTTATACGAAGTCGCATCGCGCCATTCTGTCCGGGCTTGAGCCAAAGACAAAATATTACTTCGTGGTCTCAAGTGTAGATGAAGCCGGTAATGTAGTCAGAAGCAGCGAGTCCGCTTTCACAACGCCTTCGGACCATGCGGAAAAGGATTTGGTTGCATATTGGAAATTTGACGCCGGTAAAGGCGACATGATTTTTGACGCATCAGGTAATAATAACCACGGTTATGTTCACGGCCCGGCTGAATGGGTCAAGGGTAGAGTCGCAGGCGGATTGAAGTTTGACGGCAAGGGTAGCTATATACGCATTCGTAAATCTCCCAGCCTGGACAGCCCGGAGAAGGAAATCACGTTGACGACGTGGGTAAAGAGCCCGCTGACACAAAGAGGTACTATATTCGGAAGGTGGTTTTATTATCGTAAGAAGCTGGGGGGCCAGCGCGGCATTGAACTGGACATAGATTCGGCCAAAGCGTCGGTGAATTTCGCCCTTTCATCCGACGGATCGGCGAGTTCGTGGTGTGCCTCATCCAACCAGGTCATACCTAAAGACGAATGGGTGCACATAGCGGCCGTCTCCGACGGGGCGACGATGAAGTATTACTTCAACGGGCGCGAGGACATTTTCACGGCTGAGGCGACCCCGAAAATACATCCTTCCGCGACCGATTTGTTCATCGGCGCCTGGTATGCAAACGGCAGGTTCAGTTGTTTGTTTGACGGTGTAATCGACGAGGCGAGGATTTATTCCCGCGCCCTGAGCGGCGATGAGATACTCGAAATCTATGCCGACACCTGCACGAAGGGAACGGTTTCCGGCATGGTTTCAAGTGGCGGGAAACCTGTTACTCAGACGAAGGTGTCTGTCGGGTTGTTTTCGGCGATCACGGGCGATGACGGAGCATTTACTCTGGATGTCCCCGTTGGTGAATATCAAGTTATTGTCGCCAGGAAAGGTTATAAGACATACACCGGTAATGTCGAGTCAGTCGCAAACAAGAGTGCAGTTGCTCGGATACGTTTGGTCGAAGACGAAACAGGGCCTGAAATTACAAAGATAAACACCGAGAAAACCGCCAATTACACCGCGCTTATCGAATGGGAGACCGACGAAAGAGCAATCAGCACAGTTAGTTACGGAACTTCCGCCGGTAAATACGTCTTGAAGACCAAAGAGCCGTCTCCTGTGAAATTCCATCGTGTCCTTCTGACCGGTCTGAAACCGGGGATGAAGTACCATTTTGCGGTCGATTGCATTGATGAGGCCGGGAATACATCGAAGAGCGAGGATTTCAGTTTTACGACGAAGAAACTACCCGAAATGCTCACCTGGAGCACCAAGCCGGGACCGAGGGACAAGGATATCGGCCCGGACATTCCCCTCAGCCCGCAGGAAATGAAGGGTTTGGCCAACAGGATAACCGTCAAGGGTTTTACGACCGCTGACGTTCAGTCAGCCTGCGACAAGGCAGCGGCTGACGGTGTGCCGGTGGTGTATCTCCCTGCCGGCGAGTACGTCATCAAGGGCGTCAACATTCCAGCCGGTCTGACACTGCTGGGTGCCGGCTCGAAGACCTACATTTCATCTGTCAAGAATGGCCAGATTTTTCAGGCCATTGGCGATGGGGTGAGATTGACCCGGATGAAACTCTACGGAATGAACCCCACGCCTGCGAATGTCAGCGACAGTTGCTGCCTGAGGGCGTTCGGAGTTAAAAACATCCGCGTTGACCACTGCGAAGTTATGGCCTTCGCACGGGCGTTGTACTTCGGCAAGGGCGCAATCGGGCAGGTTGATCATTGCATTATTCACCACAACTGCTGGAGCGGCCTGGGATACGGGGTAATCTCCGTCAATGACGGGACGATGGTGCTGGTAACCGACAACATCTTCCATTCCAACCGTCATACGGTTACCTCGAACTACGGCGAGGCCCATTACCTCTTCCGGTACAACCACATCCTGGATGTCAAGGATTGCGCTCCCGGCGACAACCTCAGCCAGTGCGACGTTCATCCGGGCCTTACACCAAAGGGTGCGTTCGTTGTGGAATATAACATCTTTGAAAACTGCAAGGGCGCGCTGGGATGCTGGGCGGGTCGTGGCGTCGTTCGCGGAAACGTTTTCCGCAACCTCTATTACGCCATTAATGTAACCTCAAAAGTGCCGCACGAAATCGGGGACAACACATTTGAAAAAGTAAGACGTCCGTATATGGGCGCTGTTTCCGGTAAAAGCAAGATGCCTGACCTGATGACTGTTCCCTATATGCTGGAGATGGACCAGACGGGCGTTATCCAGGTATTCGAGAAGGACACGACCGCCTATTACACCGGCACCGGCAAGGCGCTGCGGGAAAAAGTGCGATGAATTTGTTCATCTGCCGCCGAAAAGAAATAGCGGGATTACAAGGATTGCTGGATTAGGGGGATTCTTTTAATATAGAAAGGTGAATCATGGAATACGTTATAATTTTTGTCCTCGGCTCGGTCATTTCCTGGATATCGCTTATGATTGTCATTCCCATCGCTCAGAAATGGGCGGAATTTTCGATGCCGCCCTGGCCTGAGACCATGTGGAAACTGGCGGTCGTGTCGGCCTGCGGAAATGCCGTTGCGATGTGCCTGGACCCGATTAACGGTTTCCTTTCATGGATCGTGGGGGCAGTTGTTTTCTGGACGTTCATGGTTAAGTGGTTTGACGTGGATTTTTTCGGCGCTATTGTTATCGTCATCATTAGTTGGGTCTTACGTGTCGTGTTGGGTGGTGTGCTTATAGGAATTCTTATGAGCGCCTTTGCCGCAATGTAACCGGTAGGTGCTAGACTCAACCTTGTGAACTTGGGAGATATATGTGACTTGGGTAAAATCAGATCGTTTGAAGGCGTTGCCGCCTTATTTGTTTGTGGAGATTGACCGCGCCAAGCGTGAAGCCATAGCGGCTGGGCGCGACGTTATTAACCTGGGCGTCGG
>JAXHSV010000002.1:0-37127 GCA_034190305.1 Planctomycetota bacterium | reverse complement strand
GACGATGTCTTCTGGTGTTCCCTGAGCGATGACGGTCCCGCCGGCGTCGCCGCCTTCGGGGCCCAGGTCGATTATCCAGTCGGCGCACTTTATCACATCCATGTTATGCTCGATGATGATAATCGTGTTGCCTTTCTCCGCCAGGCGGTTCAGGACGTTCAGGAGGCTGCGGATGTCGGCGAAGTGCAATCCTGTCGTCGGCTCATCCAGCATGTAGAGCGTGTGTCCCGTGGCGGTTTTCCCCAGTTCGCTGGCAAGTTTTACCCGCTGGGCTTCGCCCCCCGACAGCGTGGTCGAGGACTGTCCAAGTTCGACGTATGAAAGCCCGACGTCGTTGAGGGTCTTGAGAATCCGCTTTATCTTCGGGAAGTTCTGGAAGAAGGAAAGGGCTTCCTCTGCCCGCATCTTCAGCACGTCGGCGATGCTCTTTCCACGATACTTTATCTCCAGCGTCTCGTCGTTATACCGGCTGGACTTGCACTCGGCGCAGGTAACGTACACGTCGGGCAGGAAGTGCATTCCGATTTTTTTCGTTCCCTGCCCCCCGCACGCCTCGCAGCGCCCGCCCTTGACGTTGAAAGAGAACCGTCCCGGTTTGTATCCTCGAATTTTCGCCTCGCGCGTCCTGGCGAATAACTGGCGGATGTGACCGAATACGCCGGTATAGGTCGCGGGGTTCGACCGCGGCGTCCTTCCGATGGGCGACTGGTTGATTTCGATTACCTTGTCGATCTTTCCCGTCCCCAGGAGCCTGTCGAATGCGCCCGGCTTGTCGCGCGAGCCGTATAAACTCCGGCGGAGCGCACGAAGAAGCGTCTGATTGACCAGCGTGCTCTTGCCCGAACCGCTTACGCCCGTTACGCACACGATCCCGCCCAGCGGGAACTTGACGTCCAGGTTTTTCAGGTTGTTTTCCCGACAGCCCCGGATTTCCACGACCTTGTGGAACGATAAAATCCTTCGCTCACTCGGCGTCTCGATTTCCATCGTCCCGGACAGGTACTTTCCGGTAACGGATTCAGGCGCCGATTCGATGTCTTTCAACTTACCCTGTGCGACGATGCGTCCGCCGCGGCGGCCCGCGCCCGGACCTATGTCGATTATGTGGTCGGCAGAGCGGATCATCTCCTCGTCGTGCTCGACGACTATTACCGTATTGTCGATGTCGCGCAGGTGGCGCAGCGTGGCGATCATTCGCTTGTTGTCGCGCTGGTGCAGCCCGATGGTCGGCTCATCCAGCACGTAACAGACGCCCACCAGCCCGCTTCCGACCTGGGTTGCAAGGCGGATTCGCTGCGCTTCGCCGCCCGATAGCGTGGCGCTTGTGCGGTCCAGCGTAATGTATCCGAGTCCAACGTCCTCCATGAATTTCAGGCGGTGGCTGATTTCGCGTAGTATCTGCTCGGCGATCCTGGCGCGCTCGGCGTCGAAGGTGAGCGAATCGAAGTAAGACCGGGCTGCGGATATGCTCATGCCGACAACGTCGCAAATGTTCTTTCCGTCGATTTTGACCGCCAGCGACGCAGCCTTGAGTCTGGCGCCGCGGCATGTCCGGCAAGGCTGTTCGGAAAGGTACCCGTGAAGCCGCTGCTTGACGAATTCGCTCTCGGTGGTTTCCCATCGGCGGGTCAGGTTGGGAATGACGCCCTCAAACTGCTTCGTCCCGCCGCCATCGCCGTACATCAGCGCTTTTCGGACGGTGGGGGGGAGTTCCTTGTAAGGCGTATCCGGGCTGACGTCGTAATTTCGGCAGAACCGGCGGATCATGCGATTGTAGAAGATGTTCATCCGCTTTCCGCCGTGGCGCCAGGCGTGGACGGCGCCCTTACTGAGGCTGAGGGACGTGTCCGGCACGATAAGGTCCGGGTCGAATTCCGGAATCGTTCCAAGCCCGTCGCATACCTCACATGCCCCGTAAGGTGAATTGAAACTGAACATACGCGGCGACAGTTCCTCCAGGTTCGCCTGCGGGTGTTCCGGGCAGGCGAAGGTGGCGCTGTATATCTGATTCTTCCAGACGGGTTCTGCGCCGTTTGCGTCCTCGTCGGGCGAGGTTCCGCCGTTTTCCTCATATGCAATCGTTACCAGCCCGCCGGAAAGTTCCAGTGCTGCGCCCAGACTGTCGCCCAGCCGGATTCGCACGGAAGGCTTGAGCACCAACCGGTCAACCACGACTTCGATGGTGTGTTTGCGGTTCTTTTCCAGCGGCGGGACGTCCTGGAGATCGTACAGGACCGAATCGACGCGAAGTCGAACGAAGCCTTCACGCCGCACGCGGCGAAGCACTTCGGCGTGCTGACCCTTTTGTCCGCGGACGACCGGGGCAAGGACCATGAATCGCGTACCTTCCGGCAGGCGGAAGATGGCGTCGATCATCTGCGTAACTGTCTGGGAGGTAATCGGCCGCCCGCAGACCCAGCAGTGCGGCAGGCCGACGCGGGCGAACAGCAGACGCAGATAATCGTAAATCTCCGTGGTCGTCGCCACCGTCGAGCGCGGATTGGCGCCGCCGCTGCGCTGCTCGATGGCGATCGTCGGCGGCAGGCCCTCGATGTGGTCCACGTCCGGCTTGGATAGTTGCTCGAGGAACTGACGGGCGTAGGCCGACAGGCTCTCGACGTACTTCCGCTGCCCCTCGGCATAGAGCGTGTCGAACGCCAGCGAACTCTTACCCGACCCGCTAAGCCCCGTAACGACCACCAGTTTGTCGCGCGGAATCCGCACGTCGATGTGCCGTAGGTTGTGCTCCTTGGCGCCGAGGACGACTATTTCCCTTTGGTTGGTCGTTCGGGCGGCGTTGCGACGACGCACAACCGACGCCTTACCGGGGTTTCGGGATGTCTTACGTGTCTTGGCCATATATAAATAGACAGAATTGATATAATAACCTGTCGGTTGGCTTGGGCACAAGCCCAACCAGTTCATGCAGGCGGGGGCGCTTCCGGTGTTTTTTATCATGGGTTGCAACGTTTGTTGCGGGACGTTAGCATATTTGCACATCGGATACGCATCGTTTCCGGTACGGACACTTTTGGATATGACACCTTCTGCCGAACCGACTTCGCAACGGGCTGACATTGCGGCGCACCTTGTGCCGGCGGACCTGCTTGGCGACGGAGAGATTATCATCCTGGCAATCAAGCCCAGCGGATGGTTCGTCCTGCTTGCATCGCTGCCGGTGCTTATTTCAGCATTGGTCGTTACCGTGATCGCTTATGTCGTGAATATCTATCGGAGCGAAACGCCGGCCGAAACCATTATATGTTTCTGTGCCGCCGTCGCCATTCTCCGCGCTCTTGGAGCCTGCTGGCAGTGGCTGGGGAGAACCTACGTGCTGACCAATCATCGAATCGTAACAGTTCGAGGATTGGTGCATATCAGAGTCTCGTCGGCGGCGCTGATGGATATCCGTCGACCAGTGCTGACCGCTACGATTACCGAAAGGCTCTTCGGCACGGGAAGCATCTGTTGCCTGACCGCTTCACAGAGCGTCCCTGCCGTTGTCTGGAGCGCAGTTGACAAACCGGCCCAGGTGCACGAGATGGTTCTGGAGGCTGTCAATCGCTCGCGAAAGTAGCTTTTTCAGCGGTCTGACTCGAAGACCCGTTCGGTGAAGAGGCGTTCGGTGAATCGGCTCTGGAAGACAACCGCGAGGACGAACTTCTGCCCGACGGAGGTTGGTCGATTCCAGGCAAGTTTGAACTGGTATATCCGCGCGATGCTGTTCCAGTGTCGGCGGTTGCTCTTGAAGTCTTCGATGCTCTCGTTCCATACGGCCAGACGGACGCCCCTGGGGTCCGGGCTGTTGGGCTTGAATTGATACAACTCGAAGCGAAATTGACCGAAGGCCTTGTTGGCGTCGCCGTATGCGTCAATGGCCTCGATGCGAACGTCGATTCCCCTGATGTCGCCTTTTTCGGAAAAGACGCTCATTCCGGTGAACGGATGGATACGAATCTGCTTAGGAAGCAGTGTATCTATGGGTTCAGGTATGGTTTCCTCGACCACAGGCTTGTTCCGCTGCCAGAATGAACCGTTACATCCGGCGGTCAGCGCGGCAGCGAGAATCGCAGCCGCGAAAACAGAAAAGGCGCTTCTGATATTCATAATTAGTAATCGGTAGTCAATAGCCGGTAGCCGGTTCTTACCGGTTACTGACTACCGGCTACCAACCACCAGCAAAAGCGGGCGATGAGATTCGAACTCACGACAGCCACGTTGGCAACGTGGCGCTCTACCACTGAGCTACGCCCGCAAACCGACACGTATTAAATCGTCATTATCCCCGTCCGGTCAAGCGTTTTTTTTAGGATGGAGTTAAAGGCTTTTCTTGCCTTTGGGCGTCCCGGAATAAATAATCACTCTCAAGGATGCCGGCGGAGATAATTCCGGAGGTGTTTTTCGATGCTCCTTCCGGGCACATTCTAGAGGAAATGTGAACATGAGCCTTGTGCTGCCGACAGTGATGATAGTTTCGGGACTGGTGCTGCTAATCGCCGGGGCAGAAGCGATGGTCCGAGGGGCCGCTTCGCTTGCGAAGAAGATGTCTATTTCAGAAATCGCAATTGCCCTGACGGTGGTCGCCTTCGGAACCTCTGCGCCTGAATTATTAATCAGCATATTTGCAGCCGGCGGCGGACAACATGAAATAGTCTTTGGAGACGTCATTGGCAGCAATATGGCCAACACCCTGCTGATACTCGGCGTCGCCGGGCTGATTTACCCGTTGACTGTTCAGAAAAACACCGTCTGGAAAGAGATCCCGTTTTTGCTGCTTGCGACGCTTGTGGTGTTCATGCTGGTGAACGATTCATGGGGAGGCGCCGGCGCAGCCAATTTGCTCTCCCGTACCGACGGGCTGGTGCTGCTCGGTTTCCTGGCGATATTCCTGATATACACGTTTGGGATTTCCAGGATTGAGTCGGTGGACCAGTATGATGTTGTAACCTACTCTTATCGGACATCGGGGCTTATGATTGTCGGCGGACTGGCGGCCTTGTTTTTCGGCGGACGTTTTACGGTCAACGGGGCTATTGATGTCGCTACGCAACTGGGTGTCAGCAAGAAGTTGATAGCGTGCACGATTATCGCCGGCGGAACGTCGCTTCCGGAACTGGCGACCTCCGCCGTCGCCGCCTACCGGAAACGGTGCGATATAGCCGTCGGAAATATCGTCGGATCGTGCATCCTGAACCTGCTGATGGTCCTTGGAATCAGCGGAGTGGTTTATCCGATCGCTTATTCCTCATTATTCAATGTCGATTCGCTGGCGATGATAGCCGCCACAATTGTTCTGTTTCTGACGATGTTCACGGGAAAAAAACGCAAACTGGACCGATGGGAAGCCGTACTGCTGCTGATGGGATATGTGGCGTATGTCGGATACCTGGTGCACAGGCGTTAGCGGTCTGCGCAACGATGCCGCTTCGCAGAGTAGTAGTTAAACTTGTGAAAAAACTGATGCGACACAGAGACACAGAGGAACGGAGAAAAATCTTTTTCTTCTTTTACTCTCTGTCTCTCTGCGCCTCTGTGTCGAAGAACTGACTCGAATTAACATTTACGGTTGCGAAGAACACGAATGAAGAAAATCACACCTAACCGAATAATCGCAGGCGATTGCATCAAAATTCTGTCAGACTTGAACGAGCCGATAGCGGACCTTATTTTCGCCGACCCGCCGTTCAACATCGGCTACAAGTACGACGTGTACCAGGACCGCAAAAAATATGATGAATACTACGCCTGGACGGAAGAATGGATGCGGGTTTGCGTCGAAAAGGCCCTCAAGCCGACGGGTTCTTTCTGGATCGCCATCGGCGACGAATACGCAGCAGAGGTCCGCATCATCGGAAACTCGCTGGGCCTGCACCTGCGGAACTGGATTATCTGGCATTACACCTTCGGCCAGAACACCAAGCGCAAATTCGCCCGAAGCCATGCGCACCTGTTCTATTTCGTAAAGGACCCCAAAATTTTTACTTTTAACGACATGGCTGTCCGCATCCCGTCAGCCCGACAGACGACATACGCCGACAAGCGGGCCAATCCGACAGGAAAGGTTCCCGATGATGTGTGGAGTTTTTCGCGCGTCTGCGGGACGTTTAAGGAGCGCGTCCAGTGGCATCCCTGCCAGATGCCCGAGAAGGTGCTGGAGCGCATCGTCAGCGTTTCTTCCAACGAGGGCGGCCTTGTTCTTGACCCGTTCAGCGGCTCTGGCACGACCTGCACAGTGGCTGCGAGACTGGGGAGGGAATATCTTGGCATCGACATTTCGGAAAAATATGTGGCTGAATCCACAAATCGCATCGCCGAGACCCTCGCCGGCCGGCGGCGGGGGACCGAAATCGCCGAAAATCCCGAAGCGCTGCGTCCGCAAAGGCGCGTAAAGACCAGAAAATCAGCCGAAAGTCAGCAACCATCCTTGTGGGAGGGCTAAATCATGGACCCGAACGAATGGACACCCGCGCGTGGCTGGATGATTGCCCTGGGCAAGGCGGGCTATCGCACAGCGGCGGGGGCGTGCGTCGCGGGGGTATTGATGTATTTCGCCTGGCCCATCGTTGACTTCCTGCCTTCACACTGGTCTGTGCTGACTTTGATGTTTTTGGTGCCTGCTGCGGTTGGGTACCCAGTCGGCTATGCCGTAGGGCGGAAACTTGTCGAGGACAGCGGCCTGGCCGGCGGGACTATATTGCTGCCGGTCATAATAATACTTGTCGGAGGCGAATATGCGGCGTTTCGGATCGTCGGCGCCATTCGGGACCAATGGGGGCTGTTAATTTTCACCATGGCTGCGGGGATAATAATGTGGAGCCTGGTTGCCTGCGTAAAAACGATTCTGTTGGAATAGAAGGGGTGATTATTTCCCCGGCTGGGTGGCGGGGGCGGTAGCCGTTGTCGAAACCGGCAGTTTTACTTTGCAGACCATCTGGACTGTGAAGGTCTTTCCTGTGAGGTAGTCGATGAATTCGACGCGGACGGTGATTTCGTCGTGTTCGGGCGGGGCGGGCCATCGGCAGTCGAAACAGTAGTGATACGTCATGAATCCGCCGGCCCATTGTTCGGAAATCTTTTCGACGGGGAAATCATGTTCGGCTACGAGGTTTTCCTTCGCAGCCAGGTCGAACAGTTGAATCTTTACCGCACCGGCTGCCTTAATCGCGTGCCCGTCGCGGTCGATTGGCGTCAGATAGACGCGGATACCGTCCTGGCCGGGGGTTTTATCGAGGTCCGCGCCGGCGGTGTATTTTCCGAGTTTTACGCCTGTAACGTGGAAGAGGTTTTCCAGCCGCTTCTCGCCAAGACCCTGTAGCGTCCGGATTTGCTTCTGCCGGGCGAGCAGTTCGGTTTGCAGGTCCTGAATATCGGCCTGGAGTTTGGTGTTTTCCTCTCGGCAGCGGCGGAGTTGGATCGCGGTCTGGTCAGCCTGCTGCGAGATACACCCGACGAGCAGCAGCGCAGCCGGGGTAAGGCGGATTATCGCCGATGAAAAAGTCCCTGCCTGGGTAGGGCGTTTCATTTTATGTCGCCTTTAGCGTCTCGGTGTCCGGTTTTGGCATGTGCTGGAGAATCCTGTCGGCACAGCCATATTCGACGGCCTCTTCGGCGTTGAGCCATTTGTTCCGGTCGCAGTCGCGTTCGATCTGTTCGATCGATTGTCCGGTATGCTTTGAAAGAACTTCGTAGAGTCGCTTTCGCAGGCGGATGATTTCTCTGGCCTCGATGTCCAGTTCGGTCGCCGGCCCCGTCAGCACGCCGCGGATAAGCGGCTGGTGGACCAGAACCCTGCTGTTGGGCAGGATGGTTCGTTTTCCGCGTGCTCCCGCCGCCATCAGCAGCGCGCCCATCGACGCAGCCATTCCTACGCAGACGGTCGAGACGTCGCAGCGGACGAACTGCATCGTATCGTATATCGCCATGCCCGCCGAAATGCTCCCGCCGGGCGAATTGACGTAAATGTTGATGTCCGCCTTGGGGTCTTCGTTGGACAGAAACAGCAACTGCGCGATAACCAGATTGGCGACGCCGTCGTCAATCTGCCCTCCGATGAAGACTATACGGTCCCGCAGCAGCCTGGAATAAATATCGTAACTCCGCTCGCTGCGCCCTGACTTCTCAATAACGATTGGTACGAGATGCTGATTTTCCATCATTACACCTGAAGTTTATTCTTTCTTCTTTTTTGCGGCTTGCGCCGCAGCAGTTACGATCTCATCGACGATTCCGTATTCCTTCGCTTCGGCGGGTGTGAGGTATCGGTCCCGCTCTGTTTCGTTTTCGATTTGTTCGACAGTTCTTTCGGTGTGCCTGGCGAGGATTTCATTCAGCATTCGCTTTGCCTTGAGGATTTCCTCTGCCTGAATCTGAATATCGGCTGCCTGTCCCGTTACGCCGCCCCATGGCTGGTGGATCATTATCTTTGAGTGGGGCAGGGCGAAGCGTTTGCCTTTTGTTCCTGATGCGAGGATGATTGCCGCACCGCTGGCGGCCTGACCGACGCAATATGTGGCTACGTCGCATTCGAGGAACTGCATCGTGTCGTAGATTGCCAGCGTGTCATCGACAGCCCCGCCGGGCGAGTTGATGTAAAGGTGGATGTCGCGGTTTTGCGCCTTGGCGTGCAGTTCCAGAAGGCGCATTATCAGCGCGCCTGCGATGTTGGGAGCGATCTCGCCCCAGAGAAAAACGATTCGCTCTTCCGCGAGGCGCTCTTCAAGTGTCATCTCACGCTGTCGGGCGTATTCGGTGTATGCCATGTTCTTTGATTTCCTCTGATTCTGAAGAAGAATAGCGGGATTATGGGGATTTTAAGATTATAGGACAAAAATAAAAGAAAAACCCCGAATCCTGTAATCCCTGTAATCCTGCTATCTATTTCTTCTTTTTGTCGTCTTTCTTTTTGTCACCTTCTTTTTCGGCATCGATGATATTGGCTTGTTCCAGCACCTTTTCTATCGCTTTTTCTTCCCGGATTGCGGTGGCAAGTTGGTCAAGAGTGCCTTCTTTGGTCATTTCCTGGCGGAGCCGTTCGGGTCGGCGGTTGTACTGGGCCGCCATTTGGGCGATTCGTGCGTTAATCTCCCCGTCGTCCACCTCGATGTCCTCGGCATCGGCCAGTTTGCCCAGAATGAATGACAACTTCAGTTCTCCCTCGGCGCGTTCTTCCGCTGCTGCCTGAAGTTCCTGAAGGTTCTGATCAATCCGGTCCTTTGGTACGCCGGAGTCCATCAGTTCTACGGCCCGCCTCATTAGCAGTCGGCTGGCGTAACGTCGAGCCAGACCTTCGGGAAGGTCGAAGCTTACGTTCTTACTCAGGAAGTCGCAGACCTGGTTCCGCATCGCCCGACGCTGCTCGATGATTACGCCGGACTCCAGCCGCTCGCTGACCGCTTGGCGCATCTCATAGATGGAGTCGAACCCCGCCTGTTGTGCAAAATCATCGTTCAGTTCAGGCAGTTCAAGCCGCTTGACCTCCCGGATATCGAACGTAGCGGTAACTTCCTTCTCACGCCAGTCCTCGTTGGGATGACCGGCAGGCACCGTAGCCTTTACGGATGGCTTGTCGCCGGTTTTGTTTCCGGTGAGCGTCTTTTCCAGGTCTTCGAGGATAATACCTTCGACCTGCGCAGGTGCAACGCGCAATTCCAGGTTGGACTGTTCGAAGTCGATGTTATCGCCCGTGATGCTCACGTCGGCGACGACGACGTCACCGGCCTGAGCGGGCGTGTCGGTTGGCTTGAACCGCCCGTAGCGATGGCGGAAAGACGTCAGGAATTCGTCAATCCGCTCGTCGTTTACCTCGATGACGGGGCGTTTAATCTCGATTCCCTTGTAGTCGGGCAGGTCGAATTCCGGCGCGACCTCCACCTCGAAACTGAAGGTCATCTCGTCTTTTTCGGGCAGTTCGATTTCTTCGAGTTTGATTTCCGGTTCGCCGATGGTCTTGAATTCGGCCTTGTCAAGCGCATCGCCGATCGCCTCGCCCACCAGCGAGTTGCGGACGTCGTCGGCGACATCTTTTCCGAAGCGTTTCTCGATGAGTCGTCGCGGCGCGCGCCCGATGCGGAATCCCGGCACCTGGGCCGTTCGTCCGAGTTCGCCGAACATCTCGCTGAACTTCGCGTCGATTCTCTGCCGGTTCACCTGCACGGTAACTTTCTTTCTCAGTGTGCCGGCGTCTTCGACCGTTACCGTGTTGTCGGGCAGTTTGCTTTCTTCGGACTCGGCCGTCTCGGAAATTACGTCCGCTGCGACATTGTCGTTCACTGCCGGGTCCTGCTCCGGTGCGTTTTTGGTTTCTTCAGTCATTTGAGTATCGGTTCCCGTCTTACTTTCCCGCCATCCTTCGATGGGGTTAATACGAAACATCTTTCAACGGCAGGACTGTAAGCGATTTGACCGCCGACGTCAACGCCCCAGACGATAAAACCGTCGAATAAACGCGCCATCGGTTATGACTATTGACTTACCGGCGGTCTGCTGAGAGAATCAATTCAGCAATCGGGTCCCCGTAGCCCAATTGGATAGAGCGTCGGCCTCCGGAGCCGAAGGTTACAGGTTCGAATCCTGTCGGGGATGGTGTCTTGATTTCAAGCGGTATAGAGGAGTAAGCGGAAATGAAGAAGATTCTCTTATCTGCGGCGGTGTGTTTTCTGGCGGCGGCTGGATGTGCGGATCCGTATGCGGGGTACAAACTGGGACCGGCCCGTGACGTAGTAGCCGGAAGCGTCGATGCGATGGGCGGGATCGCCAGGTGTCGGTCGGTCGGTAACATCGAAGCCACTGCCGTTGTCAGCATTTACGACGATGCCGGAAAGGCGACGATTAACGAGCAGCACCAGGTTATCAACCCGGAAGGAGACGTGATTCGGGCGTCGGCCAAAACGGCTGACGGTAGTTGGACAGCGTCGGTCGGCGGCATCGGAGGTTCCAGATTCAAGTCGAAGGGTTTCGTCGCGTCGCCTGAAAGAAAGAAGGCGGTAATCGAATCATTGCAGACTATTCTGCACAGGGTTCGCGGGCCGAGGAATCTCTGCGGCGGCGATGAAAAACCAACCGCCACGGAGCGAGTGCGAATTGACGGCAGAGACTTGATTCGAGTTCCTGTTACCGGGGGGGTCGGCGATATAAAAGCGTATTATTTTGACGCGCAGACCAGTGTCCTCAGGATGGTAACCGCCGGGTCCGACGAAGCCGGCGGCGATGGGACAGTAACCGTCTATTCCTGGCAAATGTTTCCCAACGGGATGGCGTTTCCGGTGCGAATTTCGGTTATGAAGATCGGAAGTAATGTGCTTGTCGGGGATGAACCGGTGCTGGAGGTGGATTACCTGCAAGTGAAATGGTAAGATGATAAGATAAAAGTGGTTCGCTAGCAGCCCGTGGTGAAAGTCATTCTGGCTGCGAGCGGGTCTTTCACCCGTTGCACTGCGTCGCAAAAACTCGACGAATCTCCCGGATTCGCCTGCGTTTTTGCTCCTTGTACCCGGGCGAAATCCCTCACTCTCGCCGAAGAAGCACTTTCGCCACGGACTGCTAGGGGCGTCCGTGTGGACTGAGAATGACCCTTGGAACCTGACCAGTAAATGCCCGTTCGCGTGGGTGTGAACTGCGTAGGGAAGCGGACGGAATTTCAGAGTTTTGTGGCTCATATTCCGGCCGCCGGCGCGCGGCCGATTTTATGCGCGGCAGATGCGAGGTTTTCCTGATGAAAGTTGAAATTACGAAAGAACAGGACATTTCTCCGCGGCAGGATCGGGAAATTCTGGAACTTCAGCACCTTGCTTTTCCCGAATCGGCGGATTTTGCCCACCAGCGGTGGTATCACACGCCGCCGGAAGACGATTTGTGGTTCGGCGTTCGCCGCGACGGTCGGCTTGTCGCCGGCGCCCGCCTGCTGCCTCGAATCATCGACGCCGGCGAAAAAGAACTGCTCATCGGCGGCGTTGCGAATGTCTGCTCTCATCCGGACGTCCGGGGCAGCGGTGCGGGCAAGGCCGTCATGCAGGCTGTCCGGGAACGTTTTCAAACAGAAGCCCGGTTTGACTTCGGCCTGCTTTTCTGCCACCGTGACAAGTATGGATTCTATGCCCGCTTCGGCTGGCAAAAGATTGAAAACGAGACGATCATCGAAAACCCCGACGGAACATTCAGAAGGTGGGACCACAACGGAGTCGGATACATTATGATCTGCCCGGTTCGGATGCCTTTGGAGCAGTGGCCCACCGGTAAGATCGACCTGAACGGTCCGATGTGGTAGGAGTGAAAATGCCGACGCAATACCAACATGCCGTCGCCGGTGAAATAACGCCGGAAATGGAACGAGTCGCCCGGCGCGAGCGCCTCGACGCCGAATTAATCCGCGCCGAGGTCGCTGCCGGCCGGCTTGTCATCCCCGCAAACCGCCTGCACCTTCTCGGCGACGGCGAAACGGGCGTCAAACTCGACCCGATCGGTATCGGAAGGGCCCTTACCGTCAAGATTAACGCCAATATCGGCGCTTCGCCGAACAGTTCCTGCCGGGACATGGAACTGACAAAACTTCGCTGGGCCGTCCAATACGGAGCCGACACCGTCATGGATTTATCCACCGGCGGGGACCTGGACGAAATCCGCACGCACCTGATTGCGAACTCATCCGTTCCGCTCGGAACGGTTCCCGTATATTCAATGATCGCCGAGCGGGACATTGAGGACCTGACACCCGATCAGATGCTGGCGACCATCACCGCCCAGGCCGCCCAGGGCGTCGATTTCTTTACGATCCACGCCGGGCTGCTGCGAGAGCATCTGGAACTTGTCAGGCCGAGGAAAATGGGAATCGTCTCTCGCGGCGGGAGTTTGCTGGCTAAATGGATGCTGCATCACAATCGGCAGAACCCGCTTTACGAGATGTTCGATGAGATTTCCGCCATCTGCCGCGAGTATGACGTATCCTACTCGCTTGGCGACGGCCTCCGTCCCGGGTGCCTTGCCGACGCGTCGGACGATGCGCAATTTGCCGAGTTGGCGACGCTTGGCGAACTGGTGGGCAGAGCGCGGGCTTCCGGCGTCCAGTGCATGGTCGAAGGGCCGGGGCATATCCCGCTCGACCAGATAGAAATGAACATGAAGCGCCAGGAGCAACTCTGCGACGGTGCGCCATTCTACGTCCTTGGGCCTATCGTAACGGATATCTTTCCGGGTTTCGATCACATTACCTCGGCGATAGGTGCAACCATGGCCGCTTATCACGGAGCCTCGTTCCTGTGCTACGTTACGCCGGCCGAGCATCTTACGCTCCCGTCGCCCGAAGATGTCAAAACGGGATGTATCGCCTACAAGATCGCCGCGCACGCAGCGGACGTTGCACTTGGCAGGTCCGGCGCGAGGGACCGCGACGACGCCATCTCCGAGGCGCGGGCCGAACTGGACTGGGCGAAGCAATTTGAACTCGCCTTCGACGGCGAGGCAGCAAAGCAAATCCACCGCAGAGACATGCCCACCGACGAAGACTACTGTGCAATGTGCGGGCGGCAATGGTGCGCGATAAGACTCTCGCACGAAGTCGAAAAGTCGCTGGAAAGAAAATGATTCGCTCCGCATCGCGAATTACATTCGTTCGTCCACGGACCCTTGATCTCATGGGGAGGCCTTGTTTGTTGTCTTTGAAGGTAAAGAGTGTCAGGCGGATTCCGTGGCTGCGCCTATCAGTCTCCTGGCGCCTTTGAACAGGAACACCAGGCCGAAGAAAAACAGGGCTGCGGCGCAGATTGCCATGACGATCCGCCGGCTTGCGCCTCCGATGATTCTTGAGCCTCGGTAACTCGCCGCCGACAGCGCTTCGAGCCAGACAAGGTCGCATAACCAATGCAGGACCGCGAAAAACACGAACGCAATAAGCCCCAGGCTGACCGCCTGGGAAGCAAGGGCAAGCCCCACAGTCGCCCACCAGAGCAGGAAATATGGATTTCCGATCGACAGGAGGATTCCGGTCAACACCGGCCCTCTGATGGCGGGGGCGCTTTGGGAGGGGGCGGGCTTCCTGACCTGCATGAGCATGCTTACGCTCATCGCGATCAACATCGCGCCGCCGGCCAGTCCGATTCCGATCCGAACCGCGGGAATCTCAAACATCCCTCCTATGCCCAGGATAATCAGCACCATCAGGGGGAATTCCACGATCCCGTGCCCGATAGCCACCAAAGCGCCCGCATGTCGGTTTCGCGCCCCAAGTCCGAGCGTTACAGCCGTTACCGGTCCGGGCGCCATAACACCCGAAAATGAAATTACAACAGCCTGTGACAGAAAAACAATCAAATCCACTTATCAGTCATCCTTTGAAGGCAGGCTTCTATCGCAGTAAGGTAAATCGGAAATTGGAGATCGGAAATAAAAAATGCCCGGGACAGGATTTGAACCTGCACCTCCCAAGGGAGACCAGCCCCTCAAGCTGGCGCGTCTGCCAGTTCCGCCACCCGGGCGAGTGCTTCAAAAGAGCCTAACGTTCCGGCGAAGGCGTGTCAAGATAGACATTTTCTCCAGCCTTGATTTTCAGGTTCGGGTCGATGTTTTCGGCGAGTTGCTCGGCGTCGCTTGCAAGCAGTGGGCTGATTTCGATGACTGCGTCCGGTTCGCCGTCGTCGTTTTTTGGAACGGTCAGCCCCGCCGATTCCAGCCAGCGTGCCGCCCGGCGAACCTGGTCTCGAATGGATGTTGCGGGGCTTCCCTCTCCGTCTGCGTTCTTGACGGGTGAGAACTCTTCGGACCGAAGCGTTTCCAGAACCACGACCTTCTCGGCCAGCGGCATAGCGTCGAAAACGAACCGCTCGAACTTTACGGCGTTCGGTTCAGCCGGTTCGACAAGCGTCCCGGACGGGTCGATGTAAGCGGACTTCTTGATTGCCCGGTGAAACGGCAGCCTGCAGTGTCCGTCGGCTGTCAGTCGTTCGACGAACCTGCGAGAGAGGATGTGAATAGCGATGCTTCCGGAGCTGAAAACGAGCGAACCGTCCCGCTTGGTTTGGCGGGCGGCTTCTTCGGGAAGATCGGAGTATTCGATGACCGTTACTTTTCCGTCGACCATGCAGAAGTTCCCGAGTTTTTCCATCGGTCCGCGTTTCGGGATCGCCTTTGCGGACATCTCGGCGCAGACGTCGGCGGTCAGCCCTATAAAGAGCGGGTCGATGCAATGATTCAGCGGGTTGTCCACTTGGAAATAGGAGATGTACTCGATGCCGCGTGCGGCCATGTCGTCCAGGGCGCCGCTTTGGCGCAACGCGCTGAGGCATCCGCCGTGGCCCTCGCCGCTGAAGGCGATCGAACCCTTGTCGGACAGGAGGATTTTCCCGTTCAGGTCCGTTACCGGCATCTGTCCCTGCGTGAATAAAAATACGTCCCGGCGGTTCAGGCCGAAGTAATTATTCTCATTGAAGAATTCACGGGTGGCGCCGTCGTTGGTCTGACTGGTCATTATGTACCACGGGATGGTCGCACCGTAACGACGGACAGCCGAGAGTATCTGCTCGGCGAAAACCTGGAAGAGGCTCTTGTGTCTGACCGGTGTGACGGGGAAACAACCCTTCGGTCCGTCGAATCCGAGTCGCGTTCCTTCCCCGCCGGCGACGACGAACCCAGCCACCCGGCCGGTAGATATAAGTTCTTCCCCTCGCCGCCTGGCGCGGTGGTATGAGTTGGATGACACCTCGTCGGCGGGCCTGGACGGTAGAATAGGGGCGGGAGACGGATTTGCAGGAATGCCTGCTGTCGGCTCGGAAAGAACATGCGATCGTATCAACCCTGTGAGTTGTTCAAAATCTATGCCGGAAATCTGTTCCAGAAGGGCCGATTGGGACGCCCGGTCGAGTTCATCGTAAAAGGTCAGCAGATGTTCCTGCCCGAATGTGCGGAGGAGTTTTCTTTTTGTTTCCAGGGCCGCCATTGTCTTCGACAGAGTATGCCCGTTGCGGATTTGTGTCAATACAAGGTTTGTTTTCCGGACCGGCGGTTCGCCTGATTCTCCAGGCCGCTAAAAACGGCTGAAATGGTCGTCTAAAAAGGGGCAAAAAAATCTGGATATGCTATTGACATGGACCATGTAAACTTGCTATTATTAAAGTGTAGGATTCGGCAGAGGGTAATTGTGGTTGCATGGACTCTTCCATAATATCCCACGCCCCATAAATGAACCCTCTACCGCAAACGATGTAAGCCGGACAGGAAAGGTATATTGTGTAGTATATCCCGGCGGAACAAAAGGAACAGTTGGGAAAGAATAGGGAGAGTACTATTATGAAGCGAACGAAAGGTTTCACATTGGTTGAGTTGTTGGTGGTCGTTGCGATTATCGCACTTTTGGTGTCAATACTTCTGCCAACGCTGGGACGTGCGAAGGAAATGGCCAGGCAGGCGCTCTGTGCAGCCAACCTCAACGGAGTCGGGAAGGGCTTAGTGCTCTATGCTAGCGCGAATGACGATTCTGCACCGTGGATAAGAAGTATCACATGGTCGTCGGTCAAAACCGGAACGAATGCAAAAAGCCTGACGACACCGGCGTTGGTGAGTCCGACGGCCTTGATGTTCCTGGTGGTTCGCTCGGGTCAGCCTGCGGATATATTCCGCTGTCCCAGCGACGGTAACGCCAGCAAGATGCAGACCGTCAGGTTTACCGAAAGCAACGAGACTTACTATTACTGGGATTTCTACGATGCGGAAGTGGACGACCCTTCAAACGGCGCGGCTAACTCCACGAAGATTAGTTACAGTTTCCAGGCGCCGATTAGTAGCGGCGGCATGGACTACAAAGCCGGCTATACGACCTCCAGCAAGGGAGGGTTGGCGATTATGGCCGACAAGACCCCGGAATTCGATAAGACTGATGACGACGATGATAGTCCCACGGCGTTGATTGACTGGAGCAGTTCGCTGAGCGATAAGAATAGGAAGAGGGGCATGAGTCAGAACCACCTTTCCGGCGACGCCATCAATGTTCTCTACGCCGACTATCATGTATCAGCCAGTGAGAGTCGGGCTGACGTTGGAATCGACGACGATAACATCTACAGCGCATCCGGCGAGAGCGACGAGGGTACGCAGGGAGAGGGGAGCATAGACTTAGCCGACCATCTGTCAACAGTTGACAGTTTCCTGATCGGGCCGATTAAGGAAACTAATTAGGTCGGGGATTGAAGTAGCGGAGTAACACCATTCCGGAGCGGCCTGAAGGTCGCTCCGGTTTTTTATTGCCAGGTTGGCGGGGCATTGACTACTTCGGTCATCAGGAATTTGTGCTTGTACTGTTCAGGGCGGTTGCGGTGATGATTGATTTGCCTGGCCTGCTGTTCGGCGAAGGCGCCCGCCGGTACGCCTACAGGGCGTATCGGTCCAAGCCTGCCCGAGCGGCGTTTGGAATCGTATTCGACGTTAAGCCCGCACAAGGCCTTGTCCATATCCTGGGCCAGTGATATGATGTTCACCTTGTCAGACGCTTCGATGCGTAACTCATAGTATGGTGTCTCGGCGAAATGCCCCTGCAGGACGAACTGTTCAATGCCCGCGCCGGCCCGGGCCGACGCCGCTTCCATGGCGCGGACCACCTGGTGCTCGGTAATCTTCTCGCCTGTGATTGAACAGGCGTGCATACCCTTGGAGAGGAATTCAAAGACGGGGCTGTCGCCGAACCGGCCCGTTACACGAATGCGGTCGTCGATATTGTACCGCCACAGCCCGGACCAGTTGGAAAACAAGACGAAATATTCCTCTCCCTGACTGAGTTCATGTGCGCCGAGCACGTCGGGACCGGCCGATTCGATTTGGTCGGCTGGGATAAACTCGAAAAAATTGGAGGTGATTTCCGCCACGCCGGAGGCTGAATTATCCGCCAGGGGCACCGACAACCTGCCTTCGCTGGCCAGAAGTCCCATGTCGCGTATGGGCGCGTCGCCGTAGTAGCGGCGGATGCTCGGCAGGTACAGCCCGACCGTTCCGCCCGTCCACATTAGCATGAAACTGAGGTTCCAGAAGTATTTCGGAAGGAGTTGCCCATGGCGTTGGATGATTTCCTCCAGCCGCTTTGCAGCGTAGCGGTTCGGGCGAAACGACAATCCGTTCATTGCTTCGATTGATGCGGCTTCGGAGATGCTTATAGTACCGTCGCGGACATCGCGGATAAGACGCTCGGCGTTGTCGCGTGCGATCTGCGCCAGTTTGACCGCCGTGGAGGGGTTGGGGGTGATGATGATTCCGATATCTTGAGCGACGGACGATCGCATGATGGCGTAGTACTTTTCGGAGGCATCGCCGATATCGTTGACCTGTGGCGAGACCGGGTACATCTTTCGGACGACCCATTGCTGGTTTTCCACCAGCAGACCGCTGATGGCGCCGCATGGAAGCCCGGTCGGGCTGGTGTTTTCGCGGGCAGATGAGCCGATCGTAATTATCTTTCGCAGCCAGCCGTCGGGATGGTCCTTAAGCATCTGTATTCCGAAGATGTTCCAGCCTCGACGGTAATCGCGGAGGAATTGCTCTGTAACCGGAATATGCTTCGGCGAACCGGTGGTTCCGCTGGTAACGGCGAACATGCGAATCTTTGTCCCCGGAGCGAACATCGCATCGACCTGGCCCGAAAGTACACGCTCGACGTATCGGCGGTGGGTTTCATAGTCTCCAATCGGTACGGCGGAGGCGAAATCTTCGTAAGAGCGGATTCGGCCGAAATTGTGTTCGCGTCCGAATTCGCTGTCGGAGGCGGCCTTGATGAGCCTGTCAAGCAGCGACTCCTGCACTCTGCGGGTGTGTCTGTGCGAGTCCATGAACGCGCGGGCCTGCCGGGAAGCGCGCATTCCGGCGATGCGAGCGGCCGGTCGAAGTAATATACGCGCAAGGCTCATTGCGTAACCTTCGAGAAGCGGTCTTTTACCTTCGAGTAATTCCCGCGGGTTGCTTTGCCGGTAATTTCAACTTCATCGACATTTTCGTCGGCGAGATACTTGCGGAAGAACGCGGTTGTCCTGGCTGCATACTCTTCAGGCGCGGTGGTAACGGATTGGTTGTGCTTGGCTTTCGGGACAATCCAGAGGTATTTGGGTTGTCCTGCGGCGCGGTGGAGCAGTTCGGCCTGGTCGGGCCTGACGTAACTGTCCCTCTGACCGTGGATAAACATTGTCGGGCGGGCGATCATATTTTCCAGCGCCTTTCGAACGGAGGGGAATCGCCGACCAAGCCTTGGCTGGGCAAATCGCATCATGCACCACAGAAGGAACCGCCAGAACGCATCGGGGTGGTTCTGATAGACAAGCCTGACGCGCCCGAAGATGGATGCCCAGCGCTTCATAAGAGTCAGGAGCGTCTCGGCGGTGCTGAATGCTCCGTCGCAAACGAGGCAGGCGATGTTTCGGTTTGAACTTGCCGTCAAAATGGCTGCACCCGCCCCTCGACTGATGCCGAAGACGCCGATCTGTACCGGTTCACCCGCCGATAAGAGGCAGTCCTCCACGTAGGCACATGCTCCCAGGGTGTCTTCGAGTTCCTTATCCGAAGGCCACTGCAGAATGCGGTAGTTTTGCGGGCGGCTGCTGTCCCCATGTCCCCGGAAATCGAAAGTGAAGATGTCAAATCCTGCCTCTATGAGCGGCTTGGTGTACCGGGCGCAACTGTACATATCGGAACCGAACTCATGACAAAAGACGATAGTTCCCTTGCGATCTGTACCGCTTGTCGTCCGCAGCCACATGCCTCTCAGACTCGTGCCGTCGAAACTGCGGAAGCGGACCTCCTCGCCCTGGATTACCTGGAAATCCCTGGCGTCAATGGACAGCGGCAGGGGGGTATCGGTGAAGATATTCAGGCATATGCGGACGTACTTGGTCAGCAGCAGCAGCGCAAAGGTCAGCAGGCTCAGGCACGTTGCCGCGATTACCAGCGCCGCCCAGTAATGCGTTATGAATTCCCACAGTTTGGCCGATGTTGACAATTCTGTTGCTATGACGATCATAATATAACTGACTATGGTAGCGTGCAGGGTAGCCTGGTTGCAAGCCGCAGGATGAGCACTCTAGATGTTGGTAATGATCAGCGTATCGTTTTGACCGCCGAAACCGAAGGAGTTGCTCATAACGGTGCGGACGTCGGCCTTTCGGGGTTCATTGGGAATGTAATCGAGGTCGCAGTCCGGGTCGGGCGTGTGAAGGTTCATCGTCGGCGGCAGAATCTGGTCGCGCAGGGCAAGCACGCAGGTAATCAGTTCTGTTACGCCGGCGGCGGCGATGAGGTGTCCGGCTGAACCTTTTACAGACGAAACGGGAACTTTTTTCGCCAGGTCGTCGAAGACCGCTTTAATTGCTCGTGTTTCGACCGAGTCATTCTGCGGCGTGCTGGTTCCGTGTGCGGAGATGTAATCTATCTGCTCGGGTTTTACACCGGCGTCTTCCATAGCGGCCCGCATACCGGCGGCGCCACCGTCGCCGTTGGGGTCCTGATCGGTGATGCGGTAGGCGTCGGCGCTGGAGCCGTAACCGATAATCTCGGCCAGTATCTTTGCTCCCCGTTGTCGGGCGAATTCGTATTCCTCCAGTATGAGGATGCCCGCCCCTTCGCCCAGGACGAAGCCGTCGCGTGTAAGGTCGAAAGGCCTTGATGCTGTCAGCATTTCATCATTGCGAGTCGAAAGGGCGTTTAGGCGATTGAAGCCGGTTACGCCGTAGGGGTGGATCATGCTGTGAGCCCCGCCTGTCATTATGACGTCTGCGTCGCCCCTGCGGAGGATCATAGTCGCTTCGCCGATGGCCTGGGTGCTGGCGGCGCAGGCGGTCAAAATATTGAACGCCGGACCCTGGATATTGAATTGACCGGCGAGGTGTGAGACCACCATGTTGGCCTCCTGTTCCTGCTCGCGGTGGACATTCATTCGTTCAAGCGCCAGTTTGGCCCATCGGACGGTATCCAGTTTTCCGTCATTGCCCCAGGCGTCGATTAAAAGTCCGGTGAAATTATCGAAGTCCAGGCTCCCCTCTCCCGAACCCAGGTAGATGCCCATTCGCGCCGGGTCGTGCCCGTCGGCTTCGCCCAGCCCGCATTGCTTCCACGCCTCCAGGGCGGCGGCGAGGGCGAATTTAGTCTGTCTGCCGGCGCGGTCATGCCTTCCGGTTTCAGACAGTGCTTCCGGGAGTTGAAAATCCCTGACCTGGGATGAAAATGTCGTAGGGAACGTCTCGGCGTCAAACAAATCGGTTGGGCTGATGCCGCTCTTGCCCGCCAGAAGGGCCGACCATGTTGATTCCACGTCGTGTCCCAGCGGCGTTACACATCCCATGCCCGTTATGACTACTCGCCGTCTCATGAATAACCCATCTATTGAATTAGCCTGCCTTTCTCGCTGCTGACTTAATGACTAATGTCTAATGACCAATGTCTATTCAATGACTAATGTCCAACGTCCAATGTCTAACCGCTTCCGGCGCTGCGAAAGATCGAAACAAATATAAGGTGGAGTTCCTTTGCTTCCTGACATAACGGTCTTGCTTCTTCTTTCAATTCCGGCACTGCCGCAACGATCATTCTTGCCCAGTGCTTGGACTCCCGCGATTCTTTTTTACAGATGCCTATCTTGTTTCTGAAATCCCTTTTCGATACACCGTCGTCAGCCTCACAATAATTGGCTCCGACGCTTGTTCCGGCTCTTACCAGTTGGCTAATCAGCGATATCGTTACAGGGTTTTGGGGTACTTTCTTCGCAAAGGCTATCACTGTCTGTCCAAAGCGAGCCGTTCTCTCCTCGAGGTCATACTCTTTCTTACCTTCTTTGGGCATTAATCATTGGACATTCGTTAGAAATTAGTCAACGGTCATTAGACATTAATCACCTTCGTATCGCTTCAGAATCACTGCCGCGTTCTGCCCACCGGTGGCGTGTGCGCAGCAGAGGGCATATTGCAATTTCGCTTCAGCCGGTTCCTTTCGGACATTCATCCGGCAGTTGTCGGCGGGTTTTTCAAAGTTGACGGCGGGCGGAATTGTCTGCTTGTGCAGCGCCATGGCGGCTACGGCAATTTGCACCGCGCCGGCGCCGGCGAAGAGATTTCCGAACCCGCCGGTCAGGGGGCTTACCGCAACAGTGTCAGCCCGTTCGCCGAGCGCCCGGACGATGGCGTCGGCTTCGGTGGCGTCCTCGGCCGGGACGCCTGTTCCGTGGGGGATAATCAGACTGATCTGATCCGGCGAGATTCCCGCATCGGCAATGGCGGCTGATATCGCTCTGACCAGACCGTCGCCTTTTGGTGCTTCGAGGTAGTTCATCCCGTCCGGGTCGCAGGCGGAACCGAAGCCGGCAAACTCCGCATAAACGCGCGAGTTTCTTTCGTCCGCACGCGCCTGGTCTTCCAGGATGAGCAGGCCTCCGCCCTCGCCTATTACAGTTCCGTCGGCATCGGCGTCGAATGGTTTGCATGCCTGTCCTGGCTGGTCGTTTCCTCCGGTGGCAACTCGCCCAAGCAGCGTCTGTCGCAGAAGGTTCATCGGGTTGACTTTGCTCTCCGCCCCACCGGCTATGGCGACATCGGCGGCGCCACGGGCTATAGTTCTGGCCGCCTCACCGGCAGCAAGGTACCCGGAGGCCTCGCCGCAGGTAATGGTATTGGAAGGCCCCTTGGCGCCATGGATGATCGTTACGTGACAGGCGAGCATATTCGGAAGGTATTTCAGCAGCCATAACGGCGTGAGGTTGTTTATGCCTTCGGCGCCCCATTTTTTGAAGTCGAAATTACCGTCGGTAACGGACGTGTTTATTGCCGAACCGAGTTCGTTCAGGTCCGCACAGATAAGCCCGGCTCCGATATTGCACCCGAAGCGATTCGATTCGACATCTATGTTTTGTTCGTCGATGCCCCGCGTAGTGATACCGGCGTTGCGGACAGCCAGGTCGGCGGCTGCGACGGCAATCTCGATGTCGCGGGCCATTACCTTGACCGCCTTGCGATAATTACGGGGGACGAACTTACTGGCGGAGAAGTCGTCCAGTTGGCCCGCAACCTGGCAGGGGAAACCGGACGGGTCGAATAAGTCTATGCGCTTGACGCTCTGCTTCTTCGCGCAGATGTTCTCAAACAGTTCTTCTATGCCCGTCCCTCCGGCGGTTACCACGCCCAGGCCGGTAATGACGACGCGGCGTTCGCTCATCGGCCCGGTCCTTCCACAAAACCCGCCAGCAACCTGAGAAACTGACCCGTAAAGACAAAGTTCTCTTCGGGAAACTTTGTTCCGGCGAGGTTCTGGTCTATGTGCGAGAACATCAGGTCGATAGTGCCGATGGGTTGACCGTTTTTGGAGACAGTTCCGTGCGTACTTGCTGCCTGGTCGGAAATCGTTACCAGTTCGGCGTGATATTTTAATTGATCGCCGGGCACGACCGGTTCGCTGATTTCGGCCTTGGAGATTTTAGCGAGGATAACCTTTTCCCGGAAATCGCGCGCCTGTCCGACGAGTATCCCCGACGTCTGCGCCATTCCCTCGATCATCAGGCTGACCGGCATGACCGGGAACTCTTCCCAGTGGTCGTGCAGGTGTTCCTCCGCCAGTGAGACGTTTTTTACGGCAGTAGCCGATACGCCCGGGGAGAACTCTTCGAAGCAATCAATCCAAATCCAACGCATTACCGATTGGCTCCATTTGCTCGGAGAAAAAATAAACCACAAAGGACACGAAGAACACAAGGAACAAGAGAGTCAAAAAATCTGTTTTTCTTCTCTTTGTGCTCCTTATGGTTCAGGCTGTTTATCCGGCGGTCTTGTTCCGGACGTAGTTGACGATCGTCTGGACCTTGAACAGTTCCGAAAGTTTGTTGACGTCAGGGTCCTGGTCGAAATCGCCGAATTCGACGTGCGGCATGGACTCTTTGAGTTTGACCATTCCGGCGTCGGTGAGTTTCCCGTCGGCTACAAACTCGGGATTGTTAAGGACATTGTCCGGGAACAGGTCGCC
Source organism: Planctomycetota bacterium (assembly GCA_034190305.1). Taxonomy (GTDB): domain Bacteria; phylum Planctomycetota; class Phycisphaerae; order SM23-33; family SM23-33; genus JAUWNJ01. Next base: position 13,172 of record JAXHSV010000002.1, on the reverse strand, counting down.
GGGGGGTATTTTGATGTCGAAAGCCTTTTCCAACCTGAATACTATGTCCAGAAAATCGATGGATTCCGCCCCCAAATCGCCCGTGAGAGTCGCCTCCGGGGTTACTTCGTCATCATCGACGCCCAGCGCTTCGGTAAGCGTTTCTGTAACCTTCTGAAAAATCTCATCTTCTGTCATCGGCATAACGTATATTCTCCTGTTTCTTTCCGAAAACAATGCCTTTTCAAGCAAAATAATACGTGAACTATATAGAGAAACTCTCCGGCAAAGTCAATGTTTCTGCCGGAGACGGTCCGACCAATCTTATTCATGAGGTTTTTCTCCCGTCGATGTCAGTGCTTCAGGACCGCCGATGAGTTTGAACCTTTCTTTAAGTCGGGCGATTATTCGCTCATCAGCGGCAGCGGCGGGGGCGAAGAAATCCGCCACGTTGAAGCATTTCAGTTCGAATCGTCCCTGCACAGCGGTTTGCCCGTCGTCCACCGCGCCGGAACCTTTGAATTTGGCGATGTCCCCGTCGATTTTGATAAGTTCAGCCTCGATCCGCAGCGTTCCGCCGGGGGCGACAAAATTTCCGTATCGGATGTTTCGAGCAGCCGACAGCACGACCATGCTTTTGGAGAAATTCTGTTCCAGTCGAACAAGCCAGGCGGCGGCCTGGACCAGTGATTCCAGCATTAACACTCCCGGCATCACTGGAAAGGCGGGAAAATGATCGGCAAGGTACTCCTCGGCCAGCGACAGCGTCTTGATGCCGACGATCCGCTTTCCAGGCTCGATAAGTTCGATTCTGTCTATAAGGCAAAACTTCATCGTTTCTGTCCATTTCCAATGGGGATGGCGCCTTTTATTCTATTTTGGGTTGTCAATCAAGCAATTTTTCGGTTACACCGAGCGGCTCTTTTTTTTACCTTTGGAAAATTGCTTGACCGGTTTGGGGCAACCGTTAGAATCTGTCCCGGTAGCGCCTCTGGAGTCCAGTTGTTCCGTGATTCGGATAAGGCGTATAACAGTGGGGGTAACACCGATAGTGGAGAACGAGAAATGGAAGTTATAGTATGCCCGACGTACGAAAAGATGAGCGCAGCGGCTGCGAAGGTTGTGGCTGAAACGCTGAACGAAAAACCGGACGCCGTTCTGGGCCTGGCGACAGGTTCAACGCCTTTGGGATTGTACAAGGAACTCATCCGCATGCACACCGAAGAGGGGCTGGACTTTTCCCACGTTACCACCTTCAACCTGGATGAGTACGTCGGACTGTCGCACGATCATCCCCAGAGTTACTACTACTTCATGTGGGAAAATCTCTTCAAGCATATAAACATTCCCAAGGAGAACATTCATGTTCCGTCGGGAACAGCCAACAACTACGAGGCGTTCTGCATGTGGTACGAGGACCGGATCGAGGAGTGCGGCGGGATCGACCTTCAGATATTGGGTATCGGGTCCGACGGGCACATAGCATTCAACGAACCTTCCAGCAGCCTGTCCTCCCGGACGCGACTGAAGACGCTGACCAGACAGACTATCGACGACAACGCGCGATTTTTCGACAACAGAGAAGAAGTTCCTATCTATTCCATCACTATGGGTGTCGGGACGATCATGGAGGCGGAGAGGTTGTTATTGCTGGCCAACGGGGAAGGGAAGGCCGATGCGGTCGCAGCCGCCGTCGAAGGACCTGTTTCAAGCATGATTACCGCCAGCGCCCTGCAACTCCATCCCGACAGCCTGTTCTTCCTGGATGAAGCAGCAGCCGGTAAACTCAAGATGCGGGATTATTACGACTGGATACAACAAAACAAACCCGGCTCGCCGGGTGCGTAACGGGATGAACCACAAAGGGTGCAAAGAGCACAAAGAAAAACGAATTGAATTATTAATTCTTTGCCTTTGTGTTCCTTGTGGTTTGATTTTTTTAGATGAACAAGATGCAAATTTCGTCTCTAAAATCACTGGGGTGCGGTTTTATTCCCGAGCGGTTTCTACCGGCGGGCGAAGACGAGTTTTATCTTCGCAATTTTCAGTCGGGCAAACCCGCCGACGCATGGCGGAACCTCCGCCCCGAAGAACTCGAAACGCTTGTCAAGAACGGAAACACCGCCGAAAACTGGGAGACGGTGCTGGTTACTGAGAATTTCAGCCCTCATCAGGTGCTTAACTGCCAGTTTTTCGGCCTGGTTCGCATAGGTCGGCTTGAGCAACAGTGCCTGACTTTTCACGACATGACCGTTCCGGTCGGTCTGAGCAACAGCCTCATCATCAACTGCGACATAGGCGACAATACGGCCATTCATCACGTCCGATACCTGTCGCACTACATCATTTCCGACCATGTCATGCTGTTGAATATCGACGAGATGCACGTTACGAACCACGCCAGGTTCGGCAACGGTATCGTCAAGGATGGAGAGGATGAGGAAACTCGCATCTGGCTGGACCTGATAAATGAGGTGGGCGGGCGGAGCGTCATGCCCTTCGACGGAATGCTGCCCGCCGACGCCTATTTCTGGGCGAAATTCCGCGACGACGGCGAACTGCTCGAGCGGATGAGGCAAATGACCCAGCAGATGTTCGATCCCCGCAGAGGCTTCTACGGAACAGTGGGTGAAAACTGCGTCGTCAAGAACTGCCGAATCATAAAGGATGTAAAGATCGGACCGGCTGCCTATATCAAAGGCGCCAACAAACTCAAGAACCTTACGATTAACTCAAGCCACGAAGAATCGACCCAGATCGGCGAGGGCGTCGAACTGGTCAACGGAATCATAGGCCTGGCCTGCCACGTATTCTATGGCTGCAAGGCGGTGCGTTTCGTGATGGGCGACAACAGTTCCCTCAAGTACGGCGCGAGGTTAATCCATTCATACCTCGGCGACAACTCGACGGTCTCCTGCTGCGAATTGCTCAACAACCTTATATTCCCCGCCCACGAGCAGCATCACAACAATTCGTTCCTGATTGCCTCGCTGGTAATGGGCCAGAGTAACATTGCCGCGGCTGCGACCATCGGCTCGAACCACAACAGCAGATCCCCGGATGGTGAAATTCAGGCCGGTAGGGGCTTCTGGCCCGGACTTTGCACAAGCCTGAAGCATAACAGTCGATTCGCTTCCTTCGTCCTTCTGTCCAAGGGCGACTACCCGTCCGAACTTGACGTGCCGTTGCCGTTCAGTCTCGTTGCCAACGACTTGGCCGCCGACCGCCTGACTGTTATGCCGGCTTACTGGTGGCTGTATAACATGTACGCATTGGCGCGGAACTCGTGGAAGTTCCAGGCCCGCGACACCCGCAAGCACAAGCGACAAAATGTCGAGTTCGAGTCATTCGCGCCCGACACCGCCGAGGAAATGTTCGCAGCCATGGCGATGCTGGAGGCGTGGACCGCCCGATCGCACATCTCGGCGGAAAGCGATTCGCCGGATGAAAAAACTCCCGAAGAATTAGCGAAAACAGGAAGAGGGCTTCTGACCGGACCGAGCGAGATTGTGGATAAGTTGGAAATTCTCGCTCCGGGAATCGAGAACTCACGTCGAAAGGTCGTTGTCCTCAAGGCTGCCGAAGGATACCGCGCCTATCGCCGAATGCTCCATTATTATGCGGTCAAAAAGCTGATAACTTACATGCAGACCAAAACCGGCGCAACGTTGAAGTCCATGTGCGCCGAACTTTCCGGGCCGCGCTGCCGAGAATGGGTCAACCTCGGCGGACAACTCGTCATGGCCGACGACTTCGAGACTCTTCGGGACGACATCAAATCCGGCGAAATCGACGACTGGCAAGCCGTCCACAGCCGTTACGACAAGTTGTGGAAAAAATATCCGCTCGACAAACAGCGTCACGCCTTTGCGACGCTGCTGGAAGTGCTCGGGGCCGATGAACTGACGCCGGAACTCTGGTCCGAGGCGCTTGATGAGGCCGGGGATATCCAGAAGTATATCTGCGACCAGACCTACGCCACCCGAAAAAAGGATGACGAAAACCTTTTCCGGCGGATTACGTTCGAGACTCCGGCGGAGATGAAGGCGGTGTTGGGCAAGGCTGAAGACGACGGTTTCGTCAAACAGGTTCGCCGGGAGACGGAGGAATTTACCGAGCGGATCGAGAGCGTCAGAAGTAAATCCTGACGGCGTGTAGCAGTACTCTGTCAACCTTAAATCTGTCAGCATGGTTATACGACACAGAGACGCAGAGATTCAGAGAATTTAATAAAGTCCTGTGTTTTTCTATATCTCTGTTCCTCTGTGTCTCTGTGTCGAATAAACAACGCCCGGAATTGTTCATGGATTTAGTAATGACGGAGTAGTAGTAAAGTTTCACGATATTTGGGAGATATGAAATGAACTCTGAAAAAGTGCTGAAAGTCGGCATCATAGGCGTGGGAATTCACGGTCAAGGTCATGTGCGGTGCTTTCAGAGCCTTCATAACGCCGAAGTTGTCGCGTTGACCGATATAAATAATGATCGAGTCAAAGATGTGGCGAATCGTTATGGAGTGACTCAAGCATACACGGATTACAAAGAGATGCTCGATAAGGTCGAACTCGACGCCGTTGCAGTCGTGCTTCCCGATCATCTGCACCTTGATGCCTCTCTTGCGGTGATTGAATCGGGCCGGAACCTGCTTGTCGAAAAACCGCTGGCGATCAGGGTCGAGGACGCCGAAGCGATAGTCAAGGCCGCCCGGGACAAGGGCGTCAGGATGATGGTGAACTTCAGCAACCGCTTCCAGGTGCCCATCCAGCAGGCGAGGGAGGCCTTTGTCAGCGGCGAGTTGGGCGACCCGTTGTACGCCTATCTGCGATTGAACAACACAATATATGTTCCGACGAAGATGCTCGCCTGGTCGTCCCGGACGAAGACTCCATTTTGGTTGATGAGTCATCTGATCGACCGGATTCGCTGGATATGGGGTTCTGACCCGCGACGGGCCTACGGCGTGCAACGTTCCGTCGTCCTCAAGGGCATGGGCGTCGATACGCCCGACTTCTACCACGGTACGGTTGAATTCGACAACGGCGCCGTTGCTGCGTTCGAATCGTGCTGGATTCTTCCCGACACCTCGCCGATGTCGGTTGATTCCAAAATGGAAATGATATTCACCAAGGCTGCCATGACCATCGACGCCATGCAGACGATGGTCCAAAAGGCGACGAGTGAATCCTTCACTTATCCCGCAACGCTGACCGGTACAGTGAACGGACACCCCGTGGGATTCCTGCTCGAGTCGATTCGTCACTTTGTTGATTCGATACTGGCCGGACGTGATCCGGAACCTTCCGGTGAAGACGGGTTGGTGGTTTTGAAGACAGCCGCCGCCATAGTTGAATCGGCGGATAAAGGAGTGCCGGTCGAGATTAAATAAATCCGGGCCGATGCCGGAAAGAAACTGAACAAAGGAGCATGTAAATGAGGTTAATCCTGTTTGAAGGTCCTTCCGCCAGGAGGGCGAATTTCCACCCGCTGTCGTTGAGCAGGCCCATATGGGAGCTGCGATGCGGAATAAACACGCTGATCGAGAAACTAATCGCGAAGATCGGCGCAGACGATGTAGCCTGCTTCGTCGAGCCGTACATGGCCGATTCGTATCGCGCCGGGACGGAGATGAAGGTCAACGATCCGATTACGCTGACCGGCGACGATTTATTCATCGTCAACGGCCGGGTAAAGGCAGCCGGTTTTGATGTCTCGCCGACCGGTCCGAGCGAAGTCGGTGTTGCCGAAGACGGCGAAGTGCTCTATGCGCGAATCGCCGCCGGCGACCTGGGAAAAGTAAAAACCGGCGGGATTGACGAGTTGCTGGAATCAGCCGCCGCGTCGCTTCCGACGGTTACGCCGGAGTTGCAGACGTGGAATTACATCTGGGACCTGGTGTTGTCCAATCCGGAGCAGTTGACCGAGGATTTCAACTCCGCCGGACGCAGCGGTATCGAAGGGACCGTCGAGCAGCCCGGCGCAATCCGCGGCGGCAAAAAGGATGTCTTCGTCGCCGCAGGCGCTGTCATACATCCGATGGTTGTAATTGACGCTGAAAACGGGCCTGTATATCTCGATGAGGATGTCGAAGTCCACCCGTTCACGCGGATTGAAGGTCCATGCTACGTCGGTAAAAAATCGATCCTTCTGGGCGCCAAGTGCCGCGAAGGCAACAGTATCGGACCGGTCTGCCGAATCGGCGGCGAGGTCGAAGAGTCCATCATCCAGGGCTACTCCAACAAGTATCACGACGGCTTCCTGGGCCATGCGTACGTCGGCGAATGGGTCAACCTCGGCGCTTTGACTACCAACAGCGACCTGAAGAATGACTATTCCGACGTATCGGTCATGCTGAACGGCAGGAGACCGATAAACACCGGTTCGACTAAGGTCGGCTCGCTCATCGGCGACCACACCAAGACCGCCATCGGTACACTGCTGAATACCGGTTCCTACGTCGGCGCCATGGCGCTGATTATGCCCACAGGCAAACCGTTGCCGAAGTTCATTCCCTCCTTCGCATGGTTTCTCGACGGCGTGGTTACAAAGGGCTTCGGAAGAAAGAAACTGTACGAGACAGCGGCGATAGCCATGGGCCGGCGCAAGCGCCAATGGACCGATACCGAGCAGGCGATGTGGGAAGCGATTTTTGAGATTACCGCTCCGGTCCGCGACGAAGCCCTCCTTCGAGGCCGGCGGAAAATGACGAAAAAATAATAATCTATAATGTTTAGCCGTCGCCGGTACGGCGACGATACGGCGACGGTACGTCGCCGGTACGGCGACGATACGGCGACGATACGGCGACGATGCGGCGACGATACGGCGACGATGCGGCGACGAATCGAAAATGACCGACGAGGCGATGAATGCCTAACACAACTAAGTATTCTGTAGAGACTATCCCCGGCGGGTATCCGCGCGACCGTATCTTCAATCCTGTAAGCGTCGCGGTTATGGGCGTTACCCAGACGCCCGGGACCGTGCCGTACGACATTTTCTACAACATCCTCGCCAGCGGGTACAAGGGCGTGTTGTATCCGGTCGCGCCGGGCAAGCGCAGCATAAGCGCGGTTCCGGCCTACCGGTATCTGACGGATATCAAGGACGACATTGACCTTGCGGTGATAGTTTTTCCCGCCAATGTCATGGCAAGGGCGCTTCGACAATGCGGAGAAAAGGGCGTCAAGGGCGTGATAATCATCTCTGCCGGTTTCCGCGAGGTCGGCCCGGAGGGTGAAAAACGCGAGCAGGAGATTAAGGAAATCTGCGCCGAGTACGACATCTCTCTCGTCGGGCCTAACTGTCTGGGCGTCATAAATACCGACCCGAAGATAGTTCTGAACGCCTCCTTTGCCCGCAAGATGCCGGCAGGGGGGCGGATTGCTTTCCTCAGCCAGTCCGGCGCACTATGTACAGCCGTTCTTGATTACGCCCGTAACAGGAACATAGGTTTTTCCAAATTTGTGAGTTTCGGAAACAAGGCCGGCGTAACGGAGATGGGCCTGCTGGACTACCTTCACCAGGACGAACAGACCGACGTGATTCTGCTGTACCTTGAGGAACTCCGCGACGGTCGGGCGTTGATAGAGACAGCCAGACGCGTTACTCGCGGCGACAATCCCAAACCGATACTTGCGATTAAAAGCGGAAGGACGCCGCAGGGCGCTGACGCCGCGTCCAGCCATACCGGTTCGCTGGCCGGGGAGGACGCCATATGCGACGAAGTCTTTCTTGAGGCGGGCATTGTCCGCGCGAACAGCATTGAGGAATTGTTCAACACCGCCACCATGCTGACCTCTCAACCCATGCCGAAGGGCAACCGCCTGGCCATTGTTACCAACGCCGGCGGTCCGGGCGTGATGGCGACCGATGCGGCTGTGAAAGTAGGGCTGGAGATTGCACGCTTCCAGCCGGAAACAACGAAAAAACTGGCTGAAGCGCTACCGGCTGCAGCCAACGTGAAAAACCCCGTCGATGTCATAGGTGACGCACGTGTTGACCGTTACGTCTTGGCGCTGCAGGCAGTACTGGACGATCCCAATGTTGACCAGACGCTGGTCATCCTTACCCCTCAGTCCATGACGGACATCGAGGAGATTGCGCGTGGTATCTGCAAGGTCCACGAGGGCACCGACAAGCCGATTGCCTGTTCGTTCATGGGCGCTACCGATGTGGCGCCGGGTGTGGATATTCTTCAGGCTGCCAACATCCCCCATTATATCCTTCCGGAATGGGCCTGTCGGGCCATGTCCGACCTTCAGCGTATCCGCCGGTGGCGCGAGTCGCCGGAAGAGGCGGATTATCAACCCCCCTCAGTCGATTACCAGGTCGCCGCTTCCGTCATTGACTCGGCGCCGGGCGGATACCTCGATGAAGACCAGGCGTTGGCGGTTCTGAAGGCCTATGGCTTCCCCGTACCGGAGTATAAACTTTGCCGCGATGCAGACGAGGCTGTCGAATTCGCAGGACGGATCGGCTATCCGGTCGTCCTTCGGGTGGTCAGCCCGCAGATTATCCACAAGTTCGACGTCAAAGGCGTCGCGTTGAACCTCAGGGACGCCGATGCAGTTCGCAGCGCCTATAACGACATGGTCAGCCACATCGGTGAGGCGATGCCGGAGGCCCGGATTAAGGGTTTTGTGGTTCGCGGAATGATTCCGAGCGGGCACGAGGTGATTCTCGGCGCTAAGCATGACGCCGCCTTTGGTCCTACGCTGATGTTCGGCCTGGGCGGGCTGTTTGTGGAGATATTCAGGGATGTAACATTCGCTTTGGCGCCGATAACGCCGGCTGTCGCTTCGCGGATGGTCCGCCAGATAAAGGCATACAAACTGCTCGAAGGCGCTCGCGGGACGGGTCCCGCCGACGTTGCCGGTGTGGAGGATTGCCTGCTGCGACTGGGTCGGCTTGTGGTTGATTTCGAGCGCATCGCCGAACTGGATATAAACCCATTAATCGTCGGCCCCGCCGGTAAGGGCGGCAATGTCGCCGATGTGAGAATTAGGTTGAGTGAATGAATTCGTGAATTCGTGAATGCGTGTTAGTCCCGGCGGGTTTGCGAGTTCACGAATCAACGAGTTCACGAAATAACGCAGTTGTTTTATTCTTCGGAGAAAAGCATGAATAAGAATGAGATTGCCGAACGTGTCGCAAAAGTAACCTGCGAAGTATTAAACGTAACGCCGGATATGGTCAAGCCGGAAAGCGACTTCGTATTCGACCTTGGGGCAGAGAGCACCCAGTCGGTGCAACTGGTCGCGGCCTTCGACGAAGAGTTCGATATCAACATGGACGCCGAGGACGCCCTGGAAGTCCAGACCGTCGGCGATGCCGTTGAATTCATCGAGAAGTACGTCAATAAATAAATCCCGAAGGCGTTTTCAGGCGAACACCACGGATACGTAGCCGACGGCTTCGTCGCAGCGGTTTCCATAGACTTGCCGCATTACCTCGGCGCTGGTGGTGTATTTAAGGGTCAACCCGGATGTTGCGCCCATTACCGAGCAGGCGGCGATGGTTGCGGCAATGGCGCCGCCGCCGCAGGCGCTGCGATGGGTGGAGGTTTCGGAAATGACATCTTCCGCCTGCATCGTCTCGATGAGTTTCAGTAATCGGGCGTCGTTTTCCTCGGCCCATTTCAGCCCGGCGGGACCCGTTCCGCCCGGCGTAAAGCCATACTGAGGCCCGTAGTGCGTCAGGTCCGTGCTTGCGATGACCGACGCATCGGGGAAATTCCCCTTTAGCACCTCGCCGACTTCCCTGCCGACCCGGACGGCTTCGGGCGACGGCGAGATGTTAATCGGAACGATTCGGACATCGCCGCAGGCGACCTGCATCAGGGGCAACTGCACCTCGATACTGTGCTCGCGATTGTGTGCGGAACTGTCTGCCCGAAGCAGTGAGCACCCGCCGAGCAGGGCGTCGGACAGTTCTTCGTCGATGGCGACCTCTCCCAGCGGCGTCAGCCAGGCGCCTTTGTCAAAGACGGCGCCGTCGCCGGCAGTGCCCCAGTGGTCTGCGCCGAAGATGACGACCCTGCCAAGCCGGTTGCGGCTGGCCAGCGCTTTGAAAGTCATTGACGCCGTCAGGCCAGAAAAGACCCACCCTGCGTGCGGGACAAGCCCGCCGAAAAGCGCTTCAGGCAAATCGTTCGGTATCTCTGCATCGTCGAGGAGTTTTCTTGCGCTGCGCCGGCAGGCATCCTCACCGGCCTCGTAGAAACTCCCCGCTCGATATGGCTGACGTTTCATCATTCTGTCCCGATATTTGGATGATAATGTCAAATCGAAGAAAAAGAAAGATAGAAGGATTATGGGGATTTTAAGATTACGGGATAAAGAACATTAAAATATTTCCGAAGGACCCTCGCAGGGAGCCCCAGGAGTCTGTGGTCCTGTAATCCCGCTCTCTTTTCTTTTTACTTTTTCTGCCAGGACGTTTGTTTTTTCCCATCTAAAGGCAGTTCATTCTATGTCGCAATACACTTATAATCGGCGTCAAAGCCCGCTCATGAATTGGAATACTCTGTCCGGATGTCCCGGCGGGCTCTCGTGTCCGAAATCGGGATAAAGAATCAGCGATTTTTTGGACTTTATTTTATTATACGCTGCGAATTGTGTTGACGGCGGGCAAACGGTGTCCATCAGCCCCATCCCCATCAGCACCTCGCCGCGAATCCGAGGACACAGGTGCTGGACGTCGATGTACCCGAGTTTGACGAAGACATCTTCCTCGCGCTCGTGGAGCGGGTCGAATTGCCGGAAGTAGTTTTGCAGTTCCAGGTAGGCGTCCCTCGCCAGGTCGATCTCCCATGTTCGTTTGTTGTCGCTGAGGAACGGGTACAGCGAGGCAGCCTGTTTAATCCCCGGTTCGAGAGAAGCACACGCCAGCGTCAGTCCGCCGCCCTGGCTTCCGCCCATCGCGCCGACCCGTGTTTCATCCACGTCCGGCATGTCCATTATTATTCGGGCCAGTTGGGCGGTATCGAGGAATATCTGCCGGAACAGCATTTTCTCCGGCGGGCCGTCAAGACCGCGAATGATATGCCCGCGGTGCATGTTGCCGACAACGCCGCCGACGTCTTCGGACAGACCGCCCTGACCCCGGCAGTCAAGGGCGGCGACGGTGTATCCCATCGCGGCGTATCCGAGTTTGTCCGTCCAGTCACCGGCGTTGCCTGAGTAGCCGTGGAAGATAAGCAAGGCCGGATGCGGCTCGGATGCGCTCGTCGTGCGTAAAACCTTCGCATGAATCCGCGCGCCGCCGACACCCGTGAAATACGTATCAAGGCACTCGGCGTAAGGTGTCTGGAAATCCGACCGGATTTGTTCAACGTCCGGATCAATCGCCTGCATCTCTGCGATACCGCTGTCCCAGAATTCATCGAAGTCTTTTGGGCGCGGATTTCACCCCTGGTAATTTTTCAACTGCTCCAGCGGCATGTCAAACATCAACGGCATAATCGCTCCTTTCCTTATTAAACAGGCAGGAAGGTTACCCCAGCCGGTTGTCCCTTGCAAGACACCTGTAAAAGTCGCTGGCGATAATTGGTTATGGCGGATATGATTGTCTGTTACTTGCTTGCGCTGTGAAGGTTACACCAATGACAGACGACGTGAAAAACGACGATACCCAGCAGGCCGCTCATCCCGCCGACGCTCTGGCGGACCTTGCCGACAGGTCCGGCGGCGGTGGCGAGATAATCGTTCCGAACGAGCAGGGCAAGGTCAATCCGATCTCGGCGCTGGATGCAATGGTGCAAAGCAACGTGGTTATGTCCGACCCCGGCGAATTCGCCGCTGCCGCCGCCGAGACGGTGGCCGACGGTGTTTCCGACGAGGTTTTCACCGGCGCAGCTTCGTCTTTGGGCGCTTCCGGCGGGGTACACGTAACTTCCGGCGACGGTTATCATCGGCGCCACGCACACATGTACAAAAAAACAATGATCCCGCTGATGCTGGTTGTCGGTGCGATGCTTATTCTCGTGGGTTTTATCGCTGTGGATATGGTGTTCCGGGCGGACCCGGAACAAGAGTTTTACACCTGGTATTCACGGATGAAAATAGTAATGTATGCCAGTTTTCCTTTGGCGGCGGTGGTGCTGGCCGGCGCGTGGTGGTTTCACCGGGATGTCAACAAGGCGACAGGAACCGGCAGGCGGTAATCATGGAATCAGGAAGCGGGGAAATTCCTAAAATGCAATCCGAAACAGCCAGACCCTGGGCGTATCTGACCTGGCCGAATCGTCTTTCGTTGCTGAGGCTGATGCTGGTGGCGCCGTTTGTGGTGCTCCTTCAGAACCATCAGGCCCAGCCTGTTTATCGTTACCTGGCGATTGGATTATTTGCGTTCATGGCGGCGTCTGATGTTATTGACGGTTTTCTGGCCCGCCGGTTGAACTGTAAAAGTCGTCTCGGCGCGATTCTTGACCCGCTGGCCGACAAGACATTGATTGTCTGTGCGGTCGTTTTGCTTTCGATGCCGGGTTCAGCGGTCAAAGGTACCACCCTTCCCGGGTGGGTCGTCGTAATGATTGTCGGAAAGGATCTGTGGGTTATTGCCGGGTTTCTGATAATATTCCTTCTGACGGGCAGCGTGCGTGTCCTTCCGTCCTGGCCCGGAAAGATATGCACAGCCGGGCAGGTCGCTATGGTTGCCGCGGTGCTTATCAGCCCGGAACTTAATCTGCTTGGCCTGTCGGTAGGGACACACCTGGCGATGGTTTTATGGTATGCTGTAGCCGGGTTTTGCGCCTTGTCGGTGGTCAGTTATACCCGAATTGGGCTGACATTTGTCGCCGAAGCAGACAGTAACCGCCATAATGACCGTACCGACAGGAATATGTGAATAGGACGGAGGTCTTTTGATGCCGTTTTCGCCGATTGAGGAAATACTGGACGAGATTCGCGCCGGAAAGCTTATTATCCTGGTCGATGATGAGTCGCGCGAGAACGAAGGCGATCTGGTGTGTGCGGCCGAGCGGGTTACGCCGGAAATAATAAACTTCATGGCGCGCTACGGGCGCGGCCTGATCTGTCTTCCCATGACGGGCGAAAAAGCCGACACGCTCGGATTACACCCCCAGGTGGCGGACAACACCTCGCGTTTCGGTACTGCCTTTACGGTAACGATTGACGCAGCCGCGGGCGTCACAACGGGCATCTCGGCAGCCGACCGTGCGAGGACAATCGAAC
>JAXHSV010000199.1:0-5765 GCA_034190305.1 Planctomycetota bacterium | reverse complement strand
ATAAACACATCGGGGTGCGAGGCGTCAACCTCTCGATCGGGAAACATATAAGGATATTGCGGAGCGGTGATTCCGAAGCGGTACGCCAGCGCTTGGAGTTCGCAGTTGCCGCTCTTCTCGCAGAACATGCAGAAGTGATTACCCTCGACAAACAGCATGTCGATCATCGCTTTGCGGTACTGCCGGAGTTTTTCGGTATCGTTATCGACCAATATTCCCTGGGCGATGGGGTAGGTGCAGGCAGACTGGGGCTTACCGTTTACCGTAACCATACAAACCCGGCAGCTGCCGTGCGGAACCAATCCGTTCATCGAACAAAGCCGGGGAATATAGATTCCTGCCGCATCGGCTGCTTCCAGAATTGTCTGACCAGGTTCGCCCTGAACCTCGACGCCATCAATCGTAAAGGTAATTTTGTCGCTCATGGTTTGTCTTATTCCTCGTGCTGAACCATCTTGTGTCCTGCGATTTTTTCTGCCGCCGCCACAGCGGCGTCCAGGTGGAAAAACGGTTGTTGACCTGCCACAGACTCCTTGCAGAGATTTTCGTAGATGTCCGGGAAGCTCTTTATTGTCGTCAATACAGGGTTGGGCGAAGTCTGCCCCAAACCGCAACGACTGGTTGCCTTGATCACATCGCCCAGGTCCTGGAGGTATTTCAGGTCATCCGGCTCGCCGTCTCCGGCGGTAAGACGACTAACGCATTTTTTCAACAGAATGTTGCCCACTCGACACGGCGTGCAGAAACCACAACTTTCTTCGATGAAGAAGTCGAGGAAGTTATCGACCACGTCGAGTATATTTCTGCCTCGACCGATAACGATTATCGAACCGCCGGTGGCCAGATTGCTGAAGCAGATTCTGCGTTTGAATTCCGCCGGTCCGACCATCTGACCGCTGGGTCCGCCCACCTGAATAGCGATAGTATCTTTGGCTCCGACCTTCTCCAGCAATTCCGTCAGCGTTACGCCGAACGGAACTTCATAAACGCCGGGGCGATCGCAATCTCCCGATATGCTCAACATCTTTGTACCGGCGCTGTCAACGGTGCCCATCCTTGTAAACCATTCAGGTCCCTTCTCCAATATCCTGGCTGCGCAGCAGAGGGTCTCGACATTGTTAATCACCGTCGGCAAATCGAGATATCCCTTACGGGCGGGGAACGGTGGACGGGTCTTCGGGTCGCCTCGCAGACCTTCGCATGAACTGATCAGGGCCGTTTCCTCGCCGCATATGTATGCCCCGGCGCCCATCTGGATACGAATGTCGAAATTTAACCCGGTCTTGTTGCAGATGTTCTTGCCCAGCAGGCCTTTTTTGCGTCGCCTGATGAGGACGTTTTCCAGGAACTTCTTCAAATACGCGTATTCAGCACGCAGGTAGACAATTCCAGTGTCGCTTCCGACTGCATAGCCCGCGATGGTCATCCCCTCGAACAGAAGGTCCGGCTTTTCGGTGAGGATCACGCGGTCTTTGAATGTACCGGGCTCACCTTCGTCGGCGTTGCAGATGACATAGCGTTGCTTCTCGGAAGCCGCATGTGTGAAGTCCCACTTCATTCCGGTGGGGAAGCCCGCGCCGCCTCGTCCGCGGAGATTCGCGGCCTTCACCGTGCGGATCACTTCCCTCGGCGTCATGACAATGGCCTTGCGAATGGCTTGACCGAGGTCCATATCGCCGAAGATCACCTCGCCCTTTTCACGGATGTTGTTCATTACCATCGCATGGACCATACTGTCGGCGTTATTTCCATCGCCCAGGTGGCTGACCAGCTTCGTCGGAGTCATGTGATGCTTAAGTTCGGTTACCATCTGCCGTGCTGATTCAGCGGTCAGATTGGTAACCACCACGTCGTTGACCAGAGCCGCCGGGCATTGGTCGTTCATGCCGATACAGGCTGTGTAGTCAAGGGAGAAGTTTCCGTCGGCGGTCGTCTGGCCGAATTCTATGCCCAGTTCATTCTTCAGGGCATCGGCGACTTTGTCGCTTCCTTTCATGCGGCTGACCACATCGTCGGCCAGGCGAATAACGATCTTGCCCTTCGGATGACGGGACAGAAAGGCGTAGAAAGAGACCACACTCTCCACTTCCACCCTGTAGGTTCTCGTTTCGCGGGCGATCAGGTCCATAGACCAACTGGGAACGTAACCGAGTATCGCCTGTGTCTGGCGGAGCACATCCACCATTCGCCTTCGATCATTACCGTATTTCTTACAAACGTCTTTAATCATCTGTTCCAGGTTCTCACTCATGGGATCCCCTAGGGCATTCACGCCGAGTAGTAGGTTACTATTGCCCGCGGCATCAAGGCGGGCGCCATGTTTCATATATACGTTCTTTGCGACCGGTAAAATCTCTTCGACTCCGCGTTAGAAGGAGCGAATTACGAGATTACACTGGTTCGTGAATAACTTCACAAACTAAGAACACGGATTTTATCAAGTATGCAGCCGGAATTGCAGGAAAATCCTCAGTTTTTTAAAAAAATAAATCCCCCCCAAAGGCCGGTCCAGGAAGAGCGACGCGAAACGGTAAGCAAGGAATAATAATTTCGCATTATCGTTGACTGATAACCGTTGTGTTTCGAGCCAAATCCGACCCATCACAAATTACGTGCTGCTGGCAAGTAAGCCGCCAACCCGCTTTGAGCGATTTTCCAGAAGCCACTGCACCCACGGTTCAATCCCAACATTGGTTTTTGCAGAAACCTCAATAAGCGGCGCCCGCGTGTTAATCCGTTCCAAATCCTCACTAACCTGCTGGCTGTGATATTCCAGCACCTCGGATAAGTCTATTTTCGACAACAGGATAACGTCAGCCGTCTGGAACAGGATAGGATATTTGGCCACTTTGTCGCTTCCTTCGGGCGTACTCAGTAGAATTGCCCTGGCGTGTTCGCCCAGGTCGAAACCGGCGGGGCACACCATGTTCCCCACGTTTTCGATGAACACAAACGATAGTCCGTCGAGGTTTAACTCATTAAGGCCGGCCTCCACCTGCGAGGCCGTCAGATGACATCCGCGCCCGGTGTTAATCTGCACGACCTGGGCTGAAACATCCGCCAGTCTCTCGGCGTCGCGCGTTGTTTGCAGGTCGCCCACCAGCACGGCGCAGGGGTGTTCTTCATTCAGGCGGGCGATGGTTTTCTGTAAAAGTGAAGTCTTTCCGCTGCCCGGCGCACTCAACACGTTCATGCACAGCACGCCGGAGATGGTCAGGCGATCGCGGTTCTCGCAGGCGACAGTTTTGTTCTTTTCCAGCACGTTCTGCACTACACGAATCTGCATTGCTAAATATCTCCTTGTTTTTCTCGCATTTCCACAGACATCAGAAGAATATCCTCGCCTTCGATCACGCGAGTGTTGGCCTGTCGGCAGTGCGGGCAGGCGAAGTTTCCATCTTTACTTTCGAATCGCTCACAGCAGTCGAGGCATTCCATTACAGCCGGCGTTTCAGTCATCTGCAACGACGCGCCCTCTGCCACCGTATCACGGGACGCTTCGGTGAAGGCGTCCTCCATCGCCTCGAAATCTACGTGACTTAGCGCGCCAACTCGCAGCGCAACGGTTTCCACGCCGCTGGCATTGTGCTGCTTGACCAGGTCCATCAATTGATCGACCAGATTTATAGCAATGGAAAGTTCGTGCACATTTCCACCTTTCCTCGTTCGGCATTCTAGTCCGGTTTTTCTACTTTGCAAGGAGTCTGTTGGCGGTGAGGGAAGGGGGACGCTGAAAAGAAGCAAATGCGACCGACGGGCGTCAATATGGTATCCTGCGTTTTCACGGGCCGGGCGGACGGTTCGCCTCCTGTCGGAGCGTAGGGTTGACGTACTCAACGTTTGTCTTACGCCGAAGTTCCGCCAGTTTTTCGATCTTTAAACGCTCAATGAGATGCTCTTTCAGTGCAAGAATGATTTTTCCCCTGACGGCCTGGAAATCAGCAGCAGGCGGAGTGATGCGCTGGTGGAGTTTGAGTACGTGAAATTCGTTACCGACCTGAACGATACCGCTGATCTGACCGGTCTTCAGCGCGAAAGCAGTGTCACGGATTGCTCTTGGTATAGCGGGATTTTCGCGTGAGAACTGCGGAAGTGTTCCACCTTGCCTGGCCGTCGTTGTACTGGTAGAGTAGCGTCGTGCGAGATAAGCGAAATCGTTCCCCTCTTTGAGCATTTTAATGATTTTTTCCGCCTCGGTAAGACTGGGTAACTGGATGTGGCTGATTCGGACTTTTTCGCCGTAGAGTCGGGCGAACTCCGTTTCAATCATCGCCTCACTTACCACTGCCTTGCCGGCAACCATCTTACGTAGTATGGCGTTGCGACGCATTATGGTAGTCCATAATCGTTTGGTTATTCCACGCTGACGCAGTAGTTTTTCAAGTGCTACTCCGCGCTGGTCCGGCGCGAGTTGCTCACCAATGACGCCTTGCAGTGCGTGGTTGTTCTCGGCGGCGACATCTTTATTATCAACGATGATATTTACCCGTTCGGCTTCCTGGGCGACCAGTTTGTTAACAATCAGTATTTCCGCAATTCGCAGGCCCTGGGCCTCAATGAGGGGAATGTACAGGTCTTCCATATGAACAGGCTTGCCGTTGACGGTGGCCATAACTGCCGCCGGCCACAATGCCTCGGCGGGAACCGATGTTGGCATGGTCGTCGCCGAACCCGGCTTGGGGTGGTCTGCGTGACTCTGCACGACATTCCGCTGCTGCTGATGACAGCCGCAAAACAGCAGCAGGCAAACGAAGGTAACAGGAAGGTATCTCATTTTTGTAACCTATAAGGCGAAACATAAAATTATACAACCTTGCTTCTTCATCGCTGTTCGAATACCGGTAAGACTGATTAAAAAGCGGCGAGGATAAGCGTGCAAGTTGAAAAAAGCCCAACCATCCCGGCTGAAGTTACCCCGTCGGAATGGTTGGGCTTGACGGACGTACAAAAACGAATTTGGTTTTCAATCGGTGTCGCGCACGGGCCATTCGGTCAGATAGGAAGGTCGGTCATAAAGCCCGACGTAATCGCAATCGTCAACGAACTGGCGAGCACGAATATCGTCGATATTCCTGAAACTTTGCACGCGTTCCGACGGCCTCTTCACCATCCCGCATCCGGCAAGTAAACTTCCAATGCACAAGACGACGAATACGAACAACACAAACCGTTTCATGGTTAACACCTTTCAGTTCGAGTTTTTCCTAATGGCGTCTTATCCCACGGCGGCGCCAGCCGGACTACGGGCATAATGGTAGCAGGGCGGGAAAAGGCTGTCAACGAAAATCAAAAACGCATTTCTCTATTTTTATTACCTGTCGTTACAGGCTGTCTTGAGGCAATCATAGCCGCTACGTTTTTCCCCGGTTGGAAACAGATTACACTTTTTGCAGGCACAGGAACCTCTTCGTTGGTCTTTGGGTTACGCGCCTTTCGCGGAGCCCGTCTTTTAACCTTGAAGACGCCGAAATTTCGCAGTTCCACCTTCCCGGTGGCGGCAAGGGTGTCCAGAATGGTGTCGAGGGTGCTTTGTACTATCTTTCCAGCCAAGACTTGGTTGATGTCCAGTTCAGCGGCAATCCGTCGAATCATCTCCTTCTTTGTCAAGACTAACACTCCTTTCCTGCAGCAACGCTCCTTGACATGGATACCGACTCCAGGACTTTTCCAAGTATGACGTGTATGCCAACTATTCCAATTTCTAAAAAGAATTTACTAATATTAACATAATACGTCTGGGCAGGTCAAGGTAAAAAACCCCCTCG
>JAXHSV010000198.1:0-5942 GCA_034190305.1 Planctomycetota bacterium | reverse complement strand
TGCCTCGTGAGTATAGAACAGTAGCCGGCACGAGTCCTTGCAGAAAATGCAGATAGGCTTCAGGTTACGTTTTACGCGCCGACTAATCAAAACAACAATGAAATGTCGAAGGCGTGCCTAAACCTGTCAAGGAAGGCGCATCGAAGGAAGAAGCCGAAGAAGCCAAAAAGGTGCTGGAAGAAGCCGGTGCAACCGTAGAGGTCAAGTAGTTATCCGGTATCCGGTAGTCAGTGGTCCGAAACTGATCTTTCCCCGCTTCGAATAGCGGGCCAGACATTGAGGTCATTTTCATGTTGCGAACAGACAGACAAAGGGATTTTTCCAAGGTGGGCGACTCGGCTCCGATCCCGAACCTGATCGACATACAGAAGGTCAGTTACGACAGGTTCCTTCAGGCTGGTATGTCCCCGGCCAAGCGGGTCAACGAGGGCCTGGAAGCACTGCTGCGGGAAATTTTCCCCATCGTCAGTTACGACGGGCAGATGCAACTGGATTACCTCGATTACAATCTCAGCGAGCCTCGCTACAACGCACAGGAATGTCGTGACCTGAAGCTGACCTACGGCATGCCGTTCCGCATTCGTTGCCGGCTGACCCGCAAGGATGCCAAAGCCGTCCTCGAAGAGAGCATCTACGTGGGCGAGATTCCAATCATGATCGGCGGCGGCGAGTTTATCATTAACGGCGCCGAGCGCGTCATCGTCTCGCAGTTGCATCGCTCGCCGGGCGTCGACTTCACCGTCGAAATGCAGGAGTCCGACCGCCCGCTGCACGGGGCGAGAATCATCCCCGAACGAGGCAGTTGGATCGAGTTGGCCGTAACGAAAAAGGACGCGCTGTCGATCTGGATCGACCAGTCCAGCAAGATTCCGGCCACCACGTTCCTCCGTGCGATGGATGAGCAGTACGGCACAAAAGCCGCCATAATCCGCGAGTTCTACCCGACCAAAAAAGTTTCCACTGACCGGCTCCGCCCGCACACGCACATCGTCGAACCGATTATCGACCCTGAGACCGGCGAGGAACTCATCCCGACCGGAGGGCAAATCGGCGAGGCGCTTTCCAAGATTGTCTCATCCAAGATCAAACAGGTTGAGGTAGTCGAGGATGTCGGCGATCCCCTGGTCATCAACACGCTCGCCGAAGACGCCGCGGACGACTACGAAAGCGCCCTGCTGCGAATCTACATGCGCCTGCGTCCGGGCAACCCGCCTCAGGTGGATAAGGCCAAAACGCTTTTCGCCGAAAAGTTCTACGACGAAAACCGCTACCGCCTGGGCAAGGTCGGCCGGTTCCGTATCAACCGCAAGTTCAAGCAGAATGTCCCAGAGTCCGTCATGACGCTGCGAGTCGAGGATCTCGTCAACACGCTGAAGTACATCATAAGGCTGCGCAGCGGCGAGGGCGTGGTGGACGACATCGACCATCTGGGCAACCGTCGTCTGAGGACCATCGACGAGCTGGGCACTGAGGAACTCCGCAAGGGCTTCCTGAAGCTTCGCCGCACTGTCCAAGAACGTATGAGCATGAAAGACCCTGAGGAACTGACCAAGATCGCCGAACTGGTCAACTCCAAAAGCATTTCATCGAGCATCGACTTTTTCTTCGGCCGAGGCGAGCTGAGCCAGGTGGTGGACCAGCAGAATCCGTTGAGCCAACTGACACATGAGCGGCGGCTCTCGGCACTGGGGCCGGGCGGCTTGAACCGCAAGCGGGCCGGTTTTGAGGTTCGCGACGTCCATATCAGCCACTACGGCCGAATCTGTCCCATCGAGACGCCCGAAGGCAATAACATCGGCCTGATCAGCTCCCTGGGCATCTATTCCGGTGTGGACGAGTACGGCTTTTTGGTAACGCCGTATCGACGGGTCAAAAACGGCAAGGTAACTGGCCAAATTGAGCAACTGCGAGCGGACCAGGAGATGGAGATGGTCCTGGCCCCGCCTGATGCGCTGGAGAAGACCCCTCGCGGCGACAGTCAGCGGCTGCCCGCCCAGCACGTGCTGGCCCGCGCCAGGGGTGAAGTCAGTCTGGTTGACGGCAATGATGTGGATTACGTCGATATCTCGCCGAAGCAGACGGTCGGGGTCTCGGCTGCACTGATTCCGTTCCTGGAGCACGATGACGCCAACCGGGCACTGATGGGTTCCAACATGCAGCGGCAGGCTGTACCTCTGGTCCGCACCGAGCCGCCAATCGTCGCCACCGGTATGGAGCGTGCCGTCGCAGCCAACTCCGGCATGGTGGTCCGGGCGCGCAAGAGCGGCACGGTTACAACCGTCGATGCCAGTCGGATAGTCATCGACAATGCCGACGAGTACGAACTGCGAAAGTTCGCGAAGCTCAACGAGCGGTCATGCCTGAACCAAAAACCCATCGTCCGCGAAGGACAAAGAGTCAAAAAGGGCCAGATCATCGCCGACGGCTCAGCCTGTCATAACGGCGAGCTGGCGCTGGGGCGAAACGTGCTGGTGGCGTTCATGCCCTTTGACGGCTACAACTTCGAGGACGCGATTCTGATCTCCGAGCGCCTGGTGAAGGACGACGCCTTAACGTCCGTGCACCTTGAAGAATATGAGGTGGAAATCCGGGAGACGAAGCTTGGGCGCGAGGAATTCACCCGAGACATACCAAACGTTTCGGAAAAAGCGCTTCGGAACCTTGATGAGAACGGCATTGTTTGCATCGGTACGCGCGTTGGGCCTGGCGATATATTGGTTGGCAAGGTTGCTCCGAAATCCAAGTCCGAGCTGTCGCCGGAGGAAAAGCTGTTGCATGCCATCTTCGGCCGGGCTGGCGAGGACGTCAAGAACGACAGCCTCGAACTGCCCGCCGGCGAAGAGGGTGTTGTAGTGAGTACCAAGCGTTTCAGCCGACGCATGCACATGTCGGATGAGCAGAAGAAGGAAAACAGCCGCCAAATCACGAAATACCGAAAGCAAATGAACGCGCGGATGATCGAGGTCTTCCAAAAGATGGCGGCTGGAATCAATGAAGTACTTGGCTCGCCGATGGTCGACCCATCCACCCGCCAGAAGGTGGGCCAGAGTGATGTTAACGCCGTTCTCCTCGAACAGGTGGAAAACTTTAGCCTGAAGTGGCTTAAAACCCGCAGCGCAGCCGCCCGCCGGCAAGCCGAGAACATCTATAACAGGTACTGGCCGAGAATCCTGGAAATCCGCAAGGAAATGGAACGGAAACTCGAGCACATGAAGCGTGGCGACGAGTTGCCCTCCGGCGTACTGGAAATGGTAAAGACGCGCGTGGCTACAAAGAGAAAACTCGGCGTGGGCGACAAGATAGCCGGGCGCCACGGCAACAAGGGCGTAATTGCAAAAATCATGCCCGAAGAAGATATGCCGTTCCTGGCTGACGGCACGCCCATAGACATCGTGCTGAATCCGCTTGGCGTGCCCAGCCGTATGAATGTCGGGCAGATTCTCGAGACGCACCTCGGCTGGGCGGCGGCGGTGCTGGGCTTCCAGGCCATTACGCCCGTATTCGACGGGGCGAAGGAATATGAAATCTTTGAGTGTATCCGAGAGGCAAACAAGCACGTCCGCCAGCGCAGAGAGGAGCTGTCGGTCGTGCAAGCCGCAGGCAATAGCCGAGAACTGCTGGTGGAAATGCCGGAGGACGGAAAGATTACGGTCTATGACGGGCGGTCCGGAGAACAGTTCGACCAGAAAATAACCGTCGGCTATATCTATATAAACAAGCTGCATCACCTGGTGGATGAGAAGATTCACGCCCGTGCGACCGGGCCGTACTCGCTGATTACGCAGCAGCCATTGGGCGGCAAGGCCCGCACCGGCGGCCAACGATTCGGCGAAATGGAAGTCTGGGCTTTGGAGGCCTACGGCGCAAGTTACACGCTTCAGGAACTGCTTACCGTCAAGAGCGACGATGTGGAAGGCAGGACCAAAATCTACGAGTCGATGGTCAAGGGCAGCAACACCCTCGAGGCCAGCACGCCCGTCAGCTTCGACGTGCTGTGCAACGAGCTGCGAGGCCTCGGCTTGAACGTGCAACTGGAAAAGAAAAGGCTCATCTGAAATCGTGTTTAGTTGGCGCCAGGCTACAAGAGGCGAACACGGCTAAATGGAAATGAATAAACGCTACGCTGCCACGGAGCGAGTAAATGATGGCTGAATATGATCATATAAACGATTACGAGTCGGTGAAGGTGCAGCTTGCCTCGCCCAATGATATCCGCAGTTGGTCGTTCGGCGAGGTCAAGAAACCCGAAACGATCAATTACCGCACGTATCGACCGGAAAAAGACGGCCTGTTCTGTGAGCGGATTTTCGGTCCGGAGCGCGACTGGGAGTGTGCCTGCGGCAAGTACAAAGGCACCAAGCACAAGGGCATTATTTGCGACCGGTGCGGCGTGAAGGTAACGCATTCGCGCGTCCGCCGAAAGCGAATGGGCCACATCAACCTCGCCGCCCCGATCGTGCACATATGGTTCTTCAAGGCCCTGCCGAGCCGCCTGGGAACACTGCTGGGCATGAAGACCTCCGACCTGGAAAAGATCATCCTCTTTCAGAATTATGTGGTCATCGATCCGGACCAAACTCCATTGAAACTCAAACAGGTCCTGTCCGAAGAGGAATACCGCATCGCCTATGAGAAGTACCGCAATGAGTTCAAGGCCCAAATGGGTGCCGAAGCCGTCAAGGCGCTTCTGGAACAGTTGGATCTGGTGCAACTTGCCGCCCAATTGCGCGACGATATGACCAAAACCAATTCCAAGCAGAAGATCAAGGACCTGACCAAGCGGCTCAAACTGGTGGAGAACATTCGCACTTCCGGCAATCAGCCGGAGTGGATGGTCATGGAAGTGATCCCGGTGATTCCGCCGGACCTTCGCCCGCTGGTGCTGCTGGAAAGCGGCAACTTCGCCACTTCCGACCTGAACGATTTGTACCGGCGGATCATCAACCGCAACAACCGCCTGAAAAAGCTGATGGACCTCAATGCCCCTGAGGTCATCATCCGCAATGAGAAGCGTATGCTTCAGCAGGCCGTCGATGCCCTGTTCGACAACAGCCGTTGTCGCCGGCCTGTCCAGGGCACCGCCAACCGCCCGCTGAAAAGCTTGACCGACATGATCAAGGGCAAGCAGGGGCGGTTCCGTGAAAACCTGTTGGGCAAGCGCGTAGACTACTCCGCTCGCTCGGTGATTGTAATCGGGCCGGAGCTGCATTTGAACCAGTGCGGCCTGCCTAAAAAAATCGCCTTGGAGTTGTACCAGCCGTTCATCATCCGGAAGCTTAAGGATCGCGGTCTGGCCGATACGATCAAGTCGGCCAAGAAAATGCTCGAACGCCGCGAGAGAGAAATCTGGGACGTGCTGGAAGAAGTCATTTACCAGCATCCGGTGCTTCTGAACCGTGCCCCCACGCTTCACCGGATGGGCATCCAGGCGTTCGAGCCGGTGCTGGTCGAGGGCAACGCCATCAAGATTCACCCGCTGGTGTGCAAGGGCTTCAACGCAGATTTCGACGGCGACCAGATGGCGGTCCATCTGCCATTGTCGATTGAAGCACAGGTGGAGGCGCACACGCTGATTCTTGCGACCAACAATATCTTCTCGCCCGCCAATGGTCAGCCGATTTTGTCTCCATCGCAGGACATCGTGCTTGGCATCGGCTATCTTACCAGCGATGTGGGTTCGGTCTTTGTCGAACCGGATGTGAAGAAGATTACGTACACTGACGGCAAATCATACCCAGCCTTTGCCAAGCCGCACGAGGCAATGACGGCCCACGCGTTCGGAAGAATCGGCATGCACGCCGAGATCGTCCTCCGCCTGCCGGAAGGAACAGAGATCGTCGAGTCTGACGGAAACTATGTACCGGACAGCCATCGGATCATCACGACCGTGGGGCGGTGCATACTGAACGACATCCTGCCTGAAGGCATGCCGTTCTACAATT
>JAXHSV010000197.1:0-6014 GCA_034190305.1 Planctomycetota bacterium | reverse complement strand
CCGATGAGTTACCGTGAGCGGATTGAAGGCATTATCCGCGTCTATACCCGTCAGCCTCATGAATTCGACTGGTACGAGACGTCGCTTATTCGCGGCGTGGCGTCACAGGCAGCCTCGGCTGTGGTCAACGCGCGTCTTTACCACGAAGCCGTCCAGGCGGAAAACATTCGACGGCAACTGCGTCTGGCCGGCGACGTTCAGAAACGGATGATCCCGGCTAGTCCGCCTGACATTAAAGGTCTGGATATAGCGGCGATATACGTTCCATGCTTTGAACTGGCGGGCGATTTTTACGACTTTATCAGGTTGCCCGGCGGGAAACTCGGCGTCTGCGTCGCCGACGTTGTCGGAAAAGGCGTGCGGGCGTCATTGCTGATGGCTTCGACCCGGTCGTCCTTGAGAGCGCATGCTTCACACCTTCAGGACCTCTCGGAGATACTCGCCGCCGTCAACAGGGACCTCTGGCGGGAAAGCGAGATGGGCGATTTCGTAACGCTGCTGTTCGGTTCGCTGGACGTGCAGGCAAAAACGCTGGACTATTGCAATGCCGGGCACGAGCCGGCGCTGCTGGCGAGAGATGGGCGGGTTCGGAAATTAACCGGAGGAGGAGGAGGCGTAATCGGCATGAACGAAAAAATGCAGTTCCGACAAAAAACCCTCTCGCTCAAAAGCGGCGATGTGCTGATAATATTCACCGACGGCCTGCCCGAAGCGATTAACTTCCGGGATGAGGCCTTCGGGCGAGAGCGCGTCCGCGCCGCCGTACTTGAAGCCTGCCGGCAAAGACGCACAGCCAAGGGAATCGGAGAATTCGTCCTCTGGGAAATGAGAAGGTTCGCGGGGCTGCAAACCCGATGCGACGACCTGACCGTGGTAACAATAAGGTTGCAATAGTAACAAGCAGCCGGTAGTCGGTAGTCAGGAAAGGAAAAATGTCTCAATATGGCGAAAATATCAGCCCGTTTGGATTTGAAGGTCTGGAGGTGTACAAGGCAGCCCCCGAGGATTAGCGAGCACTGACCACTGGATACTGACTACTAACTACAAAATAGGGTTTTCTATGAGTCATTTTTGTCTTTTGGCCGATCCGGACGGATATTCCGTCAGCGACATTGATTTGATTAGCGACACCGAGGCCAGGTTGTACTGGCTGAAACAGTTCGAGAACCACTTTGCCGACACGCTGTCGGCGGCAAAGGTCGCTTATGGGCGCAGCGCCGCCGGACAGATCGAATCGTCCCGTCGGCAGTTCGCCGAAACGATTTCCTCGCTTCGTGAGAACCCCGGCCCTGCCGATTCGCTCAGGCCCGACCGCCTGGGCGTGCTGGAACTGTGCCGTCTGCGGGAAAAGGCCCTCCGCGACAACGGTCTGAAGGACCCTTTCAGGCACATCAAACAGCGTGAAGACATCCTGTCCATTGAGTCTTATCCGGGTGTCATCGATTTCGTCAAATCGCTACCGTCCAAGCAGCGGTGGGAGCATCTGATCCGCAGCGTCTTCGCCGGGAATATTTTCGACCTTGGAAGCACCGCTACGATGAACTATGCCAAGGACCGCGTTGATTTCGAAGCGGTCGTCGAGCGGACGAAGCACCGTCCCTGGGTGGTGGATGACTTCGATGAACTGGCGGCGATTTTACCGACCAGCGCAACATCGGCCTGTCCCTGGGCAAAGGCGATTGTCTTCGTGGACAACACAGGGGCAGACTTTATACTCGGCGTGATACCCCTTGTCCGGCAATTCGCCATTCACGGCACGCAGATCGTCCTTGCAGCAAACGAATTACCAAGCCTCAACGACGTTACCGCCGATGAAGCCGTCGAAATTCTGCGCCAGCTCGCTTCCGTGGACGACGAACTGGCATCATACATCTCCGCCGGACTTTTCGAGGTCGTATCGACCGGTAACGACATTCCCCTGATTGACCTGGCGGAGGTCTCCGACGAACTGAATGCCGCCGCCAAAGATGCCGACCTGGTCGTCCTCGAAGGGATGGGCAGAAGCGTTGAGAGCAATCTCAACACGGAATTCAGCGTCGATTCGATCCAACTGTGCCTGTTGAAAGACCCGACAATGGCCGCTCGCGTCGGCGGCGAAGTCTTCGACTGCGTGTGCAGATACAGGCGAGGTGTTGCGAGTTAGCCCCCCCGCCGGCAGGGAAGGACAAAACGGGGGGGGGTAGGATTTGCATATTACTTGACGTCATGGGCGCCCCAAGCCTATGATATACGGTCGTAATAATGGAAGAATCGGCTTGTTATATCGAAACCGGTATCCGGACCGCCAAAGCGGGCTCGAGAAATTTTCTTCTGGTGCGAGGGTTGACGGTGGCGGCGTGCTGCGGGTCCGTAATCGCTCTGGCGTGGTGGCTTACACCCGACAGTACAGGGGCTGGAACGCACCGGCAACTCGGCCTGCCGGTCTGCTCGTTCCTTGTTCGGACAGGATACCCATGCCCGACCTGCGGCATGACCACCTCGGTTTCAGCAATGACTCACGGGAAGTTCGTCCTGGCCTTCAGAAGCCATCCGTTTGGGGTGGTGCTTTTCGCCGGACTGGTCGTGCTGACAGCGACAGCGACCTACGAAGCGTTGACCGGTAAAAACGCCCTTTCCCGCCTCGGAAAACCGGCCTGGTGGGTATGGACGTTTATAATCGGTATCCCTGCCGGATGGGTGCTGAAGTTGATATGGGGTATAGCAAGTGGTGCGCTGCCTGTTTGACGACAGGTGAAAATGAGGTAAAACCACTCCCACAGGAGTTATCATGCGAAAGTTTCTGCTCACAGCCCTTTTGCCTTCTGCGATGTTTTTTATCGGTGGTTGCAATCTGGGTAACTGGTTCATGCACGTCTTTGCCCCTCCGATTCCGATGAAGACGATTGAGGCCCAGTTCGGTGATCTTCCGGGCAAAACCGTCGCCGTAGTCGTCTTCGCCGGACCGGAGATACAGTTGGATTACAATATGGCCCAGCTGGAACTTACCGACGCCGTCGGCGCCGAACTCCGCAGGAAAGTCCGCAACGTTACACTAATCGACGCCCGCAGGGTAATCCGTTATCAGGCGGAAAACGTTCGATGGGACGCTATGCCGCCGGAGAATCTCTGCGATGTTTTCGGCGCAGATTACGTCATGCTGATCTCGCTGATGGAATTCTCCACCCGCGAACAGGGAAGCATCCACCTGGCGCGCGGACGAATCACCGCAGAGATCAATATATATAAGGCGAAACTCTCTTCGACCGGAGGCGGGAATCCCGTCTGGCGAACCGGGCCGATATACACAGTCTATCCGGCTGAATCCTCCATGGGAATGCCCGCCGGAAACGACCTGCAAATCCGCATTCTGACTGAAAGAATCTTTGCCGCGGAACTGGTAAAAAATTTCCACGAATATAAGGTGCCGAAAGAATCATGATAAAGCGAAAATTTTATTTCCCGCTGCTGATTTTGACAATGCTGCTGCCGATCGGATGCCCCTTGCCCGCAGCCATTCTGGCGAAATTATTTCCGAAGGAAAAGGTCTCGCCAAGGTTCATCCTTCCGAAAAAAAAGACCATTCTGGTCTTCCCTGACGATATAAAGTGCCCGCTGCTTTATCCTACCATCAAGCGCGCCCTGGCGGAAAAGGCGGACAAACTGCTCATCGAACACTCACTCGCCTCCGAAACAATACCCTATGACAAACTAATCGACCTGCGTAACGCCGAACCGAATTTCAACCAGATGAGCATTCCGAAAATCGGACGCCGGCTCGGGGCGGACCTGGTAATCTACGTTTCAATCGAGGACTTCTCTCTTAAGGACAATCCCATAAATACGCTCTGGCGAGGCAGGTTCGTCGCAATGGTAAAGGTCGTGGATGTCCTGAAAGGGCGCATCTGGCCTGACGAATCGGCAGGCTTTCCGATCAGTATCGACGAACCGGTAACGGAAAATCCTTCGGAGGCATTCGGGACGGAACTGGCTCGCAAACTGGCTGAACGCATGGCCGAGGAAACCTGCGGGCTGTTCTGCGAGCGTTATCTCGACCGCGCCAGACCAAAGGAAAAGGAAACAGACCTGCCAAGTTTCGACCAATGAATCGGTCTAACCGCATTTCTATCATGGTTGCGCCGTCGGACATTAATGACAGTTCCAACCGTACATCCATTCGAGATCGGCTTGGAATAGCGACCGGGGACATAGCCATCGCGGCTCCGGGGCGCGTGCATCGGCTAAGCGGGCATCGCTTCGCTGTTTGGGCTGTCTCTATCCTTAAAATCGCCGATTTTCCTGTGCGTCTGATTATTCAGGACACCGGCAGCAGCGTAAGAGATGTCGTCGAATTCGCCGATATGACCGGATTTACCGAGCAGGTCATACTTGCCGGAACCGAATGGTCCGTTTCGGATCTATTGTCGGCTGCGGATATAGCATTGTTCCCCGATCCTGACGCTCCGCCGGAATCGACGATGCCCGCCGGACTGCCCGTTGTCGCAGCCGACACATCAGGCAGGATGACGCCCCCGGATCATAACCGGTCGGTAACTGGAAAAAATACCATGCCGGTCCGCGCAGACCGGCCTCGAGAAATCGCACAAACCCTGATGAAGATAATCGAAGACATTTTTCCGGCAGCGGTGAACGACAAATGACAAATAACAAACACCACATGCCGGACGCTTCGGAACTTTTCACAGGCCTGGATGTCGATGCGGTTCACTTTGCCGACGCCGACGCCGATGCCCGCCGCCGGCTGGAATCGCTGCTGTCCGGCTCGACCGATAATCGCTGGTCGGTGGTCAAGCACAACATCTCCCGGACCGTTTATCGCTGCGAGTCTTCGGATTCTTCCGGCGTGTTGTATCTGAAGCATTTCCACAACCCGTCGCTGCTGCACCGCCTGCAGAGGCGTATCGGATTTTCGGACGCACGCTGTGAGATGCGCTTCAGCAGATACCTTTCCGACAATAAAGTTCCGGTCCTGAAGGTCCTTGCAGCCTATTATCATAACGGTACGGAATGGCTGATAAGCGACGGGATCGAACCGTCTGTCCCCGCTGACAAATGGCACGCCGATCAGTTGGCTGCCGGTAACTACGCCGCTATTGATGCGACGATAATCGCCCTGGCCGAACTCGTCGGCAGAATGCACGCCTGCGGGGTTTTACACCGTGACCTGCACTGCGGAAACGTGCTGGTTCGTCCGATCGGTCAGGCGCGGGATGGAAACGTACAACATCTCTCGCAGGACCTGCGTTACCAACCGGTCCTGATGGACCTGCACCGTATGCTTCGCCGACGACGGCTGAGCCGGCGAAAAAGGGCCGCCAACCTGGCGCAACTGTATCACGACCGCCGATTGTGGACGACGCGATCGCAGCGGATGCGGTTTCTCCGGAACTACCTTCGCGCCTCCGGCGCCAAAGGAACAGTCCGTGGATGGGTCAGCCTGATCGAAATGTCGGGCAGACGGCACAGCCGTCGGCTCAACGCCCAGCGCGACCGCCGAATCTTTGCAACCAACCGGTACTTCGCCCGCCTGTCCGTCGCAGGATGGCGCGCACACGTGATACTGGCGTCGAAACGCCGACTCCCGGGCTCGAACGCCTGCGAACATACCTTCGGCGCCGAGGACTGGAAAAAAATACTGTCCGACCCGGACGCGCTGTTTACCGGCGACGATGTGAAGGTAATTAAAGACTCGCCCAGCAGTTACATCGTCCGGCGCAGGATACGCATAGGCCAGGTCGAAATCGACGTGTACGTCAAACGCCCCCGTCGAAAACGCATCATACGCTGGATAACCGACCTGTTCCGTTCCAGCCGGGCGCTGCGAGGCTTCTACCTCGGGCACGCCCTGATGGGCCGACACATCTACACGGCGCTTCCTCTGGTGGCTATGTAAACACGACGGTGGGGTTTTCTGGTCGATTCGATCCTGATTACCGAACGGGTGAAAGGCCTGCATCTCAACAAGTTCCTCAATCACTATCTGGGCGGCGAACCATTAGACTGCTCGCCGCCCAGAT
>JAXHSV010000196.1:0-6051 GCA_034190305.1 Planctomycetota bacterium | reverse complement strand
TGTCAGTCCCGTAGGGACGGTTGAACTGTTTTTCCGGCGTCATAGAGTGTTACCTCAAATTGAACCAAGCCTTCGTCATTTCTGATGCCGCCGCAAACTTACACAAAATATCCTACGCTATTCGCGGAGGGCGTCAGGCAAGGGGCGATCCGGTCCGATATGTTTGCCTTTTTGTCGTTAGTATATCAGCCTATTTTTGATCGCCTGTCATCGGTGTGTATCCCGCTTCGACGGCCGAGCCGTCGGTTTTTCGGATAACCGGTTGGGGATTGGCTTTTTCGTGGTTCAGCAGTTGCAGTTCGAGTTGTTTTTTCTGGTCTTCTTTGAGAGTTTTCCAGCCTTGTCTGCCGCGGCATTTGGGGAAGGCTGAACATCCCAGCCAGGGTCCGCGCGCCCCGCGGCGGAGGTTCATCGGCCGGCCGCACTTCAGGCAGGGCAGGTCCGTCTTCAGCGGCGGGGCGGAGGGGAGTTTCACGCCGCCTTTCTTGTCCAGGTTCACGATTCCGTCGCAATCGGGATAGTCCGGACAACTAATAAAAGGCCCGTATCGCCCGCGGCGCAGAAGCATCGCCTTTCCGCACTTCGGGCAGGCGATATCGACGTGCTTCGCCTCGATCTTCTTTCCGTCCTTATCGACCGGGAAAGTCGTCTTGCAGTCGGGATATCCGGTGCAGGCGAGGTATTTTCCGTTCTTGCTCCAGCGATAGACCATCGGCTTTTTGCATTGCGGGCAGGCGTATTCGGACTCTTGGGTTTCGGCCTTTGCGTGAACCATTTCTTCTCCAGCCTTTTCCAGGTCGGCTTTGAAGGGGTCATAGAAATCTTTAAGGACGGCTGTCCATTCGGCGCGGGCCTCCTCGACGTCGTCGAGTTTGTCTTCCAGCCGGGCTGTAAATCGCAGGTCGAAGACGTCGGAAAAGTGTTTGACGAGTTTATCGGTAACGACAATTCCCAGGTCGGTGGCGTAGAATCGCCGGTCGATCTGCCTGGTGTACTCGCGATCCTGAATGGTCTTGATGATTGATGCGTAAGTGCTTGGTCTTCCTATGCCTTCGGCTTCGAGGGCCTTTACGAGCGACGCCTCGGTGTATCTCGGCGGCGGCTGGGTGAAGTGTTGGGTCGGTTTCATAGTAACCGGCGCGACCGGCGTACCGGCGGGGATATCCGGTATGCGCTGCTCCTGACGGGCTGGCAGACCGGCGATTTTAAGGAACCCGTCGAAGATAAGTCTCCGTCCGACTGCCTTGAAAATGGCCTTTCCCGACGGCGTCTTCGCTGCAACGGCCAGTTCGGTAACCGCCCACCTGGCGGGTGACATCTGGCAGGCGACAAAGCGGCGCCAGATAAGTTCGTAGAGCCTCAACTGCGCCGGATCGAGCACGCCGGCGAGCGATTCGGGCGTGCAGGTTACGTCGGTCGGACGTATTGCCTCGTGGGCTGCCTGAGCGCGCGGGCCTGAACGATAAACATTGGGCTTTTCCGGAAGGTACTTATCGCCCAGGGACTCGCCGATGAACTTCCTCGCCTGCCCGACAGCCTGTGCGGAGAGATTCAGACTGTCGGTTCGCATATATGTAATCAATCCGACGCTTCCTGAGCCGGGAATCTCGACGCCCTCGTAAAGTTGCTGGGCGATACGCATTGTCCTGCTGGTCGAGAACCGCAGACGGACCGAAGCCGCCTGCTGCATCGAGACGGTGGTAAATGGTCCGGGCGGGCGGTTTTTGCTGTCGCGAACGCCTACCGACTCGACCGCGAATTCGATCCCGGCTGAGCGGTCCGGCCCGCCGGTGATTGTTACTAGATTTCGGGCAGGACCCTTGGCGTCCGGGTCCTCACGCTCTTCGATGTTTACTACCTTAAGGCCTAATGCCTCGCTGATCCGCCGGGCGTCGGCAAGGTCGGGGCACTTGAATCGCTGGGACTTCCACTCCACCAGTTCGGCGAGGAAGGCGTCGTGGTCGGCGAGGAATTCGTATTGCTTCGCCTGCGTCGGCGGCTGACCCTTTTCGTCGGTGGTCGCCATGAACTGCTTCCAACGGTCCTCCAGTCCCGCAGCCTCAGCCGTCTCCGCTGTGAAAATGGCCGAGATTTTCCAAAACTCCTCCGGCACGAATGCTTCGATTTCCCGTTCGCGCTCGACGATGAGGCGGACGGCGACGGTCTGGACGCGACCGGCCGACAGGCCTCGGGCGACCTTTTTCCACAGCAGCGGGCTGACCTTGTAACCGACGATCCGGTCGAGTATCCGCCTGGCCTGCTGGGCATCGACCTTGTTCATGTCGAGTTCTAGCGGGTCAGCGAAGGCTGTCTGGATCGCCGATTTGGTTATCTCATTAAAAACCACCCGTCGGAGACGTTCCGGGGGGATCTTCAGGGCTTCGGCCAGGTGCCAGGCGATCGCTTCGCCTTCGCGGTCCAGGTCGGTCGCCAGGTACACATCGGGCGCGGTCTTGCTGAGTTTTTTCAGTTCGGTCAGGATTTTTTTCCGCCCCTTTAGCGGCTCATAGGTCGGCGTGAATCCGCCTTCCAGATCGACGCCGATGTCTTTGGCGGGCAGGTCGCGGACATGCCCCATCGAGGCCTTGACGATGAAATCGCTGCCGAGGTAGCGGTTTATAGTCTTGGCCTTGGCGGGCGACTCAACGATAACCAGTTTTTTTCCGCCCGACTTACCGGTGGATTTTCCGGATGTAGTCCCGGCCCGCGCATAGGTTTTCCGCGAGGGCTTCGTCGGCGAACTGGTTTTCATGGCTGTCGTGCTCATCTGCAACGCCTTTTCGGCTTTTCAGACTGGGCTACTGAAGATAAAAAACGGGGATAATGTTTGACCCAGCCGACGGACTTGTCAAGCATTCTGTTCGTTTCTGAAAATTAGTTGGAAAAACTCCTGCGCCCGATCCTATAAAAAAGCCCAGCCATTCGAATGGCTGGGCTTAACGCGCATTCTTGTGTAATTGTTGATGAATACTCGGCTTACACATCACCGTTTCGTGTAATTGCCTGATCCTCGTAAGGCCCCAGCAGCCGGCGATAGCATTCCAGTTGGCAGGGGACCCCAACCGCGAAAAGATACGGTTGGAAACCCCAGCAGGTCAGCACTCCGCCGATGAAATCCTGAGCGCGGGAATACCGCATACCCCTTGCCTGGAGGTAACGCTTGATGACCGAGTATATGATGAAGTTAAGATGCCCCTTGGCTGAATCGTCGTCCAGGGCGGTCAGTTTCGCAACGACATCCCCGATGGCCTGCTCGTATTGACCACGGTCTTCCTGTGGTATGTAGGGCATGGCGTTATACTCCTGAGTTCGATATTTCGATTAATTTCTCCAGCGTTTCGGCGGCTTGGCCCGAATCGATTGCTTCGGCGGCGGAGGTCAGGCCTTCGGCGATGGTGTCTGCCTGGTCGGCGACGACCAGAGCAGCCGCGGCGTTGAGAAGGACAATGTCGCGGTCGGGACCGCCCTGGCCTGACAACACCTGGCGAATACGCTCCGCCGACTCGGCTGCGGATTCGACCGCCAGGTCCGCAAGGGTCGCCCTGGTCAGGCCGAAATCCTCCGGCTGGACGGACTGCGTGGTGATTTTACCGTCCTTCAGTTCGGCGATGTGCGTCATGGCCGTCGTTGAGATTTCATCCAGCCCGTCGTCGGCGTGGACCACCATCGCCCGCTGCGCCCCCAGCGCCTTGAGCACCTCGGCGATGGTCTCGACTAGATCGGCGTCGAATACGCCCATTACCTGCCTCCTGGCCCCGGCGGGGTTGGTCAGCGGGCCAAGGACGTTGAAGATCGTCCGTACGCCGAGCGCCTTGCGGACGCCAACGGCGTATTTCATGGCAGGGTGATGCTTCACGGCGAAGCAGAAGCACACTCCGGCTTCGTTCAGGCAGCGCGTAACGGTTTCGGCATCGGCGTCGATGTTGACGCCCAGCGCCGCCAGGACGTCTGCCGAACCGCTGGCGCGGGTGTGCGTTCGGTTTCCGTGCTTGGCTACGCACGCTCCGGCGCCGGCCGATACAATCGCAGCCGCCGTCGAGACGTTGAGCGTGCTCAGCCCAGTCCCGCCGGTCCCGCATGTGTCGATAACGTCCCGACCGCCGGCGTCGATCTTCACAGAGTGCGCCCGCATGGCTGTGGCCGCTCCGGTAATCTCCGCGACGCTCTCGCCGCGAGTCGCCATCGCCACCAGCAGGCCCGCTATCTGTGCTTCCGTCCAGGCGCCGCTCATTATCTGCCCGAATGCCGCTTCAGCCTGCCGCCGGGACAGACCGTCACCCATCGCAGTTCGCAGAACATCTCTGTATTCCATCTCTGACATGATGTTTTCCTAAAAAATCGATGTTGCCTAAAAGGTACGCCACGAATTATAGTCTCGTCCTTCTTTGGAGCAACTATAACGATGTCCGAATTTCGTCTTCTTGTCATTGCGGATTCGCATTACGCCTCGTGCGGCGACGACGTTGTCTCCCATCCGAAGCGCCGCTGCGACCTCGGTTGCGAACTCGTCCGCCGCGCCGTTATCGATGCCGACCGCAGAGGCGCGTTCGACGCTATCGCGCTGATGGGCGATCTGATAGACAACGGCACCAGCCCCCGCGCCGCAGACGACCTGCGGGCGGTGCGGGACGAAATTCTCGCAGCCGCACCCGACACTCCGCTTCTGGTCGTCCCCGGAAACCACGACGGCGACGCCGAACAAATGCTGGGACTTTTCGGACAACGGCCCGGACTGCACGCCGTCGGTCCGTACCGCTTTGTTACCTTCGTCGATTCCTACGTCGATGACCGGATATGCACCCGCAGCGAAGCGGACCGCCGATTTCTGGCGGACCTTGCAGGTAGCGCAGGCCCGCCGATTGTCGTCCTCCAGCACAACCCGATGAACCCGAATATCGCCACGGACGATTATCCGTTCATGCTTACCAACCGCCGCGAAGTAATGGCCGACTACGCCGCAGCCGGCGTGCTGCTGTCTATCAGCGGTCATTACCACACCGGACAGGCGCTGAATGTCGCTGACGGCGTGCGATACTTCACCGCCCCCGCCGTCTGCGAGGCTCCGTTCCGCTATGCGATCATTACGCTGCGCCGGCGCGATGTCGAGGTTGAAATCCGCCCGCTGGCGCTGGCCGATAAACCGGCGATTATCGACTGCCACGCACATACTGAATTCGCCTATTGCGCCGAGGACGTTACAGCCAAGGATATAATCGCCCGCGCCCGCGATTTCGGACTGGCGGGCCAGTGCCTCACCGAACACGCCGGGCAACTCTATTGCAGCGCCGAAGACTTCTGGGCTGCACGACATATCCGCGAACCTGCCATAATATGGCGCAGCGGGAAAAATTGCCGAATGGACGAGTTCCGAGCGGCGATGCTGCCGTTACGCGACGAATTCGTCCGCATCGGTCTGGAGGTCGGACTGGACGCAGACGGGCAACTCACCATCCGCGACGAGGACCGCGACTGGCCAGACCTGCTCATCGGGGCTGTGCACTGGATACCCGAAAATCCCGACGAACTGAACGATGCGCAACTGTCAGCCGCATTCATGCGAGCGTCGCAGGGGCTTCTGGCCTCCGGCGTGGACGTTCTGGCCCATCCGTGGCGATTCTTCAGCCGCGCCAAGAGACCGACGCCGAAAGAACTTTACGGCGACCTCGCCGACATACTTGCGGCTACCGGAACCGCTGCCGAGATAAACTTCCACACGAACACGCCCGACCCGGCCTTCTTCGCCGAGTGCATCGCCCGAGGCGTCAAGATCGCCCTTGCCTCCGACGCCCACCACACGTACGAACCCGGCGGATTCACCGCTCACCTGGCGCTGTTGCGAGAAGCCCTTCGACTATGCTCAGGACAGGCCGGAACCGACGACATCGACGATCTGCTGTTCTATCCGGTATAATAACCCAGGCCTCCCAATGTTAGAGCACTTTTCATAAATCTTGTCGCCATCTCCTGGTTGCGGCTGCGACTGGCTTCGTCCGGCTCCATCGACAATGCCAAGGCATTGCCTGCTTCACCGTCCTTGCCAGGCTTGTCCTC
>JAXHSV010000195.1:0-6056 GCA_034190305.1 Planctomycetota bacterium | reverse complement strand
GGACTCAATTCACAACGATAATCTCTTTCCCAGCAATGAATTGCTGGGCTATTGTCATCACGTCCCTACGGGACGAAGAGATAACGGCTAAAACAAGAGATGTGGGTAATGACAAAGGCTTACGCCCCCGGCTATTGATACCTGTATTTCTAATGCAACGCGCGGGAACCTGCCGAGATCCCGGTTTACGCAGGCGAAGCGAAATGCGCCGTGTTGCATTTACTATACAGGTGTCAATAACTTCTGACCGGCCCTTCGGGCCTGGACTAACCCGCGTTGTCCTGTTAATGTCCGTCGGCCATCCGGGAAGTGGGTTTTCCAACCGTTATCCGTAAACCGCTTTTTATCGCACTTGCCTGCCGGAAAAGGGGTGTTGCAAGAGATTCGCCATTGGGTACAATCCTCCTTTATGCAACACCGGCAGGCGGCTGTTCGCCGTCCCGTGGGAGGTTTCGCCATAGCCGTCGGAAAGTCGGAAAAGTCGGGCCCGCCCGTCGGCAGTAACAGTAATGACGCCGGCAAATCCGCCGGTGTGTCCGCAGGCCGGCGCGATGAAGATACCGCACTTATGCTGGAATTCCAGGCAGGCAGGGAAGATGCGTTCCGCCGGATCGTCAGCCGAAACCAGAAAAAGGTCTATGGCATAATCTTCCGAATCATCGGAAATCACGCCCAGACCGAGGACCTGACGCAGGAGGTGTTTTTGCGGGTCTTTCGCACGGCTGGTCGCTACAAGCCGATGGCGAAGTTCACCACCTGGTTGTACCGCATTGCAACGAACGTAGCCCTGAACGCCATTCGCGCCGGTAAGAAGGCAAGGGTTTTATCGCTTGAAATGTCCGACGGTGATGACGGCTCGACACGACGGCGGGACATACCCGATACCGGCGCTTCCGCCCCGTCGGCGCGCCTCGATGTCGGGGAACTGAAGGCGAAAATCGCCGCAGCCATCGATGCCCTGCCGGAAAACCAGAAAGCATCTTTCGTCCTGAACAAATACGAACACCTGAACTATCAGGAAATTGCCGAAATACTGGAGTGTTCGACGATGGCGGTCAAGAGCCTGCTGTCGCGGGCAAGATGCAATCTGCGCGACGCCCTGCGGGGTTATCTGGGAGATGAATTTTTGGAAAATTTACCGAATCCATAAGGAAAGAACATTGTTTAAGGAAATGTTGGAATCGCCGATCCTGTCGCAGCGGGGCGGAACGCAAACGGTGTGATTTATGAGTAACAAAGGTTTGAACAGACAATCCGACCTGCCTGACCGCCAGGCAGACATTGAAGAACTTCTCGCGTGGATGGACGGCGAGTTGTCGGGTCTTCAGGCTCAGCGCGTAGCCGATCTGGTGGAAACCGATCGGTCCTGGCGTGAAGCCGCCCGTCAATTCGGCGCGGTTGATCGCCTGGCGGGGCTTCTCGAACCGGTCGTGCCTCAGCGGGACCTGACCGACCGGATTGTCCGTTCAGCCTACCTGTCCGTCAGGCGGACACACAGGCGAAAGCGTCTGGTCCGAGCGGCAAAATTCGTCGGGTCTTTGGCGGCTGCGGCATGTATAATACTTGCGCTTCGGTTCGGCGGGCGGGAAACACAGGTTCCACCCCCCGCCGTCGGCATGGAGGCTATGAAGGCCAGGATCGCCGCGATACTAAAGGACGTTCCGGAAGAGGACCGATTTGTCGTGCAGAACCTGACGCTGTTTAACCACTATGACCAGGTGGACCAATACCAGCAGGTACGCGACCTTGCCGATGCAGAAACGCTGTCGGCGCTGGTTGAAATTGAAAAATGAGGACCTGCCTGCCGGTCTTCGACACTGAGGCACAGATACTAAGGGCAGGCAGGGATGTAACGTAAATATGTCGAGATATGCACACATAATCGTAGTTGCGATAGCGTCGGCGATGCTACTGTCGAACGCCCATGCCGCCGGGGGCGCCTCGAAGCGCGACCCGAGCAAAGTTCCCGGAAGCAAGGTCCGGCAACTCATGCTAAAGCAAGCGCTGGAAAAGGAACTTTCCGGAACGCTGGTAGCCGAACTGAATCAGAATAAGAAACTCTGGCGTTCAATGACGCCGGAGAAACTTCGCAGCCTGCGCGAGCGATATTACGCCTTTCTGAAGCAGGACGGGCGTAAACAACTCGAACTCATGGAGGCGGCTGAAGAATTCCACCGGCTCACCCCTAGGCAGAGACAAGCCTACCTGGAGCGGGCGTCGTGGTTGAAGAAGGTCGTCTCACGCCTCACGCCGGAGCAGCGTCAGACCTTGCGGAAACTTACGCCGACCGAACGAGCCGAGAGACTGATGGAACTGAAGGCGAAACTGGTCGATCCTTCACCGACGACGCAGCCTACATCCCAACCATCTACCGCTGCGGGGCAACAAAGGTGCAACTAAACCTAAGCGACTTTTTTACAATGTCTCCCGGAACCCCGTAACCACGGGGTTTGCGAATCTACGGTCGCCGACGTCGCATCAGCGCCAACCCTCCGAGGATAAGCAGCGAGAGACTTGCCGGCTCGGGAACATGCGTGAGCCGCAGCGTTTCACTATTTCCTGCCCCGGATACGATCTCCCAGTCCCATCCCGGTCCCGGCAGGTTGACCGTACCGGGTGCGCCTGATATGCCGCCGTCGGCGGTGAGAATATCGAAGGCGCCCAGGGGCGCCCCGCCAAGATCTACCACGTCCCACGTTCCACCAGCATAGAAAGCGGCCAAATTACCTACGCTGATCGTACTGATACCGCCGCTGTCGAGGTGCGATTGCAGCGCGCCATACTGGAGGTAGTTGTTGTTGACCGTGATGACCGGGTCGTCGCCTTTGACGGTGAACGTCCCGTGGGTATCTACTTTAAAAATCCAATTAACGGCCAGATTTCCGCCGGAGATTTCATACGCTCCGTTCGAGCCGGATTCGTCGCCGAGGATCAGATCCCAATCGGCAGTGTTCGTTCCCCCTGTCTGTATGAATTTTCCGGTCCCGTACCTGCCGACGCTCTCCCATTGCGCCGAGAAGTCGCCGCCCTTGAGTTCATATGTCCCGTTGGAACCGGACCAGTCGCCGACGTAGAAATGGTCCTCAACCGTATTCGTCCCTCCGGTCTGCGTGAACCAGCCATTACCGTAGCATCCGACGTACGTTGACGTGGCAGAGTATAAGTCTCCGGCGCTCATTGACACGTATCCGCTGTCACCGGAATACTGTCCAAGGTTGAGGAAATAGCACCTCTCCCCGGTATTGGTTATCTGGACCGTTCCGCCGTTGTTGACGTAAGCACCGGCGCCGTTAGTTCCAAAACCGTGATAGGGTTCCCCGTTAGTCCAACTGGAGCCTGTGCTCCAATTACTCGTACCCGCCTGCCAGTAGGTATAAACAACAGCCCCGACTGAACTCGGCATCACCCATGAAACCAATGTTACAGCGGCGATCGATAGACTCATAAGCCTTAACATGATAGATTTCCTCCTGATTTCCCATTTGATTGATAATATCTGCAACCGCACCGTTAACCAAGACCTCCCGGACAGCCTTGCCCGACTCTGATACCAGACGACCCGACTAAATTTGCATTATACTGTCTCCCCCCCTTTGCGCCTACCCAAATATATGATTTTTTTCCGGACAAACCGCAGAGGCTTCGGGAAACATGGAGAAGCGGATGTTGTTGAAAAAATCGCCTGACGGGTAACACGGGCGTCTCGCC
The DNA here is from genome assembly GCA_034190305.1 of Planctomycetota bacterium. Classification (GTDB taxonomy): domain Bacteria; phylum Planctomycetota; class Phycisphaerae; order SM23-33; family SM23-33; genus JAUWNJ01. Next base: position 2,348 of record JAXHSV010000195.1, on the reverse strand, counting down.
CGTGATCAGGCGTATGGACGTAAATTTACACAGGATAAGCAACATGGGCGAGACCTGCCTGCTTACCGCAGGTAGGAAGGCGCCCATGCCACATTCAGGCGACAACGCAACCGCCTCGATTTAAGAATTTACACAAAATACTTGACGCTATCGCTCGCAGAAAACTATTGACAAACGCCATGCGGCTCTTGTAGCATTTTTTTGTAATCGGGCGGAATTTTCTATTCGTATCATGCTGCATTGGGTGGATTGAGCGGCTGGTGCGGCATAGGTCAAGTCGTAAACCGGGGCAATCCGGGCGGGCTGTCTATCCTTAATGGCCGCCGGTTTCGCCGGGATTAAGAAGGGGAGATTGATTATGGGCAAGTCTATTCTTTCAAGTGTGGGCAGAACCGCGAAGACGGCTGCTATTGGCGCTATCAAGGGTGTCGGTAACACTGTCCAGGCGGTAATATAGGCCGGTTCAGACGTGCTGAAGACTGCCGTGGAAGGACTCGCCGATGTTGCCGGCACCTTGATTGAGAACACCGGGAAGGTGGTTCGCGGCGCCGTCTATGCGGCTTCAGATACGGGCGAAGATATTTGCACGGTTACAAAGTCGGACGTGCGGGGGTATAATTAAGTCATAGTATAGGTATCGGCCCGGAGTTGTTTCCCGGCCTTGCGGGTAAGTTTGCATTCTAAAGACAGACCCTCGTGCAGAAGTGATGAAAGGCTATCCTTCGCTCATGGTCCTACGAAATAGAAATATAAGTCGCTGTGGGGACGTCGGTCTGACCAGTCCCGATAAGGTCTCGCCGGAACTATCCGGGGGCGATTTGCATGCTCCCGGGCATTCGGATGCTTCTGCCTCGTTGGAAGATATTGGGAGCCACGAGTTCGTGATGAAGATTGCAGTTCTGATCGGGCTTTTGATGCTGGTGGTTGTCGTTTGGCTCACTTCGGCAGAATACTCTGATGCTCTGCATGTTCTGCGCTCCCGATTTCTTGGTCAGGTGCTGACGTGGGTGGCCTGCGCTATGCTTTTGGCTAATCTTCTTGCCCTGATTTGGCGAGTTGTCCTGGTGTTTCGATACAACCCTGCTGCTCCATGCTCCAACCGCGAGTTGCCAGTCTGTACTGTTGTTGTACCCGCCTATAATGAAGGTGAACAGGTACTAAAGACGTTACGAAGCATCGCCGTAAGCGACTATCCGAAAGGAAAGCTCCGGGTCATCGTGGTGAACGACGGGAGCACGGACGACACATGGCAGTGGATTCGATGTGCGGTGGACGAGTTTCCTCATGTCATCTTTGCCCTTAATCAGACGATGAATTGCGGTAAACGTCGGGCTCTGTATGCCGGATTTCTCCATGCCGTAGGCGAGATCCTTGTTACTATCGACAGTGATTCACAAGTCGAGCCTCATACGATCCGCAACCTTGTTAGCCCTCTGGTGCGGGATCGTAAGGTCGGCGCCGTTGCGGGAAATATCCGTATCCTCAACCGCGCTGACGGACCAATTCCTCGAATGCTGTACTATGCGTTCGCATACAGCTTCGAGTTTATCCGAGCCAGCCAGAGCGAAGTGAATACGGTCATGTGCACACCCGGGGCCTTGTCGGCATATCGCCGAAATCTCGTGACCGAGGTGTTGCCTCGCTGGTTGAATCAGCGTTTCTGCGGGCAGATCGCAAACATAGGCGAAGACCGCGCTATGACCAATCTGATCCTCTGCGAAGGTTACCACGTACACTTCCAGCGGAATGCCGTGGCATATACGAAAGTTCCGTCGCGCTATCGCGATCTATGCAAAATGTTCCTGCGGTGGTCGAGGAGCAACATCAGGGAGACGCTGGTCATGACCGGATTTGCCTTCCGGAAGTTCCGTGTTTCCTCGTCGCTGGGAACCAGGCTGAACCTGATCCTGCACTGGATGAGCCTGACACTGGGGCAAGTGATGAAACTTGTCGTTTTAGGGTACTTACTCTGGAAGCCGGAGGTGTTCGTGCCTCGCGCCATGTTTGGCGCGGCTATTACCGCCAGTATTCCAGCGGTTTTTTGCGCGATCCGTTATCGCAGCAGCAAGGTGTTGTGGATGTACGTTTACGGCTTTTTCTGGCTGGTCGGACTGTTGTGGATCGGTCTGTATGCCTGGGTTACACCGCACAGAACGGGCTGGTTGACACGTGGGAGCGATTCAACAAAGCCCACAGGAGCTCCGGAATTGAACGTAGCGACGCCCAAAGTACACTGTCCCGGCTATATTTCAGAATAGACGGTCTTCTTGCCGATAGGGTTGATAGAACCCTTAACCCGGAAAGGAGGCCGTACCATGAAAAAGAAGTTTATCGTTGAGTTGACAACC
>JAXHSV010000194.1:0-6113 GCA_034190305.1 Planctomycetota bacterium | reverse complement strand
AATGGGAACGTGAACGAAACGAAAAACAGGTGGGCATCGACTGGCGATTCACGACAGCCGACGCCAGGATTAAACTGAAACGGTTATATCCGGTAATATAGATGGGACAGTGTACTAGCCGTTACCAGCGGACGGGGAACATCGGTCAGTGAAGCGATCAAATCTCTTCGGCGCAGTGCATCAGCCGAAGGAACGCATCCGAAAGGGACAATCTATTACATGGTCAAAAACGACATCCGCTCGAGCATCCGTCGCTGGGGCTTCGATCCGGCTGTCGCGCATCTTGAAATCCTTGGCGTCAGGTCCAGGACCGTCGAGGGCTCCCTGCCCAATGCCCGTGGTGACGTAATGGGCCTTATGGCGGGGATAGCCAGATTTGACTGGGCAAAATCCGGTTCTACGATCCTTCCGGGCGCTATCTGCGAGCATTTGACCAGTTACGGCGGAGCGATGAGCCAGGCATCGAGTCATACTTCGTGCACGGAGTTCATACGCGCCGGCGCCGCCGGGACCTGCGGAACCGTAACCGAGCCGTACGCCGTACAGGCAAAATTTCCGACGCCGTTCATGCACTACTTCTATGCAGCCGGCTGCTCCCTGGCGGAGGCGTTCTACCAGTCCGTCGCCGGACCTTACCAACTGCTGATTATCGGCGACCCGCTCTGCCGACCCTGGGCGAAGATCCCGACCGTTACACTGGGGGGCGTCAAGCCGGACCAAACCATCAAAGGCGAGATAACGCTCACGCCCGGCATCAAGGAAAAAGACATAAAGGTGGGTCGTTATGAACTTTTTATCGACGGCCTGCGACAGGCAATCGGGCCGCCCGGTGCGTCATTTAAATTCGATACGGCGAAACTGTCCGACGGGTGGCATGAGTTCCGCATCGTCGCAATTACCGCCGACGCGATAGCCACACAGGGCAACCTTGTCGTTGGAGTAATATTCAATAACCACGGGCGGAAAATCAACGCCGTTTGTACCTTGGCCGTTGTTAATAAAGCCATATTGGGCGATAAGGTTCCTTTTTCGGTGAAACTGCCCGGCGCCAAGAAAATCGGCATCTTCCACAACTGGCGCGAACTGGGCGTCATCGAAGGCGCCAAAGGCACTGTTCAGATCGATACAAACCTGATTGGACTGGGTACGGTCCACCTGCAAGCCATCGGCGTAATCGAAATGAACGGTAAAACGGTTTTTGTGGCTTCAGCCCCGATTGAGCTGACTATTAAACCGCCCGCGGTATTCAAGGGCGTTATGCCGCCGAAGGGAAAGCCCATAACCAAAGGACTGAAACTCATCACCGAAGACGGCAAGGCCGGCATCGTCAAAGACATGCTCGGCGGCAAGACGCTTTCGGCAGCAGGAGTCAAGAAGGGCCAGACCTTCCGGCTGGAAGGATTCTTCGACGCACCCAAAGATGATACCTACCAGTTTCAGGTGAAATTTGACGGGGAATTGATGATTGAGGTGGACGAGAAGGAACTGGCGATCCCCGCCGGGCCCGGATGGAAGTACCTTCCGGTTTCACTTGCTCGCGGCACGCATCGATTCGACGCAAAAGGAAAGGCGACAAGGGGTCTGCGAATAGACATTCGCTTCGGCGGACCCGGCGCTTTCAGCCTGGGCGAAAAACACTTCGCCTTCCGCCACGTCGGTGAACCACCGCCGACAACGCCTTAATTCCAGCCGACGGAAGCAAACGTTACAGATAAGCGTTAAAAATCAGCTGTCCTGTTTATTCCCGTCGCCCCCGGCGACAAACGATACCGCCCACATGCCCGCGCCGCTCAGTGTGCAGGCCACGAAAACGACCCACCACAGCGTTTTCGATGAACCACCGGCGTCGGCAACAAAAATTTCCGGCATCGAGTAGGTCAGCGCCCTGCTCAAAGGGTTCCACACCGGACTGGTGCAGTCGGACGGGAGGATTATGCGGTCCTGTCCCTGAACCCGTCCCATCGGCCCGTCCGGCGAAAAGTGGAAATAAGCAATTTTCCTGACCTCGTCTAAATTCGAGAATTCTTCGCCGGATACGACCTTCGCCTGCCAGTGGTCCGACATGTTTTCAGCCAGGCCCAGGACGGTCATCGTAAGCGTCAGCGTTCGATTCACGTCGTCCCAATCGGCTTTTTTGTCGGTAACCTCGACGCTTGACCGACCGGATGCAAAATTGCGGAACTCCAGCATGTGCATATCGGCGGACTTCCACATGCGGTACAATTGCATAGGGAGTTTGAATGTACGGGTAACCTTGACGTCCCCGTTGGCGCGGATTTCCCAGACGCCTTCGTACTTCGCCGTCGGCAGCATTTGCCCACACAGCGGTTCTGTAGTCACCAAAAGTGCCAGTACAAAAATACCGGTAAGGGCCAGATAATATGCAGTGGATCGTTTCATGTTATCGCTCCTGAATTTCGCCGGAAGGACCGGCGATTGTTGTGTCCACAATTTCTTATTGCGCCTGCATAGTAATTTGCACGCTGTTTCCCGTGACGTTTGTAACGTTACCCTGTGCGGTCCTGCCGTTGGCGGCAACGACGAGACTGAGGGTATAGGGCAGGCCCTGCGGCTGGACCGGTTGACCGTCGAGAGTCCACACCGCCTGACGACATTGGGCTATGAGTTGCCGACCTGTAATCGTTCCTACGAACGTGTTCCGCTCATGGGCCTGATGCGCCCGGCCGTCGGCTCCGGCGACCTGATAAGACAGCACGGAGACGATCTGCACATTATTGCCCTGCATGGCCACCTGGGCGGCGCCCTGAAGATTCGCCCCGTTCTGTTGGGCTACGACGCAGGCCCAGTTACCCGTGGCCAGGTTGACCGTCTGCGTCCCGGTGCCGGTATTGTTCGGAGGCTGGGGCTGGGTCGGCCTCGGGGCGTTTTTGACCATCTCGGTGATCTTCCACCGGTCCAGAATGTCGGCCGGTAAGGGGGCCAGTTCAGGCGGCGATATGCCCGCACCCCAACATTCCTGACAATTGACCACGACAACCGTCCTGTCTTCTGTAAATCCTTCCACTCCTTTTGCCCGATCTTGACAGCCTGGTCAAAGCCAAGGCTGTCCCTTCCCCCGCCGCCGACGCACGTGGCCTCAACCGGAACATACGCGCCGCTGGGTGTGACGCCGATGGGGAAACAGTGCCCGTCCAGGGTTACCAGCAGGGGCTTGATGCCCACTGATTGCATCATAGCGGCGTACAGGATCGCCAAATCGATGCACGTGCCGCTGCGTTTGCGAATTGTGTCGCGCGGATACTGAAGCGTCTGTACAAGCATCATGTCGAACGACTTGTTCTGTTCGACCTGGTAAGAGGGGCTTTGATAAGTAATCCGGATCGTGCGCATGATCTCGTACAGTTCGCGCATAACGGCAAGGCAGGCCTTATCGCTGGTTGATGCGCCGACACCCTTTGCCTGTTCGTTGGCCAGGCCCGCCAGGCCCGTCACTGCCGCGTCATGAGCGGTTACCCACGCCGCCAGAAGCGGCGAGTTCGTCGAAAAATCCTGGAAAGAAGCGGTGCGTTCTTCTGTTTTCAGATTTGTGAAGTAGAACTCCCGCCTGCTGAGCATGGTCAGACGTTGATTTTTGTGGACCGTTTTCTTGTTTCCGGCGGAATCAACGTACTGGTATTCCATTTCGAGTTCGGCCGGCGTTCGGCTGGTCAGGCCTGCGGATTTGCTGGAGAGAATTGGACGATACAAGTCCACGACAGTCTGTGTCGGCACTAATGCCGCGTGGGTCTGCCAGGGACACCAATCGGCATACTCGCCCAACTTGTAACGGACCTTAAGATCTTTAATCGTGCCGTTAGTCTCGTTTCTGAAGATGGTCTTGGCCAGCCAGAGTGAAATCGGCTGGTCCTTCAGGCCATAGACCTTGTAGGCCCCACTGATCAATTTTTCCCTGACGTTCATTCGGCAGGTCAATTCGCCTCCTGCCGGGGCTGCGACGGCGCGGCTGCGATCAACCAAAGCGAAAACCAGAGAAGCAAGACCGAGCAGCAAGGCAATCGTTCCCAAAATGCGAAGTGGATGTCTTTGTTTCATTGCGCTCACCTGACCGAGTGGAAGGATTGACCTGTTCATGTCGTCTCCGGAATCGCCGAGAAAGTCCACTCTTGCCTACTGCTGCCCTTTTCCGGCATCCGGATAGACCCAATAAATCACCGACCCCTGACTCCTTGTAGGCCATTTCGGTCTGGTACGGGCGCCGATTAACTTATTTCCTGGGAATTTATGGGTATCCCGGACATTGCACCTTCGGCAGGATTGATGGGGAAAAATATTGCCAGGCGTTCGGCAGGCCCCTTGAGGCCGCACCGGACTGCTTTGTTTTCGATCATCGCCCCCGCCGTACCTTCTAGCGCAAATTTACCTGCGGGGGCAGGCGAACCCCGGCGTCTTCGATCTCGAAGAACTCTTCCTTTGTGAATTTGAATATCCCTGCGATGAGGTTCGAGGGGAAGACTTCGACGCGCGTGTTGATGTCGCGGACGTTGGCGTTGTAGAACCGCCGGGCCGCCTGGATGCGGTCCTCGGTATTGGCCAGTTCCTTCTGAAGTTGCAGAAAATTCTCGTTGGCCTTCAGGTCGGGATAGTTCTCAGAAACGGCGAAAAGCTGCCGAAGCGAACCGACGAAGGCGTTCTCGTCCTTTGCCTGCGATTCCGGCGAACCGGTCGAAGCGGCTGCCTGATTACGGGCCTCGGTAACAGCAACCAGCACCTCTCGCTCATGGGCGGCATAGCCCTTGACCGTCTCGACAAGGTTGGGAATCAGGTCGTACCGTCGGCGAAGTTCGGTGTCTATCCCCGACCACGACTCCTTGACGTGCTGGCGCAGGCGGACAAGCACGTTGTACGTCCACACCACCCAAATAACGACCAGAAGAATCAGACCAAGGACGATATACAGTGGAATCATTTCCGCTTCGGCCAGTATCATCACGATAGCGATTCTCCTTTCTGCTGCCGGCAGACGGAGGCTTTTCCTGTGCTTCGTTCCAGTGTATGCGTTATAATGATTTTACATGGAAGGGCAAGTGTAATGTCCTTCAGAGTGCAACTTTGTTTCGGAATAAAAGGTATGAAGATTCTTCAGGTATATGCGGACACTTCTGTATTCGGCGGGGTTTTTGATGATGAGTTCAGCGAACCCAGTAAAGCATTTTTCCATTTGGTCAGACTGGGACGTTTTACACTGTTGGTGTCGGATGTATCTGCCGGAGAAATTGATCTGGCTCCGGCGAATGTGCAAAAATAGTTTGAAGACATGAATGCCTACATGAAACTGGTGGCATTGAATGAAGATATTCTCATCCTTCGCAACGCCTACATCGCCGAAAAGATAGTTAGCGAAAAATCAACTGGCGACGCTACTCATGTGGCCGCCGCAACAGTAGCAGGAGCAGACCTCATCTTGAGTTGGAATTTCAGGCATATTGTACACTTTGAGAAGATTCGTCTTTACAACGCAGTAAATGCGATGCTCGGTTATCACACTGTGGATATCCGTTCACCTCTGGAGGTAATAGATTATGAAGAAAAAGACGTTTGATTGCGTTGAAATAAAGCGCGCCTGTCAGGAAAAGATCCGTCAGCAGGTCAAGGGAATGAAGCCCTCTGAAGAAGTTGCTTTTTTCCGCCGGGCAGGAGAAAAATTGCAGCAGCGAATTGACTCGGCCAAAGCATCCTCCGCACACACAACGTCGAGGTGATTGGTTCGTATAGAGACGCCAATCCTTTCCAGCATCCCCGGGAGAGAGAATAAGCGCTACTCCTGTCCTTTCTGCTGCCGGACGACGTATTCCGGCAGGCGCTCGAGCATTCCACAGATCATCTCGGCGGCTGCCTGAAAATCCGCTGGTTTAAACTTCCGGCCTCGCCAGGCGATTATGTGCATCAAATCAAACTGGATACCGAAATCAGGCGCAGCCAGCAGATACTCCATCATCCGCTGGTGGATTACATCATAAGCCCAGCGCTTATTGGGACTTTTGACAAAAAACTTCCGGCTGAACTCTGCCGACTCAAAGTCAATATCGTCAAAGCCGAAGAATTCCGTCAACTTGTCAAAGAAATGTTCGCGCCTGATGTAAAGGGGTTTGAGC
>JAXHSV010000193.1:0-6129 GCA_034190305.1 Planctomycetota bacterium | reverse complement strand
CTTTGCAGAGTTCCCTTCCTCAAAGGTGAAGCGTTCTGCCAGATACAGTCGGAATTTGTGTTCCAAGTATGTGCCGACAGCCTTGCCATCAGTCACTCCGTACATTGTCGGCTCGCCATGGTTCGATTCGATTTCGGCGAAGTCGGCCGCCGCAATCTTCAGCGCGTCGATGGTCAGTTTCGTTTTCATGAAGCCATTATGCGAGATGCGCGGCTGCACTGCCAGAATGAAATCGGCCCGAACCGCTGTGGGACGATACTTCGCCATAGTAGTCCGCCTTGTGCGTGAAAAACAACCGGGACGGTTTCCTATTTCGAGCGTCTTTCGTACACGTTTGCGCGCGCAAACGTGAACGTAAAAATTCGCAGCCGGGAATTTTCTGAAAAAAATTAACTACAGGCCGGGCCGGGGGTTACGGATTTCACTTCCGTTTTTCGTACACGTTTGCGCGCGCAAACGTGTACGCGATTGTTAAGGGTGGAGGGCGCCGCTGGTGCGCCCGGGATATTATTGCCCGCCGACAAGCGGGCATGCAGAGACAGGTTACCTACCGGTAAGCAGGCAGGTATGAAAAGAGGAGTATCATGGCAAAATGGCAATTACTTTGCGAGCTGCTGCTTAACGAAGACATGACCGCCCACGACGTTCTGATCAACATCGGCGTCAAACCCTACAGGCTGAAACAAATGCTTCGTTCGAAGCGACTGGCGTCCCGCCTGGCCTTGGCTGAAGCCATCGCCAACAAAAGGGCTGGGCACACCGTGGCTGTGGGCATCGCGCCGGCTGCACAAAAACTGGCAGAACTGACCGATTCGCAACGACCCGAGACCGCCCGGCGAGCCTGCCTCGACCTGATCGAAACGGCAAGAAAGATTTATAAAGGATAGAAACGAAGGAAAAGGGACTTGGTTCTTGGGACTTGGGAAAAGAAAAACCGATGAACCGATTCGCTGACCAACGAATTCACGAATCAACGAGTCAGCGAATCCACGAGCCAACGAATCCACGAGCCAACGAATCCACGAGTCAGCGAATTCACGAGTCAACGAATTCACGAATCAACGGTTCAACCGAAAGACAGGTACTTGTGAAAAACGGAAAGACCCAACGAGCCGCGACTGTCAGGGAGCGGTCATTCAGAGTTTCGCGTCGGCCCGACCACTCCCTTATGGTCGCGACTCGTTTATCTCCCGGTTTTACGCGCGATGATTTGTGTAATTCGTGGACCAAACTTGAAAACGGACGCAAAAATGACCTCTAAATACGTAAGTAATTGCCTGTCAAGGGATTGCGCTTTTAGCCTTCTTTCCCGAACTTTCCTATTCTTTCCGAATCTTTCCGAACCGCTCCTAAACGTTTCCTGCCGGCCCGAATTGTTCCCAATTGTTCCGTTTCGTTTCCGTTCGGGCCGTCCGCCATCCAGAAAGGATAAGAGCCTTGCGCGGAATTTTTGTTTTAGGTTTGACCAAATTAAGAATTGCGGTTATTCTTTGCGTCTGTCGTCATGGACAGCAGTATCAGGGTATGGAGTTGCCCTTCACTTTCGTAGTCAGGGACGATCCGGTTTTGTTCTCGTGTTGCTTCTGTATTTGTACTCGTTGGGTTGTCGCGGCCTTGGGCCGTGTGTAAATAAAGGGTTCGCCCTGTGGGCAGCGTTGAGCCTCAATTGTGGCAGGGTCTGATTCAGCACGTGATTTCTCACGGCAAGGATGTAATACGTCCGTGGTTTTCGCAGCTGGAGCCAGCCGGTCTTGAGCATGGCCAGTTGGACATCCTCGTTCCGGGCCCGGACGAGCAGTCCTATTGCCGGCAGCACGCCTCCCGCCTCTTTGCCGAAGCCGCCCAGATTACCACAGGCCGACTTGTCAGTGTCCACTTTTCACTCGCCAATGAGCCTCCCGCCGCACCGGCGGCGCGCCACGAAGGTCAATACAAGGCCGTTTCCACCCTGCCGGCCAAGCAGGCCGGTGTCGAGCCCGCCCCGACGCTCAACGACGAATATACTTTCGAATCGTTCGTTACCGGTCCGTGTAACCGTCTGGCTACTGCGGCATGCGCCGCTGTGGCGGAGCGTCCCGGACGAGCGTACAACCCGCTGTTTGTGCACGGATCGGCCGGACTGGGCAAAACCCACCTGCTACAGGCAACCTGCCGGGCAGTCCTCGCCGGGGGAAACGCGCGAATCTCCTTTCTCTCCTGCGAAACGTTCATCAACCACTTAATCGAGGCTATTGAAGTCGGTCGGCTGCACGAGTTCCGTTATCGTTATCGTTCCGTAGATGTGCTGGTTATCGACGACGTTCAGTTCCTCGCCAACCACGACCAGACCCAGGAGGAGTTCTTCCACACGTTCAACACTCTTTACCAGGCCCGCAAGCAGATTATCCTTTCCTGCGACCGTCCCCCGGCTGAAATACCGCATATCGAGGAACGTTTGATCAGTCGCTTCAACTGGGGCCTAGTGGCGAGAGTTGACCGTCCCGGATACGAGACCCGCGTCGCCATCGTACATAAAAAAGCCGCTGCGCGGGACGTGCCCCTGCCGGACGATGTCGTTTGCTTTATTGCCGGCACGGTTGATTCCAATATCCGTGAACTGGAGGGCGCCATTACCAAGATAGACATGCTGGCCCGCGTGCTCGACAGACCGATAGACGTGTCCCTGGCCGAGGAGGCCCTTGGCGCCAAGCCCAACGGCAGGGGAGGCGAAGTAACAGTTGAGCAAATCATCAACGCCGTTACAAAGCGTTACGGCGTACGCCTGGCCGACCTGCAAAGCCGAAAACGAAGCCGGTCCGTCAGCCTGCCGCGACAGATATGTATGTACCTCGCACGAAACCTGACCCGCCACAGCCTGGAGGAAATCGGGGGATACTTCGGCGGCAGAGACCACAGCACCGTCCTGCACGCCAACCGGACCATTGAAGGGATGCGAAAGAATGATGTTAACCTCCGCGCGACCATCGAACACCTCACCCGTGAAATCCAAACCGCCTAAAAAACCCGGCCTCCTGCTGCGCTGTGAAATACCTGTCGGCAACACTGTTATTGTTTATCTATTAGTCCACCTTTACAACCTGCCGCCCTGTCCTTTTCATGGAATCAACAGTTGTGTTGTTGTTTCCCGCCTTTTCCATGAGGTCAAAACTAACAGTTTCTTCACTATCAGCACCACCCGGAGAGCACCCATAACTCTTCAACAAATAACAACTTACATTCCGTCGAACTTGCTTGCCATCGTTAATAACAATGCTTATAACTAATACTGTTTTCCATCTAAAATATTTAAAATACAACATACTGCAATTACCCCGCACCCAAAAATGGTTATCAAAAAGCTATAGAGCATTTCCACGATAGGTCCTTATGACTATACTCTACCGGTAATGGTAAAAATCGGCACAACCAGCCCCAGTCGGGATCGAAATTTCTACATAGGAATTGCTCTTGCTGTCTTGGCGGTCATAATTTTCGTCGGGGTGGCCGGGTTGGGATATTACATCATCGAGCCGGGATATTCATGGCTTGATGCGTTTTACATGACGATCATCTCTATTACCACAGCCGGTCATCTGGAGGTTGGCGGTCCACTGACAGCAGGGGGACGAAGCTGGACTATATTCGTTCTTATCGGCGGGATTACTATAGGCGCGGTGGCGTTGTCTCTCATAGTCGCTGCCGTCGTTGAAGGCAGGATTCGGGGTATTCTCGGGAGAAGACAATTGGAACGAAGAATTTCATCCCTGTCGGGACATATTATCGTCTGCGGATATGGCCGCATGGGTCAACGGGTCGCAAGCCTGCTGAAGAGCGGCGATCGGCAGGTGGTTGTTATAGACAACTCGCCGGACCGGACGGCCCAAGCCGAGCATGAAGGAACATTATATATACTCGGCGATGCACAGGAGGAAGAAGTACTGCTTTCCGCCGGAGTACAGCAGGCTGACACATTAGTAGCTACGCTTGCAGATGACGCGTCGAATGTATTTTTGACCCTTTCAGCCCGTGGTTTGAACAAACAAATGCAGATAATCGCACGCGCACAACAGGCGGCGACACAGGATAAGCTGACCAAAGCCGGCGCAACACGCGTAATCTGCCCTATGATTATCGGAAGCAAACGGATTGCCGACGTGCTGCTCAGACCGGCAATGGTGGACTTCGTGGAAATGGCGCACAAGGGTGTTGACCTCGAAATGGATCAACTTGTCGTACAGGAAGGATCCGGCATAACAGGCAGGACACTGAGGGACCTTGCCCTGCCTTCACGGGTCGGTGCAACAGTGGTGGCGATACGGCGTCCCGACGGGACAGCGCTGCACAATCCTGGCCCGGAGGTGAAACCAGCGGTCGGCGATACGATGGTGCTGATCGGCAAACACGGCATGAACGAGGCTATAGAGAAACTTCAGCAGCCATCCGACATATAGGCTGGACCGGTTACTCGTTTCGAATTACCGCCAAGGCATAGAATTCTCGCCCCTCTGCGGTGTATTTCCTTTCGAAATTCGAATCGACTGGCTCAGCCTCAGCGGGCTTTATGATCGCCAGCCCACATACCGCCTCCAACACACGTCGTATCTGCTGAAAGTATTCGGAATGGTCGGTAACGATATGGGCTGTCCCGCCCAGCCGGAGAACACGGTGAAGATGCTCGGCGAATTCCGGCTTGATAAGCCGGCGACGAAGATGCTTCCGTTTGGGCCAGGGGTCGGGAAAATAGATATGCACGCGCTGGACGGAACCATCGGCCAGGCACCGCGCGAATACCTGTTCGGCATCGGCGCACAACAGTCGGACGTTTTTAAGGCCCGCTCGATACGCGCGGTCGGCGGCAAGGGCGGCATAACCGGCGAGCCACTCGATCCCCAGAAGGTTTATCTCAGGCCTGGTCGATGCTTGCCGGAGCAGAAATGCTCCCTTACCGCTGCCGACCTCCACCTCGACATGCAGCGAGTTGCCGAAAATCGCCGCAAGGTTTATCGGTCCGTCAGCGACCGTATCGTCCAGCAGTATGCCGGCGGCGCGCAATTCCTCCGGCGTGGTCTTCAGACGCAATTTTCGACCGGGCCTGCTTCGCATTGTATCAGTGTATCCGCCAGCCCGGCGACAAGGCAACCTCTTGACCGTGCCGGATGCAAAACATAACGTTGTTACGCCGACGGGAACATCGAAACAAAGGAGACAAAATGCGATTTGCGCAAAGTTCAGCCGTGTATTTCAACTACTCGCTTCAGCACGCAATTACGGACCTGCACAGCCTCGGCTACGACGGCATTGAGATATGGGGCGGTCGGCCTCACATGTACCGCCATGACCTCGACGGCCAGATGGATGAAATCGTCACGCTGCTGCGGAAGTGCGACATGCGTATCTGCAATTTCATACCCGCCCAGTTTCGCTATCCGTCGGTCCTCTGCTCGGACAACGAAACCGTTCGCGCCGACAGCGTCGCCTATATAAAGGACGCCATCGACAATGCCGCGAAGGTCGGCTCGCCGGCTGTGAGCCTGTGTCCGGGAATGACGCTGTTTGACCGGGACGTCCGGGCCGGCTGGAAACAACTCGCCCGAAGTTTCAGCGAGATAGCGGAATATAATCAGGACAAGGGGCTTGAACTTCTCATCGAGCCGGCCCACCGGTTCGAGTCGAACCTGATCCTGACGATAGAGGATTGTCTGCGGATGCTGGACGAGTTGGGTTCGGACTCCTTCGGCGTCCTGCTGGATACGGGCCACTGCCACGTCAACGGCGAAGATTTCAGGCGGGTCGTTCCGCTCTGCAAAGACAGGCCGCTGCACGTTCACCTGGACGACAACGACGGCCGGTCCGACGCGCATCTCATTCCGGGCGAGGGAAGCGTCGATTTCGCCGCACTCGCCGAAGCGCTGGACGGGATCGGCTACGACGGGTTCATCTCAGCCGAACTCGGCGGGGCGTACATAATGGACCCGACCGCAGCCTGCGCCGAAACACTGACAATCCTCCGCAAGATGTTTGGTTGATCAGCGTCGCGGTCCGGCGAGTTTTTCGGTTTCTGTGGTAACGCGGCGGAAGGCTGCGAGGTTGTCGCGGAGTCGGCTTGGGCGGTTGCGGGCGCGCCACAGCCGGGCGAAATCTTCGGCTAAC
>JAXHSV010000192.1:0-6135 GCA_034190305.1 Planctomycetota bacterium | reverse complement strand
GCCCGGTCTTCCGGTTTTTTCCGACCCCGCCGAAGCCTTCGCCGCCGCCGACGCCGAACTCGGAAGCGGACCCAAACGCGTCGTAGTCTTCCCCGCCGGCGGCGCCAGTTACCCGATCCTGCGAAGATAACGATGTTCCCCCTATTTTTTGCCCTTCATCCACGGGCAGTCGTTGCGTTGGGGGCAGTTTTTGCAGCCATGCTTCTTCGAGGTCAAAGGCAGGACGACGAACGCATCGACAGCGAACGCCGCCAGAAGCACCAGCAGCAACCAGTCGAAGCGACGGATTTCGAAAATCACGCCGAAGATCGGCGGGATAAACCACAACGGTACGATTACGGGTATGTGTTTTTTGAATTTTTCGGCGAAGCGGCTGAAGTCCTGCCGCTTTCGCAGTCTGGCGGAAATCAACCCGTAGCCGGAGGGGCATGACCGCGTACCGTATCGGCGGCAATAGGGGCACAGGAACAGTATAATCCACAGCGACCCGGCCAGGCCGTAGAGGATGTAAAGCCCCGCCGAAATCCATCCCCACACCGACGCTCCCAGCCCGGCCAGGAAAATCCCCGCACCCAGCAGGACCATCAGGATATACGGCAGATTGTGGATAAGTTCGTCTGCGAGTGTGTATTCGCGTCGGCGATTGGAATCTTCGGTGTTCATGTTATTCCTCGGAAAAATTTTCGACACAGAGGCGCAGAGACAGAGAGTGTCAGGGAGAAGAAGGGATTTTTTTATCTCTGTTCCTCTGCGTCTCTGTGTCGCGCTTTGTTTTGACGACGATGTCGTCGCAGTCCTTTCCGTCGCCCCGGTCTTTGCCGCCGTCGTCCTTCATGTTAGGCCCGACGCTGTAAAGCAGATAACCCTCGCCTGTCCGCTTGTAGTGCATCGGCCTTTCGGTGAACAGGTCGTTGGGGATCTGCTTGAGATATTTCGGCGAAAGTTCGGCCAAACCGGCTGGGTATTTGCCGGTATCGGACTTGCACGCCGCCAGAGCCAGAGCCACTTGAGCCACCTGCCGCCACATTATAACGCAGTCGTACTGTTCCGAGGCACGATCAAGGGTCGGCATTAATATTGACACGAGCAAATCGGCCATGGTTTCGGTGGCTTCTCGACGAGCCGCTGTCGATTTTCCCGAGAGCGCCAGTTCGCGTTCCCATTGCTTCCAATCCTCCGGTGAACCTATTTTGTTCGCTATCCGGATTTTTGATTTTTCCAGATCCTGCCGGAATGCAATCAAAGCCTGTTTTCTTTCGGAAAACGAGGGCTTGCGAAAGGCGTCCACCAAACGGTCATACCGTTGATTCATCGTTGTAAGGATCAAATCCCAATCCAGTGGCAGATATTGGTTCGGCAGGCTTTTGGCCGACTCATCAGTCTCTTCATCAAGGGTGCTAATGAGGGCTTCCAGCCCCTGCATCCCTTTCCGGCTAATCAGCATATTGCAATCCAGGCTGACGAATCGTTCTCCATGGTTTATTGCATCGGCGATACCTGAAAGAGGCAGCAGGAACTGCAGGTCGGCAAGGTGGGCCTTGGCCTGTGCGGCTGTGAGTTTGCCACTTATGGCCAATCCTGTGTCGGCATAGCAGGCAAAAGCCTCGATGCCTATGGCGACCAACCTATCAATGAGCGTCGGCCCTTGCCCGATCAAGCGGGCCAGGCGATTTATAGCCATAAGATCCGCTCGCGCAGCCCCAACGTCACCGGAACCGGCACGGAGCATCGCCCGGGCAGTAAGTGCTTTGGCTACGGACTTGAACCGGCCAAGACTGGGCAGGATGACGTTTATTATCTGCGGCGGTTTGGACGGCGACAAAGACGGGATGTAATACCGGGGGCGTTTGCTAGCGGCTATAATCAGCGCGAGCGGCCTCTCGTTAGCTTTGAGCCAGTCGGCGATAAGCGGATAATTCTTCGCCGACCAGGGGGCCGACATGGCTTTTTTCAAAAGCCGTTCTGTCGCTTCCGGGTCTGCCTTGGTTCCCGCTTTCTCCGTTTGGGCCTCTTCGTAATCCTCCAAGTCTTGGAAATACTCGCCCTTTTTCGGCAAGGGACGCATCTTCAGCATTTTGAAAGTTTGCTCGCGTACCGACTTGTCTATTACATCCGGCCCTAATGCCTTTATCAGCGGTATTGCGGAATTGTTTTCAGGCGTAACGCCCTTGCTGTACATCTCGTTAATCGCAGCCAGGTAGTTAACCGTCCCGTCGTCGTTGAGAGGCCCAAGGACATAGGTGGTCTGGCGGGAAATGGTGATTTTTACCCTGGCCGGTTCGGAGGCTGGTTGGGACGTGGTCTTTTCGCCTACAACCGGGGCAGCCAGTAAATAAATCGATAAAAATGAGACACAAAAAAGATTCTTCCAGTGGTTATGGTTCATAAGTTGCACCCCTTTCAGATAAGTCTGTGTCGCGTCGCCGTTGGCGTCGCCGTCCCGGCGACTGATAAACTGATTACCAATTATTATCAGACCACTTCTCGATTTTCATCTTCATGTCGGTTGTGTTCGGCCTGTGATCGGCCTTCATCCTGGCGCTTGTGGTTGATATTGAGTTTGGCTTCGTAGAGACGGTACACGTCGGCAGGCGCCAGGCCAAGCAACTGGCAGATGCTGATCCAGAAGAACAGCATGTCGGTGGCTTCGACGCGGGCGTTCTGGAGGTCCTGCAATTCGTACTGCCTTCCTTCCTTTGCTTCCTTGTACCAGTGCTTCCACGCCAGGCATTGTTGCAGTTCGCGGCATTCATCGACCAGGGCGTCTATGTAGTTTTTCAGGGCTTTTCCGACCTTAAGGCGCAGTTCGGCGTTTTCCTCCCGCCCCGCCAGAGCCTTTCCCATCCCTTCGGTGTCGAAACCGGCCCGTGTGTTAAGAGCGGCCTGTAACGGCCAGATGTCTTCCAATGACGAAATTTCATGCTTTGGCATAGTCTCGTTCTCCGGTTTGCGATGTTCTCTGAACCCGCCGGCGCCTCGGACGCATGATAGTCGAAAAGGCGGGCGTCGCGTGAGGAAAAAATTTTTTTTGCAGTTGTATCCCCAGTGCTCTTGGCACACTGCGCATCGCCGCCAGTGGTGCGCCGGTTTTTGACAGTCGATTCACGATTGGAAATCTGGTATTTGCATAATCAAGGGGTTTGTTTCCAGCCAGGTATTATGGAGTGTCCCTGAATTACCCGGGGTCCCCAATCGCCCGAAAAAGCGATCGGGGACCCCTTCGGAGGCAGGATTGTACAGCAATGTTTCATCAAGGAAAGGAGCAACAATGTACCCGACCACGTATGGAAGAAGCAGGCTGGTGTTTTGTAACGACTTATCCGAAAGGGCGTTCGAGCGCCTTGTCAAGGTGCTCGCCGATATGGCGGGCGGTCCCGGAAGGCGAGCGCAAAGGTTGATGGAAGAGGCGCTTCGGAGGAAGTGTGTAAGATTGAAATCGGTTTTTCCCGGGCGAACTTTACCTGACCTGCCGGAAGGTTGTTCCCGCCTGTCGGCTGCGAGGGAACGGTTATGCCGGGTTACCACGTGTTGGATTGACGGTATCAAATCCCTTGCCGACGACAACGAACTGGACGTTCTTTTTCCTGACGGTAACGGACGGGTCAGGCCGGTCTGGGAAATAATCACGGAGGCAATTTTAGACGACGCAGTGCTTGTCGGTCGTCTGGTCGCCCTTCGAGAGCCTCATGGCGACTCTGAGCGAAGTCGAAGAGTCGAAATTCGCCGTTTGTAGGAATGCTTCCATCCGATACAATACCGCCGAATGTGCGGATTTGCAGGTGAATTTATTTTTACGGGAACAGAACGGGCCGATCCGGCGACGGTCGAGACGATGGTCGGGTGTCTCGATCACCGCGGGCCTGACGAAAGGGGAAGTTTCCGCAGCGACGACGGGCGATGCGTCATCGGCTTTCGGCGATTGGCGGTCATAGACCCGCCGCTGTCGCATCAGCCCATGTCTGCGCCGGACGGTTCGGCGGTGGTCGCCTTCAACGGCGAGATATACAACTTCCGCGCGCTGCGGGATGAACTTTCTGCCGACGGTTACGACTTCATCACCCGCGGCGACACGGAGGTTCTCCTTGCGCTGTGGCGGCGGGACGGCGAGGCGATGCTGGAAAAGATCGACGGCATGTTCGCCCTGGCTGTCTATGACGCCGGCGCCGGCGGGTTGTTCCTTGCGCGCGACCGGCTCGGGCAGAAGCCGCTTTGGTGTGCGGAGTTGTCCGACCGGATAATCTTTGCCTCCGAAGCCAAGGCGATTCTGGCGCATCGGAAGGTGAACCGCCGGGTGGACCGTCAGGCAGTGGCGTTCTATCTGACACTGGGGTACGTCCCTGCGCCTATGAGCATCTGGCGGGGGATCGCCAAACTCCCGCCGGCGCACTGCATGACGGTAACAGACTTTCCGGCAAAGCCCCGGCGGTACTGGCGTCTGCCCGATAAACCTTTGTCCATAAGCGCCGGCGACGCCGTCGAGCGCGTGCGCGAGACGGTTTCGGCGGCGGTGGAGCGCCGGATGATCGCAGATGTGCCCTTCGGCTCGCTGCTTTCGGGCGGGATTGATTCGTCTATAGTAACGGCCCTGATGTGCCGCTCGGCCGGTGCGGCGGGTGGCGTCAAAACCTTCACCGCCGGATTCGCCGATAGTGAATTCGACGAGCGACCATTTGCAGCCAGGGTCGCAAGGCATCTCGGCGCCGAGCACCGCGAACTGCTGATCAGGCCGGAGGATTTCGACCCGACGGCGCTGCTTGATTCGCTGGTTGTGCAGTATGACGAGCCGTTTGCCGATTCGTCCGCCCTTCCGACGTACCTCATCTGCCGGGCCGCCCGTGAGCATATAACCGTTGCGCTGACCGGCGACGGCGGGGATGAGGCTTTCGGCGGATACGACCGCTACCGCGCGATGCGCCTCGCCGAGACGATGAGTCCGTGCAGATGGCTGATGGTCAGGGCTGCGGCAGGTCTGGCCCGGACGATTGCGCCGCACAATGAACGGTCGCGTCTCCGCAGACTGGTTCGATTCGCCGCCGGAATGGACATGCCCCCGGCGATGCAGTATTTCACATATCGCCGCCTTTTCTCGCCGGAACAATTGGAACTCATCATGGAGCGCGACTTCGCCGCCGAAGCCGGAACAGCCCGCCCGCAGGAATGGTTCTGCGATCTCTACGAACAGGGAACCCCAAGTCGCGATACATCGCTACTTGGGTACCCCCAGGGAGACTTTGCCGACGAAATCGCCTACGCCCAGCGGCACGACCTGTTGACTTACCTTCCTGACGACCTGCTGGTCAAAGCCGACATCGCATCGATGGCCAATTCGCTGGAATTGCGGTCGCCGATGCTTGGCTACGAGGTGGTTTCACTGGGTTTGTCTCTTCAGGCCGATTGCAAGGTCCGCCGCCGGCGGGGCAAGGCAATACTCCGCGACGCCTTCGGCGACCTGGGGGACCCCAAGTCGCAATGTACCGCGACTTGGGGACCCCTGCTGCCAAGAGAAGTTTTTACGCGTCGAAAAAAGGGGTTCGGCGTTCCGATTCACGATTGGCTTCGAAAGGCATTACGCCGGACGCTGCTCGAAACGCTGCTCGACGGTCCGTTGGTCAGTCGCGGCTGGATGGCCCGGGCGGCGCTTGAGCGGATGATTGACGATCACCAGGAAGGCAAAGCCGACCACCGACACCGGCTCTGGGCGCTGTTATGGCTGGGGAGATGGATGGGGAAAATGACTAATGACCAATGACCGATGACCAATTAATGTCTAATGAAGAAAGCCTAATGACTAAAAGCAGCCAAGGGGGATTCGTTGTTTCTTTTGGCATTGGGCATTAGTCATTGATTGGGTATTGGTCATTGATTGGGCATTGGTCATTAGACATTGGTCATTTTGTTATTCACTATCCTTTTATCCCGCCGATGTTGATGCCTTTGATGAAGTACTTCTGTCCGATGATGAAGGCTATCAGCAACGGAATAATATCCAGGATGGACGCAGCCATCATAAGCGTCCACTCCGTCTGGTGCGTGCTTTGGAAAGAACGGATCAGGATCGTCAGGGGCATGATATCCTGGTGGTACGTAACGATCAGCGGCCAGAGGTACGCGCGCCATGCGCCCATGAAGGTGAAG
>JAXHSV010000191.1:0-6158 GCA_034190305.1 Planctomycetota bacterium | reverse complement strand
CCGGTTCGGGGACCGCCGACGCCGACGGAGGGTAGGTCCAATTGCTCAACAGGAGGTTCAGGTCCGAATCGTTAACGCTGCCGCTGCCGTTGAAGTCGCCCTCTCGCCATTCGTCGCCTGTGCCCCAGCCGGTCAACAGAAAGTTCAGGTCGGAGTCATCTACTCTGACGTCGAAATTGGCGTCACCCGGAATGGCGGCGACAATTTTGATGTTGTCGGGATTATAGACCGTCGCAAGATACAGCGTCGGTGTAATTGCCATACCTGTGATAAGGTCGAATCTGCCGATTGCGGACCCGGCAGTCAGAATCTCGAACTCGTCGTTATAATTAGGCATGAATCCGCTGATGAGGCTCAAATCCAGCCTTCCAGCTATTTTCGCTGTGCCCACGACGACTACCTTGTCGTATTCGGTACCGGCGACCAGGCCGCCGATTTCGATTGCCAGTGTCCCGTTTGACGGTTGGACGTAGTCGCCGACGATGGCCTTGTTCCTCTGGACGTGTACGCCGGTAATGGCGGCGACCATTCGTGAGGCGGGATATATTTTCCGCGTATCGATATTGGTGTCGGCGTTCAGGAAGTCCCTTCGGGTTTTCATCGCCATGACGATCTCTTCGAGCGCGGCGTTACCGGCGCGTTCGCCCAGCCCGTTGATGGTGCATTCGATCTGCCCGGCGCCGGCGCTGACAGCCGCCAGTGAGTTGGCAACGGCAAGTCCGAGGTCGTTGTGGCAGTGGACGCTGATGACGGCGCGGTCAATGTTGGAAACGTGCCTGCTCAGGTAGCGGATAAGGTCGCCGAACTGCCTGGGCATAGCGTATCCGACGGTATCGGGGATATTGACGGTCGTTGCGCCGGCTTCGATAACGGCGGTAACCACCTCTGCGAGGAACTCCGGCTCGGTGCGAGAGGCGTCTTCCGGGGAGAACTCCACGTCATCGGTGTATCCCTTCGCCTGGCGGACGCCATCGACGCTCATGCGGATGATTTCGTCCTTGGCCCGCTTGAGTTTATGCGTGCGGTGGATTTCGCTGGTGGCGCAGAAGACGTGGATTCGCCGGCGTTCGGATTTGGCGACGGCTTCGGCGGCCCGCTCGATGTCCTTATCTACTGCTCTGGCCAGACCTGCGACGGTGCATCCGCGAATTTCCTCAGCGACGGCCTGGACGGCTTCGAAATCGCCCGGGGAGGCCACCGGAAACCCCGCCTCGATGACATCGACGCGCAATGCCTCCAGCATCCGCGCCACCTCCAGTTTCTCGGCAAGGTTCATACTGCATCCGGGCGATTGCTCACCGTCCCGAAGCGTGGTGTCGAAGATCAGGATTTTTCTCGGTTCGGACATGATATTTTTCCCTTCTTGCCTATCGGAAGGCAGGTGTTTCTTGTTTCGTCAATTACCGTTCATTTTGCCCAATAAAAAAGCCCCGCGATCCTTTGTTCGGATCGCGGAGCATTAAAACTTACCGTTTCCGCGATCCGTCAGCGCAGCAGCAGCCCCAGCAATAGCAAGCCCAGGTTGTCGCGTTGACGGACCATTATTAATCCTTCACTACTATTATATTATATCGGTCTTTTACAGGTCGGTCAACGTGAAAAAAACATGTGATAGCGTCAAGTATTTTGTGTAAGTTCCGAAAGCGGACAAACGCAGGTTTTCGCAAAATCGGTCGAAGAGCGGATATTACAGCCCAACCATATCCATGGTTGGGCTGGGTCTGACGTTATAACTTGTTCGTCATTTCTGATGCCGCCGCAAACTTACACAAAATATCTTACGCTATCAAAACATGTATCGACAGTTCATCCGCCGAGGACAGCCTTTTTCATAGCGGCGATGTGGTCCGGCCTCGTTCCGCAGCAGCCGCCGATAATGTTCGCTCCGGCGGCGACCAGTTTCGGCGCTTTTTGCGCCATGGCTTCGGGGGTTTCCTTGAAGACGGTCCGACCATTTTCGATGACCGGCATACCGGCATTGGCCATGGCGATAATCGGCGTCTCCGGCGCCGCCGCCCGCAGGAGTTTGACGATCTCGATCATGTGATCCGGACCTGTTCCGCAGTTAGCGCCGATAATATCGGCTCCGGCGGCGATAACGCCCTCAGCGAATTTTTCCGGCGTAACGCCCATCATAGAGGCGTATCCGCCATGCACCTGCGGATCGAACGTAAAACTCGCCATCACGATGAGGTTGGTGTTTTCCTTCGCAGCCTCGACGGCTACGGTCGCTTCTTCCAGGGCTGTCATTGTCTCGACGATCACCGCGTCGGCTCCGCCGGCTTCAAGAGCGGTTATCTGCTCGCGGAAGGCTTCGTAGAAGTTTTCTTCAGTCTCGATGCCGAGAGGGGCCATGAATTCGCCGGTAGGTCCGGCGCTGCCGAGAACGTACTGGTTGTCACCGGCGACTTCACGTGCGATTGCGGCAGAAGCCCGGTTGATTTGGACGACGCGCCCGTCCAGGCCGTAATGCTTCAGTTTATACCGCGTCCCGCCGAATGAGTTACATTCGACAATATCGCTGCCGGCCTGACGGTATTGGCGATGTATATCCCTGACGTCATCGGGTCGTTCGACGCACCACAGTTCCGGGCACTCGCCGGGCTTGAGTCCCTTGTCCTGAAGGGAAGTGCCCATAGCGCCGTCACAAAAGAGGATTTCACCGGACTTCAACCTTTCCGTCATATTCTTCACGAGACGTTCCTTTCCATGCCATCAAAGACCTTCGTTTGCTCTTTGTCAAGTTAAGGAAATGACAAAAATGGGTTTCCGGCGCGAACGGAAAAACTAAAAAAAATGTTTTTGACATACGCCGCCTTCAAAGATAGAATGATTTTTTCGGCTTATAGCCGATGGGAGATGCGTCCCCGATGGCCGATGAATTAAAAGGCAGAAGCATTCTTCTGGTCGATGATGATCAGGATATATTACTGTCGATGAAGACGGCGCTGACTGAAACCGGCGCGGACATTGAGACGGTCTCCGACGGCGACAGCGCGGTGCGAAAAATATCCGAATCACGGCCGGACCTTCTGGTGCTGGACGTGATGCTGCCTAAGAGAAGCGGCTTCCTCGTTCTGGAGAAAATCAGGCAAACAATAAAAAAAACAGACCCGCCGAGGGTGATAATGATTACGGGAAATCCGGGCACCAGGCATCGCGTTTATGCCGAAACGCTCGGTATTGACATGTACCTGAATAAACCGTTTAGGATTGAGAAACTGGTTGAGGCAGCCAAAGATTTACTAACCTCGCAAGGATAGTCGGGTCGATTTAACAAAGGGAAAGAAAAACGACAAGGAAACAAGGACTCAGAGCAGGCGGGAAGGCAACAAGAAAGAATACAGGAAAAAGATGGGTATTGCAACAGTGGTCAGGAAGGAAGAGATTCTAAGTCAGTATCAACGACACGATGGGGACACCGGCTCGGCGGAGGTGCAGATTGCCCTGCTGACCAGCCGGATTAATCACCTCACCGAGCACTTCAAGGCGCACCAGAAGGACCACGCTTCGAGACGGGGATTGTTGAGGATGGTCGGAAAGCGCAACAACCTGCTGAAGTATCTGTCGCGAACCGATTCGACGCGGTATCAGCAGGTTATATCCTCTTTAGGACTGCGAAAGTAACCATCTCCAAATTTACGATTCAGCAACCACCAATCCATAAAGGATAAAGTGATGCATTTGATTGCTGACTGCTCCTGCCTACCTGTCGGAGTCCGTCAGGCATTGCCGACCGCTGAATGCTCACGGCTTGAACAGGAAAATCGAAGGTAAAAGGTAAGAAAGATAAAAAAGGTAAGGTAAGTAAAAGTAAGGAAAGAAGAAAATGAAAAAAGTAACGAAAATTGAGAAGGAAATCGGTTCACAAAAGCTCTTTTTGGAGACGGGAAAGGTTGCAAAGCAGGCGCATGGCGCCGTGACGGTCAGGTATGGAGATACGATTGTGCTGGCAACGGTGCTATCGGCGCCGGCTATGCGTCCGATAGATTATTTCCCGCTTTACGTGGATTATCGCGAGATGCAGTACGCCGGCGGAAAATTCCCCGGCGGGTTCTTCAAGCGTGAAGGCAGACCCACGAGCAAGGAAGTCCTCAGCTGCCGGATGATCGACCGAACGATCCGCCCGCTGTTTCCAGAGGATTTCAATAACGAGGTTCAGATTCAGTGCATGGTAATCTCCGCCGACAAGGACAACGACGCCGACGTCCTGGCGGTGATCGGTGGAAGTGCAGCCCTGGCTTTAAGCCCGGCTCCGTTCCTCGGACCTGTCGCCGCTGTTCGCGTTGGTCGGGTTGACGGGCAGTTCGTCGTATTCCCGACGTACAAGCAGCGTGAGAATAGCGACTTTGACCTTGTCGTTGCAGGACATCGAAATGCGATTAATATGATCGAACTGGGCGGAAACGAGGTTGATGAGAAAACAGTCGCCCAGGCATGCGATTTCGCCTTTGAACACATCAAAACGATCATAGATATGATCGAATCAATAACCAAAGAGGCGGGCGCGGAAAAGACGTATGAATCCACGCCGATCAGCGAAGAACTTCTGGGACTTGTGGCCGACCGCTGCGGGGAAAAACTCCGTCAGGCAAAGCAGATTAACGAAAAGACCGAGCGGAACCAGGCCGTTGCCGCATTATGCGACGAATTAGTGGCGGAGATATGCCCCGAAGGCGCCGAGGAAGCGGAGCACAGCCCCGACGGCGTCCGAAAGGCGTTCTTCAAGATTGAAGGCAAGATTCAGCGAGAGTTAATCCTTTCCGGAACCCGCCCGGACGGCAGGGGAATCGACGAGATTCGCAAGAGAACGATTGAGCTGTCCGTCCTGCCCAGGACTCACGGCTCGGCGCTGTTCACGCGAGGCGAGACCCAGTCCATGGCGGTGGTAACGCTCGGGACGCCCAGAGACCAGCAGAAAATCGACGGGTTGCCGGAGGAATATTTCAAAAGATTCCTTCTGCACTATAATTTTCCGCCGTTCAGCGTCGGCGAGATTCGCCCCATCCGAGGCCCGGGACGAAGAGATATCGGACACGGAGCGCTGGCGGAAAAAAGCCTCCAGCCTGTCCTGCCGTCGGCGGACGAATTTCCCTATACCGTCCGCGTCGTCTGCGAAACTCTCGAGTCCAACGGTTCCAGTTCAATGGCGGCGGTTTGCAGTGCTACACTGTCGCTCATGGACGCCGGCGTGCCTATAAAGGAACCCGTCGCCGGTATCAGCATCGGAATGGTCAAAGAAGATGGCAGGAAAATCCTCCTGACCGACATTATCGGCGAGGAAGATTTCCACGGCGACATGGACTTCAAGGTTGCCGGTTCGCGCAACGGCATCACCGGTATCCAGGTGGACGTCAAACCCGTCGAAGGCATCGACGCCGAAACCATCGTCCAGGCGCTCGAGAAGGCAAAGTCCGCTCGAATGCAACTGCTGGACGACATCGAACAGGCAATCTCCGCACCGCGAAAAGATATCAGCACTTACGCACCGAAGATGATTACTATAAAGATCGACCCTGAGAAAATCGGCAAGGTTATAGGACCGGGCGGAAAGACCATCAACGCCCTATCGACGCAGTACGAAGTTTCCATCGACATCGAGGACGACGGGACCATCTTTATCGCCGGCGTCTCCGGGGACGGAGCGGAAAAGGCGCGAGCCGAAATCGAAGCGATGACCGAAGAGGTTACGGTCGGGAAAATCTACACCGGAAAGATCGTGGGCATAAAGGAATTCGGCGCGTTCGTCGAGATTCTTCCCGGTCAGGACGGACTGTGCCATATCTCGCAACTGGAAAACAGGCGAGTCGAAAAAGTCGAAGACGCCTGCAAACTCGGCGATATAATGAAGGTCAAGGTCATCGGTATCGACGACAGAGGCCGCATAAAACTGTCACGCAAAGACGCGATGAAAGAAGAGAAGTAAAAATAATTGATCCAGGGTGCCGTGGCCGCGGTGTTCACCTATACGGGCCCGCCCGGGTGGCTACGAAGGGAAAAGTTGAATGTTCTCTTTAATTCCGGCATTGTAAGCGGGGATGGATGATGTGAATTGTTGGGAAGACATCAATGCAGGAGCAAGTCATGCAGGATGAGCCAATTCCCACTTCGCTAAAGATCGTCGCGTGGTTGTTCATCTTGACCGGCGTTTTCGCTGT
>JAXHSV010000190.1:0-6178 GCA_034190305.1 Planctomycetota bacterium | reverse complement strand
CGCGCCGTCGATGACCTGACGCTCCGGTTCAAGCTGACCGAACCTTTCCCGCAGTTCTTGCTGGTCCTGGCGATGCACGTCTATGCCCCGGTGCCGCGAGAAGCTGTTGATTACTGGCTTGGAACCGAGTCCGACGGGGCGGGCGGGCGCAGGTCAATTCCTCTCGACAAGCGTGCTACCGAGTTCAGTGAGGCTCAGCAGGTTGTCGGCACCGGTCCTTACATCCTCAAGGAATTCACCCGCAAGTCTAAGATAGTGCTGATGCGGAATCCTGATTTTCGAGATGAATTCTACCCCACCGAGGGCGAGGAAGATGACAAAAAAGCCGGACTGCTGGACGATGCCGGCAAGAAAGTCCCCTTTATTGACGTGTTTCAGTTCGATTTCGTTTCCCAGGGCTCCTCTGGATGGATGCTTTTCCTGACCAAGCAACGGGACGCCACAGGCATTCCGGAAGATGTCTTCGACAGCATTATCAATCCCGATAAGCAACTCGAAAAGAAATGGCGGAAGAAGAATATTTATTTCAAGAGTTACTGGTCGCCGGCGGTGTACTGGATTGTCTTCAATATGGAAGATGAAGTTGTCGGTTCCAGTAAATCGCTCCGTCAGGCGTTATGCCTGTCTTTCGACGTGGAGAGTTACCTTAAGGTTCTTTTCAACAATCGCGGCAAGCGCGCGGTGAACATACTGCCAAGTTCGTTCACGGGTTGGAAGCAGGCCGGTCCGGGGCCTTATTATAAATTCGACCCGGCGGCGGCGAAGAAAATAATTGAGGACGCCAAGATGGAACTGGACGCCAAAGGTCTGCTGGTAAATGGCGGGATTCCGCAACTGACGCTTGACCTGCCCGGTATTGACAGCGAAATGGCCAAGCGGGCGGAATTTTTCCGTCAGCAGTTTGCGAAAATCGGCGTTCAAATGAAGACAAATCTAAACGACTGGCCTAAACTCCAGGAAAAAGTCCACAACAAACAGTGCCAGATGTACACAATGGGATGGCATGCCGATTACCCCGACGCTGAGAATTTTCTCCAGCTGTTCTATTCGCCTAACATCGAAAAACAGACAAATAACTCCAACTATTCCAACCCGGAATTCGACAGGCTTTACGAAAAGGTCCGCGTCATGCCGGACACTCCGGAACGGACAATGCTTTATGCGAAGATGGTCAACATGATCAGCGAGGATTGTCCGGTGCTTCTGTTGACCGAACCGCAGAGTTACGTGTTAATCTATGACTGGGTAAAGAATTTCAAGCCACACCCTATAGGTTACGGTTACGCCAAGTACAGCCGGATAGACACCGCCCTGAGGCATAAACTTGGAGGCAAGGAGAAATAGTCGGTTATGGGGCGTTTTGTTCTTAGACGACTGGTGCAGGCGGTTTTTACGATCCTCGGCGTAATGCTGCTGACATTCGTGCTCTTTCGCCTTGTTGCCGGAGACGTAACAGCCCACTTCGTCAACCCCAAACTCGGTAAGGAACAACGCGTCGCATGGCTTAGGAAAAACCGCCTCGACCTTCCGATGGTCCTTAATTTTCAGCGACGCCTTGTAATTACCGACAAAAGCAAAGGTGAGGGAGAATTCGCCGTTCGGGACGCAAAAAGTTCCAAAGCCGTTTCGGCAATAATGCTCGAAAAAAAGACCGATGAAACCATCGTCAGCCTTCCGCTCCAGTTGCTCAGCGAAAATACTCCCCTGACAAAGCTGACACAAGGCGACCCTTGGCTGACCAAGCCTAAGCCGAAAGAACAAAAACCCGTCGATCCTCAGACACAGACCCAGACTGCATCGCAGCCTACGAGCCAACCGGTGAGTCCCGCAAAACCGGCGATGATCTTTAGCCTCCGTGACGGCTCGAAACTTACCATAGACTTATCAGGCATTGCGGAGAAATCCCAAAAAAAGGACAAAGTCGCAGTCGCAGGACCTGCAAAGGACGCCACCTGCGGCGCTCTTGTCCGCCTGATTAATGAGTACCCGGAAAACCGGGGACGACTCGAAGCCGGTTTTTCCCGGATCGACTGGGCGAATATACATGATTCGCAGTTCTTCTGGCACCTCTCCGACAGCGTTACCTTTCAGAACCGAAGTTATAAAACAAAACAACTTTTATTGGACATTATAAAAAAGCGGGCCAAATACAGTTTGGCTATCAGCGTTCCTGCAATGGCCATGGGCTGGTTCCTGGCGATGGTTGTCTCTTCGCTTGTAGCGTACTATCGAGGCAGGATGCTCGACAAGACGGGCGTATTCATCTGTGTGCTGGGTATGTGCATCCCCTACCTTGTGTATATGATTGTCGGCCAGAGATTGATATTCGAGATTGCCCCGACCGCCGGCTGGGGGCTGCACAATCGTGCTAATATCTTCGTGCCTGTCGGTATCGCCGTTGTCGCCGGGCTTGGCGGATCGGTGCGATTTTACCGAACGGTTTTCCTCGACGAGATCAACCGGGATTACGTCCGCACAGCCCGCGCCAAAGGCGTTCCGTTGCGGGGAATACTCTTCCGCCACGTGCTGAGAAACTGCATGTTGCCCATACTTACGTCGCTGGTGGTGAGCATACCATTCCTGATAATGGGTTCCCTGCTGCTGGAGCAGTTCTTCGGCGTGCCGGGTCTGGGAAGCCTGATGCTTTCCAGCGTCTCCGACCGGGACGTACCGATTATCTCAGGGCTGACGTTTCTGACAGCGGTTATCTATGTCGTCGGGTTGCTGATTACCGACGTTCTCTACGCCGTGTTCGATCCTCGAATCAGGCTGAGGTGAATTATTAAAAATGACTCAGGTTCAGGCTGAAATACAGGCAGTCGATACCGACCGGCGGATAGGCAGGAGCCTCTGGGCCGATGCCGCCCGACGGATACGGCGAGACATACCCGCCATGATATGCCTGAGTATTATCATCTTCTATACCCTCGTAGCCTTATCCATCGGTTTTATTCTGCCAGGTTGGGCCGATAACGTCGATTATGACAACGTCCACCAGCCTCCATCGTCCGAGCACTGGTTTGGAACCGACGAGTTCGGGCGCGACGTCCTGCAAAAAACACTCCTGGGTTCGCAGGTCTCGATGACCGTGGGCTTCATGGCCAACATTATCGCCATTCCGCTAGGAATGATTCTCGGCGCAATTGCGGGCTACTATGGTGGGCGGACGGATGACTTTATCGTCTGGATATTCACGACGCTGGCGGCCATTCCGGGACTTATCCGCATTATCGCCGTCAAGTTCGCGTTTCAGGGGATGGTATTGTTCAAAGCCACGCCTTTCGAACTCGACTTCGGCGGAATGTCCGGCGTTATCCTTGCCCTGTCGATTACGGGTTGGATCGGCACCTGCCGGCTTGTCCGGGCAGAGACATTAAAACTAAGGGAATTGGACTACGTCCTTGCCGCAAGAGCGTCGGGACGGCGCGGATTCGCCATTCTCATCCGACACGTAATCCCCAACGTCACGCACCTGGGCATCATCAATTTTTCACTCGGTTTCATCGGCGCGGTAGCCGCAGAAGTAACCCTTACATACCTGGGGCTGGGAGTCGAAGGCAGACCCAGTTGGGGACAGATGATTACCGACGCCAACATGGGGCTTGTAGTCGGGCGATGGTGGCAGATTACCGCAGCCGGAACGTCTTTGTTCATACTTGTTCTGGCATTGAACATCTTCGGCGACCGCTTGCGCGACGCATTAGACCCGAAACTCAAAACAGCATGAGCAAAAACGGAACATTACTGACCGTCCGAAACCTGCGAACGCATTTCTTCACCGAAGACGGCGTTGTCAAGGCCGTCGATGGCGTCTCCTTCGCCATCGGGAAAGAGCAGACCTTCGCGCTGGTCGGCGAGAGCGGCTGCGGAAAAAGCGTAACCGCCCTGAGCATAATGCGCCTCGTCCCGCAACCGCCGGGAAAGATAATCGCCGGAGAAATAATAATGGAAGGCCAGGCCCTTACAGGCCTGACCGAGCGCCAGATGCGAGATGTTCGCGGCGGTCGGATCGCAATGATCTTCCAGGAGCCGATGACCTCGCTGAACCCTGTCTTCACCGTCGGAAGCCAGATAGTCGAAGCCATCGATCTGCACCGCAAACTCCCCCGCCGACAGGCAAAAGACCTGGCTGTCGAGATGCTCGCACAGGTCGGCATCCCCGCGCCTCGGCAGCGCTACAAGGAATATCCCCACCAACTCTCCGGCGGGATGAGGCAGCGGGCGATGATCGCAATGGCGCTGTCCTGCGATCCGGAACTGCTGATAGCCGACGAACCGACGACCGCACTGGACGTTACCATCCAATCGCAAATTCTCGACCTGCTGCGTCAAATCCAGGCATCTCGCGGGCTGAGCATCCTGCTGATTACCCACGACCTCGCCGTCGTAGCCGAAACCGCCGACGTCG
This sequence comes from Planctomycetota bacterium, assembly GCA_034190305.1. GTDB lineage: Bacteria > Planctomycetota > Phycisphaerae > SM23-33 > SM23-33 > JAUWNJ01. The sequence continues at coordinate 1,770 of JAXHSV010000190.1, read as the reverse complement.
TCGGCGTCATGTACGCCTCGAAACTGGCGGAACTGACCGACGTGGCCACGCTTTACAGAGAACCGCTGCACCCTTACACGCAGGGCCTGTTCCGGTCGCTGCCGCGCCTGGGGCAGAAGAAGGAGCGGCTGGAGACGATTCCCGGAAACGTTCCGAACCCGCTGGCGTTCCCCACAGGCTGTAAGTTCCATCCCCGCTGCCCCGCAGGCTGCAAACTTCCAAGGTGCCGGACGGACGAACCTGAACTGCGAGAAGTCGCCCCGAAACACTGGGTCGCCTGCTGGGAGTGCCCGGGATACGAACAGGCCCAAGCCGCGGATTCAACCGTTGTCGTAGGGAAAGAAAAATAACGAGATTCCGTCTTGCTGAAAGAAGAAGAAAGATAGCAGGATTTCTTCGTATGAACCAGGACACGCAAAATTCATTAGTCGCCGTCAGCGACCTGAAGACATTCTTTCCCGTCCGCGGCGGGTGGTTTAACCGGCAATTCGTCCGCGCAGTGGACGGCGTGTCGTTTTCCATCCGACGCGGCGAGACATTGGCGCTGGTCGGCGAGAGCGGATCGGGCAAAACCACCGTCGGCCGGACGATACTGAAACTCATCCCCGCCACATCCGGACTGGTAAGTTTCGACGGGATCGACCTTTTCAGCCTACCGCGATCAGCCACGAGAACGCTGCGACGGAAAATGCAGATTATCTTCCAGGACCCCGTCGGAAGCCTCAACCCCCGGATGACCGTCGGAAGCATCGTCGGCGAGCCGATTAAGGTCCACCGGCTCTGCGATACACGTCGGGCGCGCCGGCAACGTGTCGCCGAACTGCTCGGGCGCGTCGGGCTGGACGGCGCACACGCCAAACGCTATCCGCACGAGTTCTCAGGCGGGCAGCGACAGCGGATCGGAATCGCACGCGCCCTGGCGTCCAGGCCGGAGTTTATCGTATGCGACGAGCCGGTCAGCGCGCTGGATGTCTCCATACAAGCGCAAATTCTCAACCTCCTCGACGACCTGCAGGACGAGTTCAACCTTACCTACCTCTTCATCGCTCACAACCTTGCCGTAGTGGAGCACTTCGCCGATGCGGTGGCGGTGATGTATCTGGGCCGGATCGTCGAAATCGCAGGCAGGGACGATTTATACGTTAACCCGCAACACCCGTACACTATTTCGCTCTTCTCTGCCGTTCCTCACCCGGACCCGAACCACAAGATCGATAGGATACGACTGGAAGGCGAAGTCCCTTCGCCGATTAATCCGCCCACCGGCTGCTGCTTCCACCCGCGCTGCCCGCTGACGCGACAAAAAGCCGCCGACGGCAACGAGCAGACCTGCCAAATCACCGTCCAGTCCCAGCCCGTTACCGTCGTCCGCAAATGCGTCGAGCAAACCCCCGAACTGCTCCCGATGACTGACAACCCCAGCCACTGCCACGCATGCCACCTGAAGAGACCGTGAGACTGGAATACCGTAAAGCCGGCAGATGAGCAAAGCGAATCTGCCGGAACTATTCGGAACTATTCGGAACTATTCGGAACGGTACGGAACGGTACGGAACGATTCGGAACAATTGGGAAAGATTGGGGAAAGATTCGGAAAGATTCGGAAAGAAAGAATCGTCTGTAACTGTTTATTGTAAAAGCAGTTGCGCTTTTCAAGGTCATTTTTACACCCGGTTTTAAAAATCAGTCCACGAATTTACACGAATTATTCCGGCGTATAACCTGTGTGCCGGCGGGAGATAAACGAGCCGCGACCGCAAGGGAGCGGTC
>JAXHSV010000019.1:0-20712 GCA_034190305.1 Planctomycetota bacterium | reverse complement strand
AAGCGCCGGGCGGAGGAACTCCGGCATCGCAACCTCGAAGAACCCGACTAATTTGGCCTGGTTCAAAAACCGGTGCTCCCGGGTAACAGTCGTTCCCAATGTTGTTTTGTAACAGCCCCCCTCTTCGGCGGGGGTGCAAGAGGGTCTTTCGTTAATCCCCATTCCCTTTTTTTCCTCGCCCTAAAAGGGCGAGGAAAAAAAGGGAGTGGGGGTTGTGGAAGAAAAACCCTTATATACCCCCGCTGAAGCGGGGGCCTGTTACAAAATGACGAATGAAAATCTTTTGCATCATAGGTGTTACCCTGAATTGAACCAGACCAATAATTTTTAGTTACTGGAAGCCATCCCCAAACCTCGATTCAGCTGTGAGCGGGTCTTTTAACGCTCGGCTTGCTTATATGCTCGCATTAGGCTTCCGACAGTCATGATATGATAACTGCTGGCCGTCGCGCCCTTTGCCGCTAGGTGAAGCGAGTCCGACACAGGCCAGTTTAATCGCATTGAGATTATCGCGATGCTCTGGCTGGAAAAAGCGTCCCATGCAGCGTTGCGTCCGCTTGCCATGGTGAGTGTTTTTCCGTCCGGCTGCTGTCTGCGTATAAAGTGATTCAGAGCTTTGAAAGTGGCTTTTTGTATCTGCGCCCGATGCGCGTCATTTTCGGGCATCACCGACAAAAGTGTCGCCAGGCCGCGCATGATTATTCCGTGGTAACAGATTTTCTGGTTGTGCTCGTCGGACCACATCCCCGAAGGGAGTTGCTTGTATATAGCGCTCCAGGCGAAACGTTGTGCCCGATCGAGATAATACTCATTCCCAGTTACCTCATAATTTACAGCTAGCGCCCAACTGGCGAAGAGATTGTAATTGGCATTGGTGACCGAAAAGACGCGGGGATGACTGCCTCTTTCGTCCGGAACGGTGCAGATGTAATCGCAGGCCTTGTTTGCCGCTGCCAGGTACTTCTTGTCCTTGAAGAATTTGTATCCTTCGATAAGGGCGGCGGCGGGAATGCCGGTTACGTACAGGCTGGACCCGCCACCGACAGTTCCTTTTTTCGGGTCGCCGTACCACCAGATGAACTGCCCGTCGGTCCGCTGCACCTTCAGGAGATATTCCAGCCCTTCCCTGGCCCGCTGCTTGTAGATAGCCTCGCCGGTGGAGTGGTAGGCGTCTATGTAACCGAGCACTCTTCTGGCAGTGTCTCGCACAAGGGGGTGGTAAACCGGCGGGTCGAACCGGTCGCCGTAACCTTTTCCCCAACTGCCGTCACCATTGTAAATCTTCTCGCTTTCGGCGTGACATTTCCTGAACAGGCTGGTGAGATCTTCGAACGTCGGATAATCGGTAATGCTGAAACCCAGCGGCTGGACGCGGTCGTCGGGAACCGACGATTCGAAGTCTCCGGTTCTCGATATGACATCAGAACTGTTACCGCAGCCCGCAAGAGCTGTAAGCAATACAACGTGAATCATCTTTTTCCCAACAGGATTTTTCATTAGTTTTCTCCTTCAAATTGCGTATGCAGGTTATCGCCTCGCCGAAGCACAGGCCTTTATATTGTAGTAATCCGTCCGGTAGTCCATAGCAAGTAATTTTATGGCTGGGGTTGGTCGGAAACACGATGACTTTTGGTTAACAACAATGCGAAACGACAAGCCAATCGGGTGTGCGAGGGTGCGCCAGCTTTTACGAACGACGTTTTACCTGTTGAAAAATAATTAAATTCTCCCGCCGGTGGGATTGAATTGCACACGGCATTGGTGTAGCCTCCGCCCTCTAATCGGAAAAACAGTACTGATTTCACACCATCTTTGAACAGGGAGCAAAAAATGGCTGCCAATTCAATCTTGGCGACGGCCTTGGCGAATTTCGACCAGGCGGCGGGATTGCTGGAAGGACAGGTGGATGCGGAGCTTCTTTCCAAGATTCGCCGCCCAAGAGAGCGAATCGAGATAACACTAGGCCCCCAACTGGGTGACAAGAAACTGCACATGTTCCGCGCTTTTATCGTTCGCCACAGCGAGGCATTGGGTCCGGCAAAGGGCGGAATCCGCATGACGCCCGGCGTTACGCTGGACGACGTTACCGGCCTGGCGATGGAAATGACCTGGAAGTGCGCGCTGATCGGCGTGCCTTTCGGCGGGGGTAAAAGCGGCATCGTCGCGGATGCGGAGAAACTCGACAAGTTCGACAAGGAAACGCTCATTCGCAGTTACGCCCGCAACGCCCACAGGCATATCGGTCCGCAGGTGTACGTGCCCGCCCCGGACATGGGAACTAACGAACGGGACATGGGGCATATCAAGGACGCGATTTCCTTTTCCATGGGCCAGGCCACCACACAGGGCTGCTACGTTACGGGCAAACCCGTAATCCTGGGCGGCATTCCGGGTCGGCGGGAAGCAACCGGAAACGGCGTGGTAATGTGCATCGCAGAAGCATTCAAGGCGCTTGGTATCGAGATGCGAGGCGCTAATGCCGTCATCCAGGGTTTCGGAAACGTCGGGGCTGTGGCGGCAGGGGCGATGTGCGAACTGGGCGCGCGGGTTATCGCCGCAAGCGACCTTCACGGCGCCGTCGCCGATGAAAAAGGTCTGAACATCGACGCGCTGACCGAACACGTCGGCAAGACCGGATCGGTCAGGGACTTCGCCGCCGCCTCGAACATCGACGGACAAAAAATGCTCGAGATGCCTTGCGATGTGCTTATCCCGGCTGCTTCGGCAAATCAGATAACCGCGAAGAACGCACCGCGCATCTCGGCCAAAATCATCGCCGAAGGCGCCAACGGTCCGACCAGTCCTAAAGCCGATGAGATTCTCACCCAGCGAAACATTTTTATGATTCCCGACATCCTTTGCAACGCCGGCGGTGTGTTTGTCTCGTATCTGGAGTTCACGCAGGAAACGCAGCAGGAGCAGATGACCGAAGAAGAAGTCCGAAAGCGCCTCCAGCAGCGGATGATGGAAAAATTCCAACAAGTTCACGAACTTTCCTGCCTGCGGAAAATGACTATGCGAAACGCAGCGATGTACCTGGGCGTCGGGACGGTCTGCTCGGCAATGGTCGCGCGCGGATACCTTTCGTAACGGGAAAGGGGACAGATGAATCCGGTAAATCTACTTATTATCGGAGCCGGCGGGCATAGATGCGGTTGAATGGGCTGAAAAAGTCGTTGCCCTGGGCGCAGGCGCTATCCTTCCTACCAGCATGGACGCCGACGGCACGCAGGCCGGCTATGACATACCCATGACCCGCGCGATCGCCGATGCGGTTTCCGTGCCGGTGATAGCCTCAGGCGGCGCCGGCGAACTGGAACACCTATCGGCGGCCATCCTTGAAGGCCACGCCGCCGCCGTCCTGGTCGCCTCAATCGCCCACTTCGGAAAGTTCACCATTCGTCAGATGAAAGAACACCTCGCCGCAGCCGGCATCGACGTGCGGTTGTAAGAACGCGGCAGCTGCACCATGCTATAAATTCTTTCGGAACAGGTATCCTTGCGCGCCGAAGTCGGCTCATAATAGTAGAAGGCCTTCGAAACTGGAGTCGATGTGGAAGAGATTGAATCGTTGGTGAAAAAGGCGGCGGCTGCGGATGTGGCCGCGGAACAGCGCCTGGCGGCGTTCGGCGAGATTGTCCGGCGGTATCAGGACATGGCCTACGGCTGTGCGTATGCGATACTGGGCGATTTTCACCTGGCTGAGGATGCGGCGCAGGAAGCATTCCTGGCTGCTTTTCGGGAGCTTGCCCAACTGCGTGAAGCCAAGGCATTCGCCGGTTGGCTTCGGCGGATAGTGGTAACCCAGTGCAACCGGATGACTCGCGGCAAGCGAGTTCCGACGACCGGCCTGGCGGCAGCGGCGGGCGAGCCGGTAATCAGCCCAACCCAGTTGTCCGGCCTCTCCTGCCGGCGCCGTCGAAGCCAGCGGACGAAACTGGCCAACAATATCGCTGCAATCAGGATGGCCAGTGCTGCCGTCAAAATGGTCAAAATGGGCTTGGAATGGAATCTGTAGATAAACTGCGAGAGGTACGAAAACATGAAATACCCCGGCTTCCTTGCCGATTCACCGGCATCCGTGCCGATTTCCAAGAAGTACTGACAATTTATGTTTATGGGCTGGTCTGAAGGCGGAGTTTAGAAAAAATTCGTAACCGTGGGTTTGTTGAAAATGCCGGTTTTGCCCCAGAGGGGCAATTGATAATAGCCCAGCAGTTCACTGCTGGGACAAAGGCGACGAGATCGGCCAAGTCCCATAGGGACGACTGAAGTTCTTACAAGGGCATGTCTTATGTACACCTCATCCGTCCCTACAGGACTGACCGGTAACGGCGTCCCATTCCCCCGTACGGGGGTTATTTTCAATTGTCCTTACAGGACTTATTCAACAACCCCACCGTTCAGGTTGGTACGTTGGCATCTCATTAAAATGCTTTGTAGCAGGCCCCCCGCTTTATCTGGGGTGATCGAGGTCAACTCGCCCTCCCCCTTTCTCTCTTTCCCGTCCCTTAGGGACGGGAAAGAGAGAAAGGGGGTTTAATAAATCACCATTGTGTACCCCCGCTAAAGCGGGGGCCTGCTACAAAACAAGAACGCCTGAATGGTAACAATTTTTCCATATGTTCCCGTAGATGTGTCCTCCCTACCGCCCGCCACCCATCTTTGCGCGCAGGTTTTGGATGTAGTTCTTCGCATCCCGTCCGGGAGGCCGGTCTGAAAACCTGGTGGCGATTTCCTGATATCGCTCCATTGCAGCGTCGAATCGTCCTTTATGCTCAAGGCGAAATGCATCCCCCAGCACGTCGTAAGCATCTTCATCCGAAGCGTCGCCGGTTCGAATTTTCAAGTACCTAGAATGTAGATTGACAGGCCAGTCGCCGAAAACCAGCAAAAAAAAACAAATATATTGGCGATGGGAACAATTATCAGCAGTTTCATCCATCGAGAGTAACCAGCCTTCCGAAAGATTGACATAAACGACAACGCCACCAAAACCAACACCAGTAATTTACCCAACCATTCCAAATGCAATTGAATCAACCATACCAACCGCGCAAAATCAAACATTTCCGAATCTTCCTTCCGAATGAGAGGTACTTCTTATGTTGTCAAATCCGGATTCAGTAAAATATTGGTCGCTGTCTGAAAAGTAATCTTTTAGTCCCATAGGGACGTTTTCCTTAGCCACGGGCGCCAAGCCCGTGGAAAATGCTCCGTACAGGCCCAGCTCCGCAGGAGCGTTTCGATTCAATCACAACCTGTTATGATAACAAGATTTAAGCGCCCCGCTGGGGCTTGGATATTTGGCGTCGTTCTTAGCCCCGCCCTTCCGGACGGGGCTAAGAAAGGCGCCACTGACGCGGCCGAAAACTACTTTTCAGTCAATGCTTAGCACGACAACGCGGGTTATACTGGGCGCACAAAGTTTTTGCGCTTGCGAATAGGGACACAATGCACCAAAAGAACGGTTCGCATTACCACGAACGGTGTAGCCGTTAATCATCCTAGCGCCTTAACTTTGTGCGCCCGGTATTAGTCCGGTTGATCGCCATTCAGGCCCGAAGGACCGAGCAGAAGTTAGCCGTGCCCGCCAGGGCACGGTGCGTGCGGTAGAGCATCCAGAGCCCCAACGGGGCGACAGAAATTACCCCGACGGCAAAACCTTCTGTCGCCCCGTTGGGGCTTTTGCTATAACTCCTTTCTGCCCTAGGGCTTACGCCCCAGGCTAACTTCTGACCGGCCCTTCGGGCCTAGACTAACCCGCGTTGTCGGCTTAGTTCCACCCTTGCCGGCCGACGACATACGCAATGCCTTTTTCCCTGTCATAGGCTACGTATGTAACGTCAGGCAATTCCGGATGAGACCTGGAAAAAGAAACTGCACTGTTTGATTTCAGAAAGGTTCCAGAACGGCAGGCTGGCTTTTTCTTCCTCGTCCAGCCTTGAAAGATTGAAGTGTGCTTCAACGCCGGACCATGTATCCGTGGAAAAATGTTCTTCGAGAAATGTTCCGAACTCTTCGGGTGCGGAAATCTTCATATAGTAGGTCGAGGTGGGCAAAATGGTGTGGGACAGCCCATTCAGTAGTACAACTTCGTCCGGGAGTTCCACATCAGCGTTATCGCTGAACCAATTGCGCATTTCTTCATCGCTGACAGACACAAAAAACGAGGAGTCGCTCACGGCAACCGAGGAAAACACGGCTTCGGATGCGCTTAAGATCATGTATCGAACGCCCAAGCCGATTGTAACTCCACCGGCGATAAATGACAGAAGTACCGCCGCAATACCACTACCCCACAACGCCTTTCGCCTCGTCACCAGGCCGACAATCAGGAGCACCAATCCGGCGATGCCGACAAGCACCATGACGGCGACGGCAACAAAAAACACTCCTACACATATCATCGCTGCATGCATGAATAATCTTTCCCCTAAAGCGTTCCTTTTGTGCTTGGCACTTCGCCGGAGCGGTCGGGGTCGGGTGACTTGGCGGTTCGGAGCGCCTGTGCGACGGCCTTGAAGATGGCTTCGGCGATGTGGTGGTCGTTGACGCCGTAAGGGACGTTGACGTGGAGGTTCATCCCGGCGGTGGCGGCGAAGCGGCGGAGGAACTCCTCGATTAACTGCACGTCGAACGTTCCGATTTTCGGGCCTACGAAGGAGACGTTGAAAACGACCGCAGGCCTGCCCGACAGGTCCAGCGATACGTCGGCGAGGGCGTCTTCCATCGGGACCGACGCCCACCCGTAGCGGCGAATCCCCGCCTTGTCGCCCAAGGCCTTCGCCAACGCTTCGCCCAGGCAGATGGCGACGTCCTCGACGGTGTGGTGATCGTCCACCTCGAGGTCCCCGCCAGCGCGGACGGTAATGTCGGTCAGGCTGTGCTTGCCGAGATGGTCGAGCATGTGGTCGAGGAAACCAACGCCGGTCTTTGCATCGACCTTACCGGCCCCGTCAAGGTCCAGCGTAAGTTCGATGTCGGTCTCTTTGGTCTTGCGTTTGATTGTGGCGGTGCGTTTGCTCATGGTCATTCCGTGTATTAAGTTCCGAGTTCCGAGTGCGGAGTTCCGAGTGCGGACGCACTCCGAACTCGTTTCCTGTAACTCGCAGCGAGTAGAATCAATGGCAAGATCCTATGTTCGATTTGCCTGACTTCCTCAGTGCTCCGATCAATCCCTTGAGGATTTTACGCACTTCTTCAGATAAAGCAACGGTTTGATTCATCTGCAAATTGGTCATAAACCCTAAACGTACGGCAATCAGCAATTGCGTTTCAACCTCGTTGACCGAACCGATAGAGATTCCCAGAAACCGCAGGAAGTCGGCCTTTCCTGAACGCCCAAAACCCTCAGCAATATTACTGGGTACGCTTACCGCCGCCCGGCGTGTTTGAACAACCAGTCCGAACCGTTCATCGGGAGGATATGCTGCGGTCAGACGATACACGGCCTCCACAAGGTCCATCCCCTTTTGCCACGCAACAAGATCCCTGTAGTGATTGATTGTCGTCGTATTCATATCTGACCTCGTACGTTACCTTCGATGTTCACCTCTCGCACTCCGAACTCCGCACTCCGCACTCCGAACTCCGAACTCCGCACTCCGCACTCCGCACTCCGCACTCCGCACTCCGAACTCCGAACTCCGAACTCCGAACTCTTCATCCCTTTCCCCTAAGCCTGCGAAGCGAGGCCACCAGCGCGGCGTTTTGCTCATCCGTTCCTACGGTGATTCGCAGTTTATCGTCCAGCCCCTGCTGATTGAAATATCGGACGAGGATTCCACCGGCCTTTAGGCCTTGATAAAGGCGTTCTGCATCGCCATCCGGCGGACGAGTCAGAAGAAAATTCGCCTGTGACGGCCAGACGCGAAAACCCAGGTCTGTCAATTGTTCAGCCAGTTTAGCGCGGGAGTCTTTGACCATCTCAGCATTGGCGTTTTTGTGATCCTGGTCGGCAAAGGCGGCTGACCCCACAGCCGCGGCGACGGCATCGACGTTGTAACTGTCCTTGACCTTCCAAAGCCCTTCCAGCACCGCCGGGTCAGCCACGCCGAAGCCCAGGCGCAGACCGGCCAGCGAATAACCCTTCGAAAGCGTCCGCAGGATAATGACGTTTTCCCGCCGGTGCCCAGACAGGCGCCCAGACGGGCGGGCGTCTGCCCGGGGGTCTCCCCGGACGATTTCCAGGCAATCGCCGTCGGCGAAATCGACATAGGCTTCATCCACCACCAGCACGCCTTCGAGCCGCCCTGCCAGTACGTCGAGTTGTTCGATCGAATAGGTCGTTCCCGAGGGGCTGTTGGGGCTGGCGACGAATGTAACAACGGCGGACGCATCGGCCAGGGCGTCGGCGGGCAGGGCAAAATCCTCGCCGTATGGGATTTCGACGCACCGCCCCGCCTGAATCTGCGTCAGCGTTCGGTACAGAACGTAAGTCGGTACGGCGTAGGCGACGGTATCGTCCGGGCCGACGCAGGCGCGCAGGATCATCGTTAATATCTCATCGCTGCCGTTGCCGGCGATAATCCAATCGAGCGGCAGGCCTAGAACCTCCGCGACGACCTTGCGAAACTGCGTAGCCGACGGGTCGGGATACCGACGAAGCGCCTCGCCGTCGAGGTTTTGCAGAATTTCCAGCGCCTTCGGCGACGGCGGATAAGGGTTCTCGTTGGTGTTGAGTTTGATTACCCGCTCGCCGGCAGCCGGCTGCTCACCGGGAACGTAACCGACCATCTTCTCGATATTTTCGCGAAAGTAACTCATTTCGAAACCATGGGCCACAGAGACGCAGAAAGCGCAGAGAAGAGATTTTTTTAATATCATTTCCCTCTGCGTTCTCAGCGTCTCTGCGGCGGTCTTTCTTTCCGTATCTCCAAAGCCCGTGCGTGTGCGGTCAGCCCTTCGCGTGTGGCGAATTCGATTACATCGTCGGCGTCTTCTGCCAGGGCGGCAGCGTCGTAGCGAACTACGCTCGAGGCCTTGAGGAAATCGTTAACCGACAGAGGCCCGAAGAATCGCCCCGTCCCGCCGGTCGGAAGGACGTGCGACGGACCGGCGTAGTAATCGCCCAGCGGCACCGGCGTAAAGGCGCCGAGGAATATCGCCCCGGCATGACGGATTTTCGCAAGGACCGCCTCGTCGTCGGATGTGATTATCTGCAAGTGTTCCGGCGCGAAATCGTCGGCCAATTCGCAGGCTGCGTCGATTTCGGGCGCGACGATAATCGCGGAGTAATCTTCCATCGCCGCTTCTATTGCGCATTTCCGCTGAAGTTTCGGAAGTTGTTTGTCAATTTCCGCAACGACGCTGTTTGCAAGTTTTTCCGACGTCGTTACAAGCACTGCCGAACCGGGGTTGTGTTCAGCCTGGGCGAGCATGTCGGCAGCGAGCCAATCGGGGCGGGCAGATTCGTCGGAGATAATCAACACCTCGCTGGGCCCGGCCAGGCTGTCGATTCCCACCCGCCCGAACAACTGACGTTTGGCCTCGGTTACGAAGGCGTTTCCGGGTCCGACGATTTTATCAACCGCGGGAATCGCTTTTGTTCCCATAGCCAAGGCGGCAAGGATCGGCACGGCTGCGGCGCGATAGACTTCCGAGACGCCCAGTTCGCCCGCCAATGCCAAGACCATCGGGCTGATGTCGCCTTCGGTCAGTGGCGGGCTGGCCAGGGCGATTTCGCCCACGCCGGCTACCTGGGCCGGTACTACCGTCATCAGGACCGTCGAAGGATAAACCGCTCGTCCGCCCGGAACGTACACGCCAACGCGGTTAATCGGGGTGTATCGCACGCCTGACTGCCGGCCCGCACGCTTCAGCGAGACAGGCGCTTTTTGCATGATGCTTTCCTGATATTGGCGGATGTTCGCCGTCGCCCGGCGAATCAGGGCGAGAAACTCTTCGTCGGCGGCTGAGTGGGCCTGTTGTATCTGCTCGAAAGGAACGCGCAGCGTTTCGCTCGTCAATTCGGTCTTGTCAAGTTTCCTGGTCCATTCGATGACGGCCTGGTCGTCGCGGTTCTGGACATCGGCGATGATCTCGCGCACGGAGGCGGGCACATCGACCTGCCCGGTCCCGTCGGCTACGACGCCGGCGCGGAGCCTGTCCCGCAGCGCCCTCACAGCCGGGCTGCGCATGGGTTCGTCCGTCTTGATTATTCGCAGGTTCATAACGGCATTACTTTACGCCCGCCGGGGCTTCTCTGCAACGAATCGATGAGGCTTTTATTTTTCTCCATTCAAGTCATCCCGGATGCCAAAGCCCCACTCTCGAAGCAATCCCGGTTTGGTGGTGCATTATATTGTTTACAGAATGGGGGTTTTGTGTAGTTGCCGCGAATTGCGCGATTCGATGGTTTAGGAAGCGGTCCATGAATCGTTTACGTGTGATTTGCGCGTGTATAGCCGCCTTGACTATAGTCGCTTTGTCCGGCGGGGCGCGAACGGTCAGACGAACATTGACGTCGTGCTTGACAGCGGCGCCGAGAACCCCATCGACGAGTACTTGAAAGAGATTCAAATGTCTCGGCGGGGTGGGAGATTCGGCAGGCAATCATTTAGGTTTTTTGGCTGGTTCCAGGTCGGCGATGGGGATTTGCATCTCGAACGCTCCGGACTGGACAACGGCCTGGTCCTTGTCGTGATTGAACCGGATTAAGGTTGCCTGCTTGCGGAACGGCACGACGTAGAGTTTCTCACCCGGCGTGGTCGCCAGTACGGCTTGGCGATTGGCCTTTGCTGCGGCGCTGTCGGGTCGGCGGTGATGGACGGGCTGGTCGCGGCGGTCGGGCTTCTTTTTGTGAGTCCCGCGCTTCGGCGCCTTTCTATGGACGGCGAACGGTCCGATCTGAGGGAAAAGTTCCTGGATTGTAATCGACAGCGGGCCTTTGTCTGTCTCAACTTTCGCCCGCCCGCCCGGCAGGTCCAGTTCCAGCAACTTTCCTTTTCCCGGCGGGCGCGAGATCGGCACGACGTCTCCGACCTTTACTTTTCCGATTTCCGCAATCCACTGCTCGAACTGATGCCGCCGGTTTCGCTGATGGGTCAGCGAGTTATGATACTCCCGCCTGAGGTGCTCCGCCTCTGTGCGTATTTCAGCCGTCTGGCGGGCCTGGGACATGATCTGCTCGCGGAGCGTTGAAATCTCGCTGCGAATATCCATTTGCCCCATATCCGGCATCAGTTCAGCCAGCGGAACCTCGACCTGCACGTTATCGACATCGACGACGGCGATTTGCCTGTTGAACTGGATGCGAACCAGCCGGCCCGGTTTATTTATTTTCGGGACATGGATTTCATCTCCGGGTTTGAATTCCGCGAGCGAAGCAGTCCAGTTTTCGAATTTTTCCTGTAGTTTGAACAGGTCCGCCAGTTTCGATTCGTATTGTTCCTGCGTATCTTCAGCGGCAAGTTGCGCCGAGTGCGCCTTTGCGCGAGCGTCCTCGGATGCGCGTCGGGCCGACGACGTGGCGCGAATTGCCTTGCGGAACACGCCGCCTTTTTGACCGAGGTATTTCCGGGCAGAGGCGATCATCTGCTTGGGAAGACCCATAGCGGCGGCGACGGTGATAGCGTGGCTTTCGCCCGGTTCGCCGATGCGAAGGTGGTAGGTGGGGCGCAGCGTTCGCGTGTCGAACTCGACCGATGCGTTGTCTGCGCGGTCGTGGTTGAAGGCGTATGCCTTCAGAGCGGCAAGGTGCGTTGAGATCATTGCCAGGCATCCCGCCCGGCGGAGGGCGTCGAGGACGGATTGTCCGATAGCGGCGCCTTCGTCCGGGTCGGTTCCGGCGCCCAGTTCGTCCAGCAGCACGAGGCTGAAACGGTCCGCCTGGCGTATGATGTTCCTGACCCGCCGGATGTGCCCGCCGAAAGTCGATAACGACTGCTGGAGCGACTGCTCGTCGCCGACGTCCAGCAGGACGTCTCGGAATACCGGAAGCGTGCTTCCTCGCCGGGCGGGGATGTGCAGGCCCGACTGGGCCATTATCGCCATCAGGGCGACAGTTTTCATCGCCACCGTTTTACCGCCGGTGTTGGGGCCCGTAATAATCAGGATGTCGAAATCCATACCAAGGCGAACGTCGATGGGAACAACCTCGAATGGGGTTTTCTGTTGTTTTTCCTGCTGATAGGCCTGCTCAATAAGCAGCGGATGGCGGGCCTGGTGCAGTTGCAGCCCGCCGCGGTCGGTAATCTCCGGGCAGGTGAACTCGAACTCGTATGCGTACTGGGCCTTGGCTGCGAGCAGGTCGATCTGTCCGAGTGTCCGCATAGCGGATGTAATATCGTCGTGGCGGTGGTGGACGAGTATGGACAGTTCGTTCAGCAGGCGGGCGACTTCGCGTCGTTCATCCTCCATCAGTTTGACCAGCGAGTTGTTCAGTTCGACCGACTCGTTCGGTTCGACGAATACGGTCGCGCCGGTATTGGAGGCGCGGTGGATCACGCCGGGCAGTTGCCGGCGGTGCTCGGCCTTTACCGGAAGGACGAACCGGTCGTCGTGGAGCGTAACGGTCGCGTGCTGGAGGATTTTCGCCACGTCGGACCTGCGAATGTATCCATAGACGACTTCGTGGATGCGTCGGCGCGTCTCTTCAATTGCCCGTCGGGTGCGGGCGAGATTTTCCGAGGCGGATTCGTAAATCCCGCCGCCCGAATCCACCACGGAGCGAATGGCGTCGAGTTCCTTTCCGAACTCCGGAAGACTCCCGGCTGTGGCGCGAATCAGATTCAGTGATTCATCCAGCCCCAGGGCCCACCGCCGGACAGCGCCTGATCCTTCCAAAGCCGAAGCGATAACAGCGAAGTCTTCTCCGCTCGCCCCGCCGCCGGGATGAGCCCGCCCAAGTTGTTCGCGGATGTCGGTGATTCCTCCGAACGGCGGCAGGCCGGCGTTGCAAAGAGCGCGGACCATCTGCGAAGTCTCCTCGAGCCACCGGCGGACGGTATCGGGCCTGCGCGACGGACCGATATGACCGGCTAGGTTCCGCCCAAGCGCGCAACGGCAGAAGCGGGTGAGAATCTGGCGGACCTGATCGAATTCAAGTTTGTCCAGCGTGAACGAATCCACTACGGATTTCCCGATTCATGCATAAGAACGGTGTAAGTATAGAGCATATTACCATACTTGCGACATTATTGGTTGTTTTGTCTTGATTTTTCCTTCCGCGGACGTCTAGACTCACTGTCATGTTTGCTGAACGCTGAAAAGCTTTTTATAAGGGGAACAAATATGGCTATAGCAACTATGAGCATGCTTCCTGTCTGGATTATCCTCGGTCTTATCGTTTTGCTGATTTTTGTTGTTATCGGCATTTACAACAGTCTGGTTCAGAAACGCATACGCTGCCGGGAGGCGTGGAGCCAGATCGACGTGCAACTGAAAAGGCGCTACGACCTGATCCCCAACCTTGTCGAGACGGTCAAGGGATACGCTGCGCACGAGAAGGAGACCCTCGAGCGCGTCATCCAGGCCCGCAATGCCGCCATCGCCGTAGGCCCCGGCGACGTGAAGGGTCAAGCCAAGGCGGAGAACTTCCTCACCGGCGCATTGCGCCAGATATTCGCCTTGAGCGAATCCTATCCCAACCTCAAGGCCAACGAGAATTTCATGCAGTTGCAGGAGGAACTGACCGCTACGGAAAACAGGATCGCCTTCTCTCGCCAGCACTACAACGACACTGCCGCGATTTACAACACCGCCCGCGAGAAATTCCCGAACAGCATCATCGCCGGAATGTTTAACTTCCAGGTGCGCGACTACTTCGAAATCGAGGAACCCGCCCAGCGCGAAACGCCACAAGTGAAGTTCTGAAGTTCTAGGGAATATTGAATATTGAACAGAGAATTACGAAGTTTGAAGTTTAAAGAAGAAGAACAACAGGACAGGTACAACTAATTTGGAAGTAAGGAAAAATCGGGATAGGACGGGTCGGCCTAAGCGGGAAAAATATGACCTTCAGGAGCGGTTGATTGATTTTGCGGTTTTGATTCTCGAAATTGCCGAAGCGTTACCAAAAACGAGCATCGAGAATCATATCGCCGGTCAATTGATTCGTTGCGGCACGTCTCCTGCCGCAAATTATGGCGAGGCGCGAGCGGCTGAATCAAGGAAGGATTTTGTCCACAAGATGAGGGTTTGCCTGAAGGAGTTACGAGAAACGCTCGTCTGGCTTAAGGTGATCAAAAAGAAAAGATTGCTACAGCGTTTTGATAAACTTGACTTTGCAATTGTCGAAAACGATGAACTAATCTCCATTTTCGTTACCAGCACAGGCACAGCCAAAAGGAATGACGAAAAAGGGTGATAAAATGCCGACCTGTTACAATTCTTCTTTTTCTTTCACTTCGCAATTCAAAATTCCCTGTTCGATATTCATTATTCAACTATTAATTCCCTGCTTGCCTTTTGAGAGATGTAAACAATGAAGAGCAAGGACTATCCCGACAGCATCTGCGATATTTCCGAGAAGGACTTCTGGTCGCACATCCGCGCGCCGGCCAGGGGTGAGGGCATTGAGCATCTCACCGAAGCGGTTCGCCTTGGCCTGACCGGCCGGAAAGACGCCGCTTACAAGGCGCTGGCGGAATATCACTGCCTGGCATTGAAGGACGTGTGGATTCTCGAACGCGAGCGAATCGAGCGCGAACCGCCCCATCCACGCCAGAAAGCCGAGGATGTGCTGAAACTCAGGATCACCGCTTCGCATGATCACACAGTGCAGTTCAAATCGAAGATCGACTGGGATTGCGATGAATTCGGCGAAATCGGCAAGTACGGACTCCTCGGCCTATCCTGGCTGACCCCGGCGATTCGCCGATTCATCGAGCGCGGCGAGAAGCGATATGGCGATTGCCTGATTGACATCATCGACTCCTACTACGCGGCGCGTAACTCGGTGCATCCTCAACGTCCCGTGTATTACGAACTCGGGTCCTGGGGGAAGGCCAGAAACCTGCTTCCGCTGTACCTTTCGCTGATTAATACCGGTGAGGTCGTCGGACGTACTGTTGAGGCGTTCGTCAAACTCTTCCTCGGTTTTGCAAGATCACTAAAGCGCTGCCAGAAATCCTGCCGCGAAGGCAACTGGCAGATTGTCGGATGCTCGGGGCTTTTCCGCCTGGCGAGGATATTCCCGGAGTTTTCCGAGTCTCGAACGTGGGAAAAGACTGCCCTGCGCTATCTTCGCGAGCACCTTCGCAAGGACTTCTTCTCCGACGGCGGACATTCCGATAGATGCTGGGGATACGGCTTTATGAGTCTCAACGGCATTCTCGACGCTTACGATATGGCGCAGTGCCGGGGCGGGCTGGGAAAAGATGAGGGCTACTTCCTGCGGAAGATTCGCAGCGCCTTCCGCTGGTTCGCCAGGACGCTCGGGCGCGACGAACTGAAACCGGAATACGGCGACTGTAAACTCGGCTCCGGCAGAGGCATCATCGACAAGGCCCTGCGATATTTCCCCAAGGGCGCGGGCAGGGACCTCAGAATCGACCGAAGCCGGTCGTACCTGCTCAAACCGTCCGGATTCGCCATCATGCGCAACGGCGGCGAGTCGGATTCGGCCTATCTGAACATCACCTTCGGAAAGTTCGCCGGTTGGCACTCGCACATGGACGTGCTCAACCTGAACTTCTGGGCGCTGGGTCAGCCGCTGATCGAGGAGGCGGGGCGGTTCGACAGTTATGACAATCCGCTGGATACGCTCATTCGGACGCCGGAGTATCATAACGTCGTTACGATTGGCGGGCAGCATTTCGATTGCGCCGTAGCCGACGATGTTCGGGGAAGGGACGTATTCTGGCATTCGGAGCCGGAAATTGATTACTTCTCCGCCTGCCACACCGCCTACAAGTATTACCGCCTTGGCAGCGAGAGCGCCAACGCGATTGTGCGGTGGACGGTGGTATTTATCAAGGATCCGGGTTATGCGTTTGTTTTTGATTCGGTTCGTCGGCTTGCCAGTCCGGAGCCGGCGGGAATGGCGATCACGCAGAACTGGCATTCGCCGTTTCCGTTCGCGCCGGTGCGCCCCGGCCTGGTGCGCACGAAAGGCCGACCTGCGATGCTGCTGGCGTTAGCGCGGACGGAAAATCTCCGCCGGCTGGAGACGGGCGTGGATTTTGCCGGCGACGAGGTAACCGTCAAGAGCACATATTCGGACCGGTATCATTTGCGTGCAAGGCGGTGGATGCCGATTGCCGAACACGACGGCGTAGTCGGGTTCGCCACGCTGCTTCATCCGTTCAAGGGCGCGACGCCGAATATAACGGTCAGGCCTGTTGAGGCTAAGGGTGCCGAACTGTTCCGCGCCGAGGCCTTTGAGGTCCGCACACCGGCGGGCAGGGATGTCTTCGTCCTCAATCCCGAACGACTCGACGGTATGGTCTGGAAAGGCAGGAAGTTCGCTTCCCGCTGCCTGATCGAACTGGGCCAAGGCCACCGAAAGGTTGTTATTGGGTGAAAAACTCGATATAAAATCGGTAGGCATAAGGTGCGGCGAGACTTCTGAAGGCGAACGATAATGCAAAAGGGAGAGGTTACCAGAAAGCGTCTTTGGAGCGAACGTTACCCGCGTTTGTACACAGCGATTTTAAGTGGGTTGCTTATCGGAGGAGTCTTGTTTTGTGCGCTTTCCAACGTAAAGCAAATTGGCCCCGTGAGATTAGCCATTTTGGGCTTGGGTAGTATATTCATTATAGTCGGTGCGATTATTTCGATCCTGAATATTATGTCGAAATGGGTTCTGAAGAAATATGCCGATTGAAACTTTTCACACGCTGATTTCCCGCAACAAGCGCAACAGTTGGCTGCTGATTGTCGTATTTTTCGTGTTGTTTGCCTGTGTGGGCTTGCTGATCGGCGCTGTCTGGGGCGGGGGGGACTGGACTTTTTCGATTATCGTGGCGTCCATCGCTGCGGTGGTGTCGTTTATCCTGATCATGTTGAGTTATTACGGCGGGGCATCGGCTGTGCTTGCGATATCCAAGGCCAAGCCGATCCAAAAGGCGGACGATCCACAGTTGTTCAACGTGGTGGAGGAACTTACCATCGCCGCCGGGGTTCCCATGCCGAAGATTTACCTCATCGACGACACCGCCCCCAACGCCTTCGCCACCGGGCGCAATCCCCAGCACGCCGTCGTCGCTATTACCACAGGCCTGCGGACCAAACTCAAGCGCGACGAACTCCAGGGCGTAATGGCCCACGAACTGTCCCACGTCCGCAACTATGACATCCTGTTTGCGATGCTGATGGCGGTGATGGTCGGCGTGCTGGTGATGTTGTGCGACGTGTTTCTGCGGAGTTTATGGTTCGGCGGCGGACGGAGTCGCCGAAGCAGCAAAGAAGGCGGCGGCCTTGCACAGTTGATTCTGTTGATTGTGGCGATTGTTCTGGCGATTATCGCACCGATCCTCGCCCGCGTGATCCAGATGGCGATGAGCCGGCAGCGGGAGTACCTCGCCGACGCATCCGCCGTCGAACTGACGCGCAACCCCGAAGGGCTGGCCGGTGCTCTGGCGAGGATATCCGACGACCCGGAAGTACTCGAAGTCGCCAACCGCGCCACTGCCAGCCTGTACATAGTACACCCGATTAAAAAGTTTGAGGATAGAGCAAAGTCCATCTTCAGCACCCACCCGCCGATTAAGGACCGCATCCAGCGGCTGATGTCTCTGACGCAGTAATGGACCGGAATACCGGAATACCGGAGGACCGGAATTATTGCCCGGCTTTTTTTGTAATTTAATCGTTGCAATCCTTGCGGGTATCGCTATAATCCCTGCAAACTGTAGGGGTTTGCTTACACGCGGATAATTAAAGTCGATGGTTTATTTATGCCGATTATATTCCAATACCGGCTGTGGTAACGAGGGAGCATTGGATCGGTCGGCCTTGCAGGCCTTGAGAGGCTCAAAATAATGGTGCTAAAGCGAGTTATTCGCCCTACAAATATACGCATCCGGCTGGTTGTCGGGCTTCTGTTGGCGGTGATGTTCTGCATCCAGTGCACCAGTACCGATATTTTCAGCGGCGATATGCAGGTAATGGCAATCGCCGACTCTTCGGCGGTGGTAACTTCGCCCGATCGGATGAAGGAACTGGAACGCCTTGGGAAGACCGATCATATCGGGCTTCTTCGGAAGGCGCTGGAAAATTATAGCAACAGTTACCAGGACTACACCTGCACGTTCACCAAGCAGGAGCGGATTAACGGCCAATTCCGCGATGAACAGGTAATTGAGGTTAAATTTCTCGATCAGCCCTTTTCCGTAGCGATGCGATGGGTGAAGAACGCCCCCGTCGGCGACCGCGTGCTCTACGTGGAGGGTAAACATAACGGGCAGATGCTCGTCCAGCCAAAGGGTTTGCTGGGCGCTCTGGTCGGCACGGTCATCAGAGATCCGGACGGACCCGACGCCATGGCCAACACTCGCCGACCGGTTACGCTCTTCGGCTTTAAGCGTTTGATGGAAAGCCTGCTGGAAGTGTACGAACTGGCCGATAGTCGAAACGAAGGGAAATTCACTTTTGAGGGATACCGCACAAAGGCCAAGAAGGTCATGGTGTTCAAGCGGGTCCTGCCGCCGAAGAAAGACTATCCCGCCAAAACCACCATCTGGTACCTCGACGTCGATTACCTCGTCCCCATTGGTCTGGAGGCCTCCGACTGGGACGACCGGCAGATATGCCGCTATTCCTACAGCAACGTGAAATTCAACACCGGGCTGACCGAAGATGAATTCACCCCCAAAGCCAACGGAATGAAACTGAAGTAGCAATCAGCGGTCAGCAGTCAGCAGTCAGCAGTCAGCAATCAACAATCCGCAATCAAATTACTCTTTCAGTTCGACGTTCCAGTATGCCGCATCCAGGAACTGCTTCCACGAGGCGTATTTCTCTCCGGTCAGTTGCACCCGGATTACGGGCGAACGCTTCGGTTTGACGGGTAAGGTGATGAGTTTCATACCGGCCCGCTCCGGCGTCCTTCCGCCCTTGCGGACGTTGCAACTCACGCAGCAGCACACGACGTTGTCCCATGTAGCCTTGCCGCCGAGGCTACGGGGAATAACGTGGTCCAGACTCAGTTCCGGCAAGGGAAACCGCTTCCCGCAATACTGGCAGCGGTTGCGGTCGCGGGCGTAGATGTTCCTGCGATTGAATTTAACCTTCTGGCGCGGCAGACGGTCGTAGAACAGCAGCCTGACGATCCACGGCACGGCGATCTCGAACCGCACGCAACGGATCCATTCGTGCCCGTCGCGCTGGTATTTTGAGCGAAACTCGCTCACTTCGCGCCAGGAGTCGAAATCGTACGATAGGTACTGGTTGTTTTCGACGCTGACGACTTCGGCGAGGTTGCGGTACAGCAGGCTGAAGGCCCGCCGGGCGGATATGATGCGAAAGGCTGAATAATGTTTGTTCAGCATCAGCACATTGGCGTTCAACGAACTTGTCGAATCTATCAGCATGACTTGAGTATATCAAAAAACTCTCACTATGCAATGGCGAAAACAGCTGAATGAAGGCGGTTGCGTTGTCGGCTGAATGCGGCATGGGCAGCTTGCCCATGTTGCTTATCTCGTGTAATTTTACATCCAGACGCCTGATCACGGGCGAGACCCATACGGGCAAGCTGCCTGTGTCGCAGCGGGCGCACTCGGCGTATATTGGCAAAATGAGGGGGATCGCAAAAGGGATTCCAAAGAAGGCAAATTTTCGAAGCAGTATCTTTGAAACGCACATTGACCGACACAAGTCTTTGTACGGTAAAGAGAAAGTCGTTCAGTTTTCTCGCAGAAAAGCCTTACCGCCGGTTGAATCGAAATGCCGGTTTTTTGAACCTGGGCGTCTAATCAGGATTTACGCTTTCGCGTCAACAAAGCCAACCCGCCGGCCGTTATAAGAGAAAGTGTCGCCGGTTCGGGAATGGCTTCGCCTTCGAACGTACTGAAGTCGCCGGAGTTGAAAGTGGCGTTCGCGTCTGGAGTGTGGGCCAGAACAAACGTTGACATCGGCATGGCATCGACAAAGAACTGGTCGAGCGACTCGCCCGGTGAAACGGCCAGGTCCGGTGAATCGAACGCGTACGATCCGGTCTCGCTGTAGGCCATGAAATACCCGGCAGCAGGCTGGTCGGTGGCGAACGGATAATCGATGTCGCCGAAGAACTGGCTCCACGTCAGGGCGTAAGTATTGTAAGGATAATTATCCGCTTCCATAACCGAGTTCCAGTCGGTTGAGGTCAGCGCCTGGCATTCCCAATTGTTTGCAGTATCGCAATAGAACGGGCTGAATCCCGGTGCTTCAACCTCAATGACGAACCCTACAATATCGCCGACCGAACTGGCGGGAGGATTTATTACGGTGTATTCGATCTGGTAGGGGTTGTTGAAATCCTCGATTACGGTCGGGTCTTCCACGACAATAATCGCCTGGATTGGCGGCGGGGCAATAGAGAAGACTGCAACGATTAAAATCCCTGAGATAACTCGCAACCAGTTCATTGGTTCACTCCTTATGAACATGAAACAATTTTGGTATAATACAGGAAAATCGCGGTTTTATCAAGATAATTCGGGTGTGAGCATTGCTCTGCCGATTGGTATCGAATATCTTATTGACTAAAAATGTTTCGGAATTTACATCAGTTAGTACTACAGCGCGAAGTAGCGCGAAATTATTACAAGAAAGAGCGTTCAGCGT
>JAXHSV010000189.1:0-6201 GCA_034190305.1 Planctomycetota bacterium | reverse complement strand
TCATCAAGAGCCTGCATCCTGGCCAGCTTATCGTCAAAATCGTCCAGGACGAGCTGACCGCGCTGATGGGACCGGTGGACAGCCGGATATACTATGTCAGCCCGCCGCCGACGATCGTCATGATGACAGGCTTGCAGGGAGCGGGCAAGACGACTACGTGCGGCAAGCTGGCCAAGTACATTCTGGCCCAGGGCAAGCGTCCGCTGCTGGCGGCCTGCGACTTGCAGCGCCCGGCTGCGGTGGATCAGCTCAGCATCGTGGGCGACCAGGCCGGCGTGCCGGTATTCCGCATCGACGGCGAGGCCAATCCCGTAAAGGTCGCCCGCCAGGCCGTTATCAGCGCCGGTGACAACGAACGCGACGTGGTCATTCTCGACACAGCCGGCAGGCTCCACATCGACGAAGAAATGATGGCCCAGGCTGCGGACATCGCAAAGGCCGTCAACCCGCACCAGATATATCTCGTCTGCGACGCCATGACCGGCCAGGACGCCGTCAATTCCGCCAAGGAGTTTAACGAGCGCCTGGAGCTGGACGGCGTGATCCTGACCAAGTTCGATTCCGACGCCCGTGGCGGTGCGGCGCTTTCGGTTAAAGCCGTTACCGGCAAGCCGATCAAGTTCATCGGAGTCGGCGAGAAGCTTCAGGAGCTGGAAGAGTTTCACCCGGATCGGATGGCTGGGCGGATACTCGGCATGGGCGACGTGGTTACGCTGGTGGAAAAGGCCCAGTCCGCCTTCGATGAAGCCCAAGCCGCCAGGATGCAGCAGAAAATGGCCAAGGGCAAGTTCACGCTCGATGACTTCCTGGTCCAGATGAAGCAGATGCGGAAGCTGGGGCCGCTGAAGGATATGCTCAAGCTCATGCCCGGCATGGGCGGCGACCAGCTCGACGCGATGCAGATATCAGGCGATGAGTTCGAGTCGATGGAGGCGATTATTCACTCCATGACCGCGGCTGAGCGAGAGGCCCCGAACATTGTTGAGGCCTCGCGCCGCCGGCGGATCGCGCGAGGCAGCGGCACCGAGCCGCAGGACGTATCCGGCATGGTCAAGAGCTTCAACATGGCCTCCGGCATGATGAAGCAGATGGCCGGCATGGGCACACGCGACCGGATGAAGTTCGCCCAGCAGATGGGCCAGATGGGTATGGGCGGAGGCATGCCTAAATTCAAGGTAAAACAACGCTCCAAGCGCCTGACCAAAAAGCAGCGGGACAAACGCAAAAAAAAGCGGCGGCGATAGATTTCCCGGAAGCAGGACTATGAAATATCGTCTCGACGACGGACAGATAGAAGTTGTGGATGATGCAGTGGCCGAGGTGCTGCGGCGTAAAACGCCCGCCGAACGGGTTGCAATGATCTTTGACTGCAATCGGACGATGCGGCTGCTGATCGAAGCAGGCCTTCAGGCCCGTCATGGTGAGTGGGATGAGACTATGATACACGCGGAAGTCGCCAGGAGAATGAGCGGTGGAACAAGCTGACCTGCTGCGCAAGGTAATCGATGTTTTAGAGGACCTCGGCGGGGCGTACATGATCGTAGGGTCAATCGCAAGCGGTGCATACGGAGAACCGCGATTGACGCAGGACATCGATGTGGTGGCTGAGCTGAAATACGGTGACGTCGATCGGCTTTCCGAG
This sequence comes from Planctomycetota bacterium, assembly GCA_034190305.1. Taxonomy (GTDB): domain Bacteria; phylum Planctomycetota; class Phycisphaerae; order SM23-33; family SM23-33; genus JAUWNJ01. Next base: position 4,559 of record JAXHSV010000189.1, on the reverse strand, counting down.
TTCTTCGGGCCTGAAGAATACTATTTCAGTCCCGAGGCCGCCCGACAGGCGATACAGACCGCCGGTCAGTTCAACATTATTCACCCGACCTCCGGGAATAAAATCGATGTGATGCTGCCTCGCCAGGATGCCTGGGGGCAGTGCCAGTTGGCCCGGAGGAATCGGGTGAGAATCCTGCCGGATATGGAAGGATACGCTGCACGTCCCGAGGATATCATTCTCGCAAAAATGGAGTACTATCGAGAAGGTGGGTCGGAAAAGCATTTGCGGGATATTACTGGAATCCTGAAGGTCAGCGGCGAAGATGTGGACCGGGCGTATGTGAACAAATGGGCGGAGCAGTTGGACCTGAAGGAAATCTGGGATGCGATCCTGCGACGCCTGGAGCGAGACGAGGAGTAAGAATTAAGGGCAACTGAAATCCTGTGAGTCAAAGGAAAGCAATATGACGGAGATTCTGGCAAGGTGTGGATGCCGGTGTGACCTGTGTCCCGCTTATAAAGGCAACATCCATAGTGCGGACGACCGGCAGGCCGTGAGTGAAGGATGGTTGAAGTATATCGGCGCCGAAGTGCCGCCGGAGGAGATTGGCTGTGCCGGGTGCTTGCGTTCGCAGAATGCGCCCGATCCTGAATGTCCAATCCGTCCGTGTGTTATCAAACGTGGTTTAGCAAACTGCGCCCATTGCAAGGATTTTGGTTGCGACAAGCTCAAGTCGCGAATGGATTTTATGGAGAACCGATACGGAGGGGACTTTTCCGCAATCCCAAAGGAAGACTTCGATCGTTTTATCCTTCCCTATCTGAGCAAAGATCGCCTTCTGAAGATCAGGGACGCCTTAAAAGCGACAGGACGGGGGGGGGGGGAGCCATCGTGAAAAAGGTTCTGTTGGGAACAAATCGCAGGCCTAAGGCCTGATACGAATCCTAGGTAAAGATTTTTCCCGGCGATGCCGACAAGAAATGTTGACGGTTGGCCTGGAGATGGTATTATAGATGCTGCCTTAGCGAGTGGGGTGCTCGCTGGCAGGCAAGGTGCTAGTAAGGAGCCGCGAATATCGTGGCAGTTTTTGTGCGAATGGGTTTTGATGGCTTACATGGCGGGTAGGTTCGCTGCGGCGACGGGACCCGAGGCAAATGGTAAGCCACCGAAACGCCGGTGGCTTTTTTTGTGGCCGCGTGCAAGGCTGATTGGGCCAAGGCAAAGTTTTTTGAAAAGTCAGAAGAGCCAACCAAATTGACAATTGTCAATTTTCAATGGTTAATTGAAACGGGCTTGTAGCTCAGCAAATGGAATCGGGCTTGTAGCTCAGTTGGTTAGAGCGCGCCCCTGATAAGGGCGAGGTCGTTGGTTCGACTCCAACCAGGCCCATTTAATTTCAGATTTCAGAATTTTTTAGGCATGAGTGATCGTCCCCAACAGGTAATCTGAAATCCGAAATCAAAAATCTGCAATCGAGTTGGGGACGTAGCTCAGTTGGGAGAGCGTCTGGTTTGCAACCAGAAGGTCGGCGGTTCGAATCCGCTCGTCTCCATTCTTAATGGCATGCTGTGATGCCGTTCAGCTCGGCAGGCGTCGAAAAATTTTTGAGAAAATCGTCTTTCTGCGGAAAAAGTAGTTGATGCCGGGAGGCGAAGCTGGTAGAAGATGCGACCCTTTATGCCGGAAGAGACGTAAAAACTTCCGGGAACTTGCGGGCTGGCCGATTGGGCCGGTTCACCTGTCTTAAGGCTCTTTGACAATCAAATAGGGATAGCAAAGCCAAAGGTTCACCGAATTAAGAGTGCCGAGGTGGCTTGGTGCTTTGTCATGGTCTTTCTGTGTGTTGTTTGCAAGAAAGGTCAACGACGAATGTGATCAAGCTGCTAAGGGTACAGGGTGGATGTCTAGGCGTGATGAGGCGATGAAGGACGTGGTAGGCTGCGATAAGCCCAGGGGAGCTGTCAAACGAGCTTTGATCCTGGGATTTCCGAATGGGGCAACCCGTCGTCACCGGGCAACCGGATGGCGTCACCGGCAGGTGAATGCATAGCCTGTCTGGAGTCAACGCAGAGAACTGAAACATCTCAGTACCTGCAGGAAAGGAAATCAACAGAGACTCCGTAAGTAGCGGCGAGCGAAAGCGGACAAGCCCAAACCCGGCACTTATTTTGAGGATTCGTTTTTATGCCGGATTCTCAAAATAAGTGCCGGGGGTTGTGGGCGTCGATTAGGAGTTACAAAGGTTTGCGGTAGCCAAAGAGTCTGGAAAGTCTCACGATACAGGGTGAAAGTCCCGTAGGCGTCGCTGCAAGCCCTCCGTTATGGTCGACGTACCAGAGTAGCACGGATGCCGTGGAACTCCGTGTGAAGCTGGGGGGCCCACCCTCCAAGGCTAAGTACTCCATCACGACCGATAGTGCACAAGTAGGGTGATTGAACGATGAAAAGTACCCCTTTTAGGGGAGTGAAAAGTACCTGAAACCCTGTACCTACAAATTGTCGAAGCCCTATGGGTCGGTCTTCGGGTCGATCAACGGGTGACGGCGTGCCTTTTGCATAATGAACCGGCGAGTTGTCGTTTGCGGCAAGGCTAAGTGGCTAAGCCACGGAGCCGTAGCGAAAGCAAGTCTGAATAGGGCGTTTTAGTCGCAGGCGGCAGACCCGAAACTGAGTGATCTACCCATGGCCAGGTTGAAGCGTCCGTAAAAGGTCGCGGAGGACCGAACCCACTAACGTTGAAAAGTTAGGGGATGAGCTGTGGGGAGGAGTGAAAGTCTAACCAAACTCAGAGATATCTGGTTCTCTCCGAAATAGCTTTAGGGCTAGCCTCGAGATACTTCGTATCGGGGGTAGAGCACTGGATGAAACGCGGGGCCCACCAGGCTGCCGCCTTCAACCAAACTCCGAATACCGATACGTTTGAACTCGGGAGTCAGACTGCGGGGGATAACCTTCGTAGTCGAAAGGGAAACAACCCAGATCGCCGGCTAAGGTCCCCAATTCATGCTAAGTGACTAAGGAAGTCGGATTGCTGTAACAACTAGGATGTTGGCTTAGAAGCAGCCATCATTTAAACAGTGCGTAATAGCTGACTAGTCGAGCAACCTGGCGCCAATAATGATCGGGACTAAGCATGATACCGAAGCCGCGGCCCAGCTTAGCCTTGTGCGAAAGCTGGGGGTAGGAGAGCGTAGCTGTCGGCGCTGAAGGCGTACCGTGAGGAGCGCTGGAGCGGCAGCTAGTGAGAATGCCGGTATGAGTAACGATAAAGCAGGTGAAAATCCTGCTCGCCGTAAGCCTAAGGTTTCCTGGGGAAGGTAAATCCGCCCAGGGTTAGTCGGACCCTAAGTTGAGGCCGAAAGGCGTAAACGATGGACAGCAGGTTAATATTCCTGCACTGCGTATTAAGGTTGAACTGCGAATGACGTATCTACAAACCGGATCCCACGATTAGTCGTGTGGGTTGGGGCTCCCCCAAGGGAGTAGCTCGAGGCCGATTTGTTGCCGAAGTCCGGAACGCAGGTACCGAGAAAAGCTTCGCAGGGACGAGATGCGCAACCGTACTAAAACTGACACAGGTAGGCGAGGAGAGTATCCTCAGGCGCTCGAGAGAACCGTCCTTAAGGAACTAGGCAAATTGACCCCGTAACTTTGGGATAAGGGGTCCCTCCCGGCTGGGTTCGTAATTTATTGCGTCTCCGGCCGGAGGGCGCAGAGAATCGGCTCTGGCGACTGTTTACCAAAAACACAGGTCTCTGCCAACTCGTAAGAGGATGTATAGAGACTGACGCCTGCCCGGTGCCGGAAGGTCAAGGAAGCAGGTTATTTCCCGACTTGTCGGGAGAGAAGCTTGCGACTCAAGCCCCGGTAAACGGCGGCCGTAACTATGACGGTCCTATGGTAGCGAAGTTCCTTGTCGGGTAAGTTCCGACCTGCATGAATGGCGTAACGACTGGAGCACTGTCTCAAGGACGGACTCGGTGAAATTACATACGCGGTGAAGATGCCGCGTTCCCGCGGCAAGACGGAAAGACCCCGTGAACCTTTACTGTAGCCTGGTATTGGTGTCTGATGTCACATGCGTAGGATAGGTGGGAGGCGTTGAAGTCTCGGTTTCGGCCGGGACGGAGCCAACCTTGAAATACCACCCTTGTGCCACCAGCCGCCTAACGGCGTCCCGTGAATCCGGGCGCCGGACCGTGCCAGGTGGGCAGTTTGACTGGGGCGGTCTCCTCCCAAAAGGTAACGGAGGAGTCCAAAGGCATCCTCAGTACGGTTGGCAATCGTGCATAGAGTGTAAGGGCATAAGGATGCTTGACTGCGAGACATATACGTCGAGCAGATGTGAAAGCAGGGCCTAGTGACCCGGTGGTCCCGTGTGGAAGGGCCATCGCTTAACAGATAAAAGGTACTCCGGGGATAACAGGCTGATCGCCTCCGAGCGTTCATAGCGGCGAGGCGGTTTGGCACCTCGATGTCGGCTCATCACATCCTGGGGCTGAAGGCGGTCCCAAGGGTTCGGCTGTTCGCCGATTAAAGTGGTACGCGAGCTGGGTTCAGACCGGCGTGAGCCAGGT
>JAXHSV010000188.1:0-6201 GCA_034190305.1 Planctomycetota bacterium | reverse complement strand
TCCGACAAAACCGGCCGGCGCACAATCGCGTTTGAGGACGGTGGTCACTCCGATTCCAACGATTACGATTACAGCTTCGAGACAGGCCTGGCCGCAAGAGGCGCAAACGCCGTCATGGAACACCTCCTTAGCATAAAAGAACTCCGCCCGTTGAGTATATGGTGGGTAATCGGACTGCTGACGCTGCTGGCGGTTTTGATCGGGCCTGTGGATTATCTCATCCTGAAGCGCATCGACCGCCAGCCCATGACGTGGGTAACCTCGGCGGCATGGATTGTCCTGTTCACCGTCGGGGCCTATTACGGCGTCCAGGCGCTCCGCGCCGGCGAGATACAATTGCGAACTGTCTCGGTCATAGACGGCATCGAAGGTGGCCGGGCTGCATGGTCAACCATCTACACCGGACTATTCGCGCCGGACAGCGACGATTATGAACTGGTGAACCTCAAACCGAAACAATGGTGGTCCGGAACAGCGCCGGTCGGAAGTTCCCTTTACGCTTATAACAACGACGAATTCGGCGGTAGAAACATCTACTGCCACCAGTACGACGGGTCAAACCTGCCTTACTCGCTTCCGATTAATATCTGGTCGATGCAATGTCTCCTGTGCGAATCGGCCGCCGAGACGCTGCCGATTACGGCGACGGTCGAGCGGTCCGGCGGGGAAGTGGTTGTTCGTATCGCCAATCTGTCCGATTGTCCCATAACCGGCGGACGCGTGCGCTTCGACGGAAATATGGCGATGGACTTCGCCGGCGTCCCGGCCGGGAGCACCAAAAACTTCACCGGCAGAGCGAGAAAACACGACGACTGGGAGGCATTTTCCGGTGCAAGCGACAATAACAGTTATTACGCTCGAAGAATGGAATTCAGCAACGTCTCATTCTCGCAGGCGCGGAACAGCGCTTATTTCGCCCGGGGAACGCTTCGGCGAACCCGGGCTATTGAAGCATACCTGAGGCACGGAGCGGCTGTCGTATGCGTCGAATATAACCAGCCGCCCGTATCGTTCGGTGTCAAGGATCGCAAGTGCAGGACGGATCACGTGCAGCTGGTCCGGCTGGTAGTTTTCCCGAAAGAGGAAGGATGAAATGATAGAAACCAAAGGTCTGACAAAATACTACGGCAGCCTCGGCGCGCTGGTTGACCTTAACATCCGGATCGCCGAAGGCGACATTTTCGGCTTCATCGGCCCGAACGGAGCAGGAAAGACCACCACCATGCGCATACTGGCGACGCTTCTGGAACCGACCGCCGGATCGGCCTTTATACACGGTATGGATGTCAGGCGCGTCGGAAAGGAAGTTCGCAGGTGCGTCGGGTACATGCCGGATTTCATGGGCGTCTATGACGACCTGAAGGTATTTGAGTACCTGGAGTTTTTCGCAGCCGCTTTCGGTATAGATCGCAGAAAACGCAAGGCGATAGTCGATGGCGTTCTCGAACTGACCGACCTGACGAGCCGCCAGGCGACTACCGTCGATAGCCTTTCGCGCGGAATGCAGCAGCGGCTGAGCCTGGCAAGAGTTCTCGTCCACGACCCCAAAGTGCTCATCCTGGACGAACCGGCAAGCGGACTCGACCCTCGAGCAAGAATCGAAATCCGCGAACTTCTTCGGGAACTGAAAAAGATGGGAAAGACGATTATGATTTCCAGCCACATTCTCAGCGAACTGGAGGAAATCTGCGACCACGTCGGGATTGTCGAGCACGGCCGGCTTGTCTTCAGCGGAACAATGGAAGAGATACGCCGCCGCGTCGGCATCCATAACAAAGTCCGCGTGCGGGTCGCCGGCGATCATGACCGGGCGGTCGAAATTCTCTCGGCGCTGCCGAACATCGAGGGCGTTCAGATGGTCGGCGGCGAAATCGCCGTAACGTTCACGGATAATCAGGATATAGCCGGCCTGATCGCTAAGACGCTGGTGAAAGGAAATATCGATATTATTGCACTCATTCCTGAACAGATAAAACTCGACGATGCGTTCCTGCAACTGACAAAGGGAATTGTTCATTAGGGATTTAGCGATCAGCGTTCAGCAATCAGCATTCAGTTTTTTCTTTGCTGACCGCTGAATGCTTTTTTTATCTTTTGCTGACTGCTGAACGCTGATTGCTGAATGCTAATTGATGAATGCTGACCGCTAAAATACAATCCGTATTACGTTTTCTCAGCCTGACCTGGCTGACCGGGCCTGTTTTCGGCAAGGAGTTACGCATCGTCAGCCGGAGGCGGAGACATTATCTTCTGCGCTTCGCATATCTGGCGATGTTGAGCATTTTTGTCGTTATCACGTGGATCAGCGTAGTCGAGTACAGCGGAGGCACCGCAGCCTCCCGATACAAGATGTCCGACGCCGGAAAAGCGATAGTAGGCACGATAAGTTGGTTCCAGTTTCTCGCCTTGCAGTTAATCGCCGTTATCCTCATGAGCACGTCGATAAGCGAAGAGGTAAGGAACGGCACACTTGGCGTTCTGATGACCACGCCTGTTACCAGTTTGCAAATCGTCGCGGGCAAGTTGTTGAGCAAACTGCTGCACCTGACAATCCTTTTATTGATAAGCCTTCCGCTTCTGGCGATTGTTCGCGTCTTCGGGGGTGTGCCGTTGGGTTACGTTATTGGAAGCGGATGTATTACGCTCACTGCCGCAATGTTCGCCGGGGCGATCGCCATGTTCTTCTCGACCATCTTCCGCAAGGCCTACGCGAGCATACTATTGACCCTGGCTGTCGGATTCGTCCTCCATTTCCTCCTTCCGTCAATTCTTTCTATGTTCATGATGGTCATTGCCATTGCCGGCGGGGGCGAGTCGATAGTGTCTTTCTATGTGCATATAAATCCCTTCGCGTCAATGATGTTCTACACGATGGAGATGGCCAATTCAGGAAGAGCCGGCGGGTTGTGGTTCTTCTGGCCTGTGCACTGTTTGTTTATGCTGGTGTTGACCGGCGTGATTGTGATGCTCTGCGTCCGGTTGGTCCGTCGGGCTTCGGTGAAAAAAGCCTTCAGCCTGGGTCGTGCGGTTCGAGTATCGACCGTCGCCGTTGCGCCGCCGGCGCCCATGCCGATGCCAGTGGTACAGGCCGCTGCAACAATGCCCCCGGCATTTGCGGCGCCGTTGGCGCCTCCGCCGATACCGGCGCAGGTCCCCACGCCGCCAACCCGGACCGTCATCATCCAAAGCAAGCCGATACGCAGGATCACCGGCTCGCCTATAGTGTGGAAAAAACTCCGCGCGCCGATGCTTCCGGGGAAAATTCTCCGCATCATAGCGATCATCCTGACGCTGGGGTTGATCCTTCTGACGTACTCGCTCGTCGGGGCGCTTGGAGGCCTGAAGTATGCAGAGGCGCATGCGTCGTATGGCGTCATTTTCGTACTGCTCGGTATCGTAACGACGGCTGTCTTCGCCGCTACGAGCATCAGTTCGGAGAAGGAAAGCCGGACGCTGCCTATACTGCTGACCACGCCGCTGGGCGACTGGCACATCATCGGCGCATCGGTGCTGGAGGTGCTTCGGCGGTCCCTGCCGATCTGGCTGTTCCTCGTCGGGCATATGCTTATCTTCACGCTGGTCGGATACCTGCATCCGATAATCCTGCTGCACATTCTGATGCTGATTGTGTGGCTCGTGGCGTTCCTGACCGGAACGGGTCTGTATTTCTCAAGCCGATTCAAACGGACGACGCCGGCGGTTGTAATGAACCTGGGCCTGGCCCTGGCGATCTGGGCGGTGATACCATGGGTGGTTTCAATAGCCACATGGTCGGCATCAGGCCCGAATTCTGTTTCGGAGCTGATTAAAGACCCCAATCCGCTGTTCCAGGCGGGGATTCTCGCCACCGGCGCGGGTGCACGTGAGTTTAATTTTCTTAGCGGCGATGAAGTCCGCCAGGTCCCTGAATACGACTGGGCCTCCGGTCCGGCGTCGGCGACTGAAACCACCGGTTTTATGTTCCTGTTCCTGCTGGCATACGCGGCGATTGGATATTTGTTCCTATGGCGAGCGAAAGTGAGATTGCGACGAAACCTGTTCTGAAGCGCCTGGCTGGGTTTCTTATGCCGGGTCGGCTGACCGGGCCTATCTTCGACAAGGAACTGCGCGTCTCGGCGCGCAGGCGGCGAAACTACGTCCTGCGCTTCGTCTATCTGGCCTTGCTGACAATACTGATTACGCTGGTCTGGATGAGTGTGGTTCGAGACCGGAGTTATTACTCCGCCGCCTATCAAATCTCCCGCATGGCCGAGGCGGGGAAAGTCATCATCACGTCCATCATCTGGTTTCAGTTCTGCATGACAATGCTGATAGCCGTCATCATGCTCAGCACCTCCATCAGCGACGAGATACATCACCGCACGCTGGGCGTGCTGATGACCACGCCGATAAACAGTTTCCAGATCGTCATGGGCAAACTCTTCAGCAAGTTGTGGCAGTTGCTTATCCTGATGGCGATTTCCCTGCCGCTGCTGGCGATTGTTCGCGTTTTCGGCGGCGTGCCGTTGGAGTTCGTGATTGCGGGCCTGTTCATCACGCTGACGGGTGTCATCTTCACCGGCGCAGTCAGCATGTACTTTTCAATCCGAAGCCGGCGGGCATACGCGGTAATCCTCAAGACTCTCTTCACCGGCGGAATTCTGTATGCCTTTATACCCTTTATGACCATCTGGTTGCTGCACGAAAGCGTTTCCGAAGACAAACTGGTCTGCGTGTTTTATATCAATCCGTTTGTAAATCTGTTCTACACAACTATAACGATGCTCGAACCGCGTATGGCCGCCAGCGGTCCGATTCTGTATTGGCCTTTGCATTGCGCAATCATGCTGGCGGGTTCGGTGCTGGTGTTGGGGCTGTGTGTGCGGATTGTTCGCAAGGTCGCCCTGCGTCAGGCGACAGGCGCAGCCGGGGTGTTCACGACGCGCAAACAGCGCCGCATGCGGAAGAACCAGGCCGGGCTGGCCGGTGCAGCCGAACCGCCGGGCGGGCTGGTCAGGAGGGTCACCGGCTCGCCGGTTATCTGGAGAGAACTGAAAACCCCCTTGCTCCGCGGCGGGAGAAGAGCAGCCGTTATCGCAGTCATCTTCACAATCGCAGCACTGCTGATTACCTACCTCGTCTGCCTTTCCGAACGTTGCCTGGACGACGATGAAACCCATATAATATATGTCCTGATCTTCGTGGGAATCGGCTTGCTCGTAACGGCTGTGATGTCGGCGACCACAATCACTACTGAAAAGGAAACACGCTCCTGGCCTATACTCCTGGCGACGACGTTGAGCGACTGGCAGATTGTTTTCGGAAAGGCAGTCGGCGTCTTTCGCAAGTGCCTGCCGATCTGGCTGCTGCTGGCGGGGCATGTATTGCTTTTCACCCTCTTCGGCATTATCCATCCAATCGCCTCTCTGCATCTGATAATGCTTGTTGCATGGATTGTCGTGTTCCTTGCCGGCAGCGGGTTGTATTTCAGCGCTCGCTTCAGGCGGACGACGACGGCGGTGGTGATGAACATAGGTCTGGCCCTGGCTATATGGGCCATCCTGCCCGCACTGACGGCGCTGATTGCAGAAATAGAAGGAAATGACGACTACGATACGATTACATTCGTCCTTTCCGGCAATCCCGTGGTCCAGGCGGTTGTCGTTACAGAGGCTACCAGCGGTTATAAAGCAAACGAGACTCTGGAAGACCTCGACTATGACTGGCCTATAACTTACGGGAATAACGACGGTGTCAGGACGACGACCGGAAGGATGCTGGCCTGGATGTCGGTTTATATTCTGGCGGGTTTTCTCTTTGCCTGTCTCGCCTGGAGCAGGCTCCGACGGAACGTTTTCTGACGGTAATGGTTCGATGGGACTACGCCGCCGGCCCGTTTTAGCAGGACAACGCGGGTTATTCCGGTTGATCGCCATTCAGGACCGAAGGGCTGGGCAGAAGTTAGCCGTGCCCGACAGGGCACGGTGCGTACGGCAGAGCATCCAGAGCCCAACGGGGTGACAGAAATTACCCCGACGGCAAAACCTTCCGTCGCCCCGTTGGGGCTTTTGCTACAACTGCTTTTATGCCCGGGGGCTTACGCCTTTGTCATTACCCACATCTCTTGTTTTAGCCGTTATCTCTTCGTCCCGTAGGGACGTGATGACAATAGCCCAGCAATTCATTGCTGGGAAAGAGATTATCGTTGTGAATTGAGTCCTG
>JAXHSV010000187.1:0-6228 GCA_034190305.1 Planctomycetota bacterium | reverse complement strand
GGCGGTTTTCTCCTCGGCCTTGTAAATCCACGAGTCGATCTTGACTCCGTCGGGCATGGTGTACAGTCGGGCGGCGGAGATATTCCCGTTTTTCACCAATTGTTCCGACGAACCGACGACCAGTTCATTTATTTTTCCGTGGGTGGTGTTCTGTTCGAGCAGCATTCGCGCATTCTGGTCGATGGTGCATCCGGCAAGAACGGCGCAGGCGACGAACGCACAACAGAAAGCCGGTATCGAGCGTTTCATGATCGGTTCCTTTCATATCAATTCAGCCAATTTTCCCGCAACAGTGTATAACGCCAAAGCCTCGGTCTGCAATATCTACCTTTGTTGTCGGAGGCGGCTTGTTCATATTCGTTTAAACTGTTTTTCCAGTTCCGCCAGTGTCAGTTTCAGCGTTGTAGGCCGGCCATGGGGGCACGAAGCAATTTTTTCCGCCTCTTCCCGTCTGGCGAGGAGCGAGTCTATCTCATCGTCCGTGAGGCTTTCGCCGGCCTTTACAGCAGCCTTGCATGCCATCGTCGCCAGGATGCGATCCAGCAGTTCATCGCCGCTTGCCGAGTGATGTTCCGCCAGCGTTTCTATCAGGTCCCGCACGAACTCGACGGGGGAGACATGCCTTTCGACAAGCAGGCTTGGCAGGGCGTGGACCGCTACGCTGCCCGGGCCGAACTCGCTGATATCCAGACCGAAACGCTCAAGCATATCGGCTCGTTCGGACAGAACGGTTTTATCCGCCTGACCGACCTCGACGGTTTCGGGAATGAGCAATCGCTGCGACGCCAGTTTGCCTTCCGGGAGGCGATTCTTTAGTTCGTCAAATATGATTCTTTCGTGCAGTGCGTGCTGGTCGATGATTGCCAACCCGTCGTTTGTAGCCGTTACAATATAGGCATTGTGTATCTGCAATGCGCGGCGCGTTGACCGACCCGTGGGACGAAAGGTTTGTTCGACTTGAGTGGCTGTCTGCCGGTGCTGCGGTGCTCCTGCATATTCCTGCGAGGTTGTGGGTGTTTGGCGGAAGTCGGCGGGGGCGTATTGACCCGCCCGCGCCGGCTCGAAAACAGGACCGCGATGGTTCGCCGCCTCCGGGCCTGATTTGAAAAACTCTGCCATTGCCTGCTTGAGCGACTCGCGTCGTCCGTCGTCGGGACGGTCGGCTGGGACTATATCGACAGGCGGGGTGATGTCCGCCTTATTGAGAGTTTCCCGCAATGCCGCCAGAAGTTGTGAATGAACGAACTGTCCGTTGCGGAAGCGAACCTCGATCTTCGTCGGGTGGACGTTGACATCGATTTCGGACGTGTCCACTTCCATGAAGATTATGGCTGCCGGCGACCTGGACGGTTCGATCATGCCGCGATACGCCTCTCGCAATGCGTGTGCAAGGAGGCGGTCGCGGACGTATCGCCCGTTGACGAAGAAATACTGCCATCTGGTCGAGGTCCGGGCCTGATGCGGCGGGGCGATCAGGCCGGTGATCTTTGCCGTGTTTTCCCTGCTGTTTAGTTCTATAAGGGATTGGGCCAGTTCGGCGCCGAGCAGTTCGGCGATTCTGCTGCGAAGCGGTTGGTTCTCGGCGAGGCTGTGCACAACTCTTCCGTTATGCGTCAGGCTGAAGGCAACGTTGCAGTTCGGTAATGCCAGGCGGGTCAACTGCACAACGATGTGCCCGAACTCCGTATTGGCTGTTCGCATGAATTTCCGTCGGCCCGGAGTGTTGAAGAACAGGTCGCGCACTGTAATTGTGGTTCCACTGCTCGATGCCGTCGCAGGGCGGACCGGGCTGATGGTTTCACCTTCTGCGCGAATCTCCCATCCGGCATTATCCTGCGAGTCTCGCAGACGGGTAACGGCGTGGACGTGCGCCACAGCCGATATTGACGCCAGCGCCTCCCCTCGAAAACCCATCGTGCGAATGTTGAACAGGTCCGCCTCTTCGGTAATCTTACTGGTGGAGTGTGGTAGAAAGGTCATCGCCAGGTCGTCGGCGCCCATGCCGGAACCGTTGTCACTGACGGAGATCATCCGCCTTCCTCCGTCCTCGACGGTTATGTCTATGGATGACGCCCCTGCGTCGATGGCGTTTTCGACCAGTTCCTTGACCACACTGGCCGGTCGTTCGATGACCTCGCCGGCGGAAATCTTATTGACCAGATGCGCTGATAATATGCTTATTGCAGGCATAATTAGGTTGGCTCCGTCGCTTTTGTCCTTTTCCTGCGTGATTGTACGCCTGCTTTGCTGCGAACTAAAGTTCATTTTTTATGAGCAACCGCGGGGAGGGGGCTTGCGGGGGACAGATGAGATATTGATGCAGAAACTCGCGTGATTGTTTAGAATCACCGCCGGTATGAAGAAAACCGATGCGTCAAGAGAATTATCACCCGGCCCGGCAGGCAAGGTGCGGGCTGTCGGTATCGCGGCCACGGCTGGGGCGATGGTCCTGGCTGTGGCGCTGTCGGTCAGGCCCATCGCCAGTTACGATGTCGGATACCACCTGGCCTACGGGGATCACTTTTTGAAGACAGGTGAAATCGTCCAGACCAACCGCTTCGTCTATACCCGCCTGGACCCCAAAATCCTGTCCGACCCGTCCGAACTTGGCCCGGGATGTCGATACGACAACGCCACCGATACTTACCACTTCGTCAACGCCAACTGGCTCAGCCAGGTCATCATGGCGTTGGCTCACAAGGCCGGTGGGATGTCGGGGCTGGGGATACTTCAGACGGCGCTGATTGCGGCGATTTTCCTGGTGGTCGTTGCGGCGATGCGCAGCGGGTCGGCGGCGTGGCACTGGATTGCTCCAGCCGTAGTTCTGACAGCGCTGGGGAGTTATGAGCGGTTCAATATTCGCCCGGAAGTGTTCGGGTATCTGATATTGGTGTTGCAATGGTGGCTTGTGGTGGGATACGAGGGGTGGCACTGCTTGCTTGCAAGCAGTGTTGCGACAAGCGCCCGTATTTCAAAGAACACGGGTTGCGAGCAACCCGTGCCACCCGCTAAACGAATGTGGTGGCGTGCGGCGGGGGTGATTGGCTTACAGGTGCTGGCGGTGAATCTGCACAGTTACTTTATTTTAGGCGTGGCGATTGTCGGTGCGATGTTTATCGCGTCGGCCGGCAGGTGGCTTTGGGTGCGGTTTGTTAATCGCGTGGCCGAGGCAGCCCCGGCGGGCCGGCTCAAGTGGCTGGGCATCACGCTGGCCGGTGTCGTCGCCGCCTGCCTGGTCAATCCGTGGTTCGTTCGCGGTGCGATTATGCCGATCCAGACGTTGCTGTTTATGAACAGGCACAACATTGCCGGCGGGGCGTATGCTTCGAGCGGCGGGCATCCGTGGGCGGAGATTGGCGAATTTTTCACGCCTTTCGCCGAGGGCGTACGTCGGACTCGCGTCATAACGGCATACTACGTCGTGCTTTGCCTGGCGGGTATAGGCGGCGTGGTCGGGGTGCTTCGCCGTCGGTGGGGATGGGTGTTAATCCTGGCGGGCATGACGATTGTCTCGACGCGGATGCGTCGCAACATAGCCCCGGCTGCGATGATAATCGTTCCGATGAGCGTGATTATCCTGACGGATGGGTGGAACGCCTTGCGTGAAAGACTTCGCCGAGGGAAGCGCGGCGGGTCAGGAGACCCGCCGCGCCTGAAGATCGCCTTCGCCGCTGCGATAATCACATTGGCGGCGGCAGGCTTGTGGACGGTGTCGATAATGACGAACCGGTTTTACTTTTCGGAGCGACGGCTCTGGCGGTTCGGGTGGGGGGTGTCGGACATTACGATTCCGCTCGAATCGGCTCGGTGGATTAATACCAACCGCCCGGCAGGGAGGGTCTTTTGCGATTACGGCAGCAGTTCCAACCTGATGTATTACATCCAGCCGGAGTATGAAGTTCCGGTGCTGACCAATACGTGGGCGTATCCGCCTTACGTGATGCGATGGGTTTCGGATTGCACGAAGTGCAAAAAATCCTGCGACTTTGCGAAGGTCGTTGGCGAATACGGAATAGAAACCGTCGTTCTGCGTCTAGCCGGTGATACCTCGCCCCTGATAGGAAATCTCTCTAAAAGCCCGGTTTGGACGGTTGTGCACGTCGGCGTCAGTCACGTGGTTTTTCTCCGACGTAACGGGGCGAATGCGGAACTGGCGAAGAGTCTGGAAATTACCGAGAGTGATTTCGACATATACGGGTTTACCAAGCGCATTTTTGTTACCGACCCTCTGCCCGCCCATTCGTTGCACATCGCCGCTTCGCTGCTGGACCGCATGGGGTGGAGCAGCCAGGCCATAACCGTCTGGCGGAAGTGCCTTCGTCAGGGGGATAACTACTACGAAGCGATGAACGGCCTCGGCAGGCGTCTTGCATTGCGGGGGACCGACAAAATGCTGCTTATGCAGAAATATTATAGCCAGGGCAAGCCGGTCCAGGGCGACCAGGCCAAACGGGAAGGCCTGAACGACTGGGCGGAGGCTGAAAAGTTATTCAAGGATGCGCTGAAGATTAAACCGGACTATGAAGACGCTGTCAAAAATCAGCGCCAATTGACCAGGCAGAAGGACGCTTTTGTACGAGGCGTGATACTTGGCACGTAGAAGCGGTGAAACCATTTTACGAGCCGCAACCGCAAGGGAGCGGTCGGCAAACTCTTCATAACCGGAATTTCCTCTCCATCGCGGTCGCGGTTCGTAGTGTTTATATCCGTCGTTCGATTTATTACCGAATGTAATGCGGAGTAAATAGACAGAATTACTCCAAACTGGTATCCTTCCTTATCCGACCTGCCTGTCGGCAGGCAGGTATTATCGAAAGGTCTGTGAAATGTACGAAGACATCTATGGACAGGTAATTTCATCGCTAGCTAAAGAGAATGACAAGCGAATCGTCCTTCTGGTCATGGACGGCGTGGGCGACTGCGACAACGACGGCAATGGTACGGCGCTCCAGCAGGCAAGCACGCCGAACCTTGACGCTCTGGCCGGTCGAAGCGCCATCGGGCAGCACGTGCCCATTGCCGTGGGCGTAACGCCCGGCAGCGGCCCGGGACACATGTCATTGTTCGGCTATGACCCGCTGGTCTATCAGGTCGGGCGGGGCGTCCTGAGCGCATTGGGGATAGAGTTCCCGCTTGAAAAGACCGACGTAGCCGCCCGGCTGAACTTCTGCACCATCGACGCCGACGGCAACGTTACCGACCGCCGCGCAGGACGCATTTCCGACGAGGAAAACCGCCGACTCATAAAAAAAATCCTCGCGGCGCTCGAGCCGACGAATGGCGTAGAAGTTTTTTTTGAAACCGAGGCTGAACACCGGGCGCTTATGGTCCTTCGCGGCGAAGGTCTTGACGATGACATCGGTGATACGGACCCACAGGTTGAAGGCGCAGCCCCGCTTTTACCGGCCCGTCCGCCGCACGAAAATTCCAAGACCGCGAAAATCACAGAAAAGATAATTAATCAGGTCGGAGAAATCCTGGCTGACGAACCGGCCGCCAATATGATCCTCGCCCGCGGGTTTGCAAAGTGGCCTGATTGGCCTGCGTTCCCGCAACGGTACAAACTCAACCCCGCAGCAGTGGCCGGTTATCCAATGTATCGCGGCGTGGCTCGCCTGGTGGGAATCCCGGTCGTATCCCAGCCGACCACAGCCGCCGACGTCTGCGCCGGCGCCGCCGAGGCAATGGGCGAACACACATTCGTCTTTGCCCATTTCAAATATACCGACAAGGCCGGCGAGGACGGCGACCTGCCCGGCAAGATCGAGCGGATAGAAGAAATGGACGCTGCCTTACCGGTGCTGCTGGAGGCCGATCCGGACGTGCTGATAATCACCGGCGACCACTCGACGCCACCGTCGCTGAAGGCCCACAGTTGGCACCCCGTCCCGGTGCTGATGAAGGCTCCGCACATCCGAGGCGGCGGGCCTGCGCGATTCGACGAAATAGCCTGCCGGGCCGGCGAAATCGGAACCATCACAGGAAAGGAACTCCTGCCCCTTGCGATGGCCCATGCCGGAAAACTGGAAAAATTCGGAGCGTGATTGGTAGCCGGTAGCTGGGAATTTCACGAAGGGAAGGGCATGTCCGGCGGGATGTGTCCGACGTGGAGATTCGCGGCGAATCATGTAACAGGAGAACACAATGAAGAAGAACGTGAAGGTTCAGATTGTGTTTTACAGCATGTACGGCCACGTATATCGTCTGGCCCAGGCGGCGGCCGAAGGC
>JAXHSV010000186.1:0-6276 GCA_034190305.1 Planctomycetota bacterium | reverse complement strand
TCCTTGGCAGAGGAATGGTTCACAGAATACTCGTCCGACCCGAATAGTTTTTCAAAGCGACATAAACCATGAATAACAAGCATCTTATAGTTGCTTTAGCGGGCAATCCCAACTCCGGAAAGACGACGGTTTTCAACGCCATTACCGGCGCTCGTCAGCACGTGGGAAACTATCCCGGCGTAACGGTGGAGAAGAAGACCGGCGTCGCCACTCACGACGGCGTCCGGTTGGAAGTGGTGGACCTGCCCGGCACGTACAGTTTGACGGCCTACAGCGTCGAAGAGGTCGTTGCCAGGAACGTTCTTCTGGATGAGAAACTCGACGTCGTAGTCGCTATCGTGGACTCGTCCAACCTCGAGCGCAACCTGTACCTGGCGACGCAGTTGATGGAACTGTCCGTACCGCTGGTGCTGGCGTTCAATATGTCCGACGTAGCCGAGGGCAGAGGGTACAACATAGATGACGATAAACTCTCCAAACTGCTTGGCGTGCCTATAGTCAAGACGGTCGGGCACAAAGGCAAGGGCGTCGCCGAACTTCTCGATACCGTCATGGCTGTCGCTCGGAACGATCAGGCCGTCGCATCACAGCGACACCCTAACTACGGCGGGGAGATCGAACCGCATATAAGACAACTGACCGAACTGGTCGCCGAAAAATGCGACAAGCATCGGCCACGATGGTTCGCAGTAAAACTGCTGGAAAACGATGAGGTAACGATCAAGCGTCTCCGACAGATGTGCGGCGAACACGTAGAGGAACTTCTGGCAGAGGCTGGGCGATTGCGGCGCCACATCGAGAAGATATGCGGCGACGCAGCCGAGATAATCCTCGCCGACCGGCGATACGGATTCATCTCCGGCGCATGCACCGAATCCGTTACTCATTCCGTCGAGACCCGCCATGAACGCTCCGACAGGATCGACTCGGTAATGACCAACCGCTACCTCGGCCTGCCGATATTCGCGCTGCTGATGTTCCTGGTATTTCAGTTGACCTTTTTCATGGGCAATCCCCTGGCTAATAAACTCGACGGATGGGGAGGCAACCTGGCAAAGGGCGTCTCCGGACTCTGGGGCGAGTCGGGGGCTGACAGCGTCCTGCGAAGCCTGCTGGTCGAGGGCGTTATCGAGGGCGTCGGGGCCGTGCTGGTCTTCGTCCCGCTGATAATGCTGCTGTTCCTGGCAATCGCGGTGCTTGAGGACTCCGGGTATATGGCCCGCGCAGCCTTCGTTATCGACCGCCTTATGCACAAGATAGGTCTGCACGGAAAGAGTTTCATCCCGATGCTGATAGGCTTCGGATGCACTGTTCCGGGCATCATGGCCACGCGGACACTGGAGACCCGACGCGACCGCATCACCACCATCCTCGTGCTTCCGTTGATGAGTTGCGGTGCTCGCCTGCCGATTTACGTGCTCATTCTCGGTGCTTTTTTCCCGGAACGGGTCTTCAATCTCTTCGGCGTCTTTGACGTAACGAACCAGGCGCTGTGGCTGTTCGGAATCTACGTTATCGGCATTGTCCTGGCGATTATCTGGGCGAAGGTTTTTCGCGAGACTCTGCTTAAAGGCGAAGCCACTCCCTTCGTGATGGAACTGCCCCCCTACCGTATGCCGACGCTCAAGGGGCTGGCGACCCATATGTGGGAGCGGACGTGGATGTACATCAAAAAGGCCGGCACGATTATTCTGGCTATTGTCATCGTCCTGTGGGCCTTGGCGTCCTGGCCTAAACTGAACGAACAAGAACAGGCCGTCTTCGCCCGGCAGCGGGCCGTCGTACAGGCCGGCGCCCACGCCGGCGCCGAGCAAACCGCCGAACTGCTCAAAAAGATTGATGCCGCCGAGCATGAGGCCGAACTCGAACACTCCGCCATCGGGCGAATCGGCAAAACCATAGCGCCGGCCCTTGCGCCATGCGGATTCGACTGGAAGATTTCCACCGCACTGCTTGGCGCTTTCGCAGCCAAGGAGGTCTTCGTCGGGCAGATGGGTGTTATATATTCGGTCGGGGAGGAGGCCGACGAGCAGTCCGAACCGCTACGGGAAAAATTGCAGAAGCACTACACGCCGCTGGTGGGTTTCTGCATCATGCTGTTTTGCCTGGTGAGCATGCCGTGCATGGTAACAGTGGCGGTAACCGTCCGCGAGGCGGGGTGGCGGTGGGCGATTCTCCAGGTTACCTACCTGACCGTCATGGCGTGGGTGCTGACGACAATCGTCTATCAGGTCGGTTCTCGACTGGTGTAGGGGCAAACGAACATGAACATGTGGGAATATGCAATTGTAGTCGTAATCCTGCTCGCAGCCGTTGCCGGTGCGATTTATTCCCTCTATCGCATCCTCACCGGCAGGTCAAAACACCACTGCAGCCACTGCCCGATGAAAAACAATTGCGAATCAAACAGGCGGCAGTAGTAGAGCGTGCAGGTTCTGTTTCCTGCTCACTCGATTGGCAGCCGACGCCGTATCCCTTGGCCAACAATCAAGAACGGCGCCCGGAGGAACTCCGTCAATTCGCCACCCGTTCCAGTAACTTCAAAAAGACGCTGACTTCATTCAGTGTGTTGTAATGGCACAGCGAAACTCTGACGCATTCTTCGATTCCGAAGGCCGACAGTGTGTGTCCCGAATAGCAGTCCGAGATGCGGTTATGCAATCGAACACTGTTGTCCTCAAAGTAATCGACCAAATCGGCTGTGCTCATTCCCTCCACGTTGAAAGCGATAATGGTCTCCTGGGTTGCGAGATTTTGTTTGTCGCCATAGACGGTAACGCGGACGTTGTCGAGCATTCCCCTTGCCCGGTCGGTGCCTCCCATCATTGCCTCAAGGAGGGCGGCCTCATGGCGATCAATGGCGAGCATCGCCGCTTCGATCTTCTGCCGGGCATCGGTGCTGTCGGTGAACTTCGAACCGAGCCACTGAAAATACGCCGACACCTCCGACATGCAGGCGTAGGACGCCGCTTCACGAGTGCCGAGGTCCCACATATCCTTCGGTTTGCCCGCGAGATTGTCGTGAGGCAGATTTGCCAGCCGATCCGACATCCAGGCAAAACTGGCGCCCGCTTTGGAATAGGTCTTGTACGGAACGAATATCCATGCATCGGCCCCATACTCTTCAACGTCAATCATTCCGTGCGAAGCGTGCTGCGCGCCGTCCAGAACGACGAAGATGTCCGGACTCTTCTTACGGGCCTCGGCGGTGATTGTCGTTACGTCGTTCTTCGAACCGATGATATTTGAAGCGTGAATCACCGTCAGGACTACCGTTTCTTCATCTATGTGCTTCAGAATCGATTCGACGCCAACCAGGTCTGTTTTCGGATCAAGTTCGGCGCAGCGAAACTCCATGCCGCAACGTTGAGCGATCATCCTCGTGGCGTCGAAGCATGAGGCGTGATCCAGGTTGGTCGTTACCATGTTGCCGCCTGAGGCATTTGCCGCGATGGTATTGAGGATCCGGAAAATCATCCCAGTTGTGCTTTGTTCGGCGGCAATCGTGCCGGAGACGGCGCCGACAAACAGGGCAATGTCTTTTCTACCCCGATCGATAGCCTCGTTAACCTTCCTGGAGGCTGCGTTTCTTCGCCCGGTGTTGTCCGGAAGTTCCGTGTAAGTCTCAATGACTTTAAAAATGCTTTTCAACCTCAGTGTCCCGCCGGCGTTCTCGAAACAAATCCGCTTCCCGCTGAACGGGTCGGAATCAATGTTGACGAAACGGTCCCTGATCTCGCTCATAAGAGCGTTGTTAAAAAGGTTGCCTTCATTAGCCTGATTCATGGTAATCGTCCAGTTGAAACCGTCACGGTTTCTTATTCTTCCTGCCTCATCCTTCTGGCGAGGAGTTTATCGCGGCGTTTTTTGGCGGATGTGAGGTATCGCCGGATACCGGCAGCATCGCCGAGGTCTATCAGGTCGCGGAGGCGGATTAGTTGTTCGTCGGCTGCGTCGATTGCATTCAGCAGCGGTTTGCGGTTGGTCAGGATGATGTCTCGCCACATTTCCGGGTCGGCCGACGCGATGCGCGTAGTGTCTAAAAAACCCCGCCCGGCAAGGGTCAGGTCGCCGACCTTCTGGCCGGCGACGATCAGCGCCGCCAGGACATGCGGCAGGTGTGAGACGCGGGCGACAGCGCGGTCGTGAGAGGCCGGACTCATTCGGACGGTCAGACCGCCAAGCATTTTCCAGAACTGCAGCGCCTTGCGAGTAGCCGCCGGTCGGGTGCGAGCGGTCGGCGTAACGATGCAGGTCGCGCCGGCGAACAGGTCTGCCTTGGCGAACTGCACGCCGCGGCGTTCCGACCCCGCCATCGGGTGGCTGCCGACAAAAGGTCCGCCTTTCCCCAAAATACCCTCTGCCAGGCGGACAGCGACAGACTTGGTCGATCCGACGTCGGTAACGACCGCGCCGCTCGAAAGGGCGTCGCGCATCGCCAGCAGATGCTTCTCGTAGGCCCCCAGCGGCGTAGCCAGCACGATCATGTCGGCGCCGGCGACGCCGTCGGACGTCGAAAGCGTAGCCTCATCAATCGCCCCGGCGTCCAAGGCGCGGTCCAGTGAACTGGAACGTCGGCCTACGCCGACAACGCCGATTCGCTCATCGGCGGCCTTGACCGAAAGACCTATCGAACCGCCCAGAAGACCGACTCCTACAACCGTTACCTTTTTGAAAATTGGTTTTTTCATAAATCCTCTTAAGAAGATTAAGCACAAAGGACACAAAGAGCACAAAGTAAAAAACGAAATTTTTAACTCTTTTGTTCTTCGCGCCCTTTGTATTCTTTGTGGTTAATTTTGCGGGTCAGATTTTTCTTGTCCATTTCGGTAAATGGGCTTATCCTGTTGGTGTTGCAAAAGGATGTTGAAAGGGCGCCGCAGAGCGTCCTTGTTTGGTATTATAGGATATACTCATTCAGGTCCGGTGTTGTGCCGGGCAGTTACTGAGATCGAACCAATGCCGCCCCGTCTGAACGGTTCAAAAAACGGCGATAGTGAATATCTGCTGGAGTTTGAGAAGCCTTTGGCTGCCAATCGGCGCCATATCGCCGAACTGGAGGCAGACCAGGTATCCACCGGTCGAGACCACAGTAGTGAAATTCGCAAACTTCGCGCACAGTATCTCACGCAACTGAAGAAGACTTACAGTAATCTTTCAGCCTGGCAGACCGTACAGGTCGCCCGCCATCCAAGCCGACCCCTCGCAGGCGACTACATCGAGCGAATCGTCAAGGAATTCGTCGAGCTGCACGGCGACCGAGCATTCGGCGACGACCACGCCATCCGATGCGGAGTGGGCAGGATATCGGCTGAAAAAGTAGCAATCATAGCCCAGCACAAAGGCAGGGACACCAACGAGAAAATCAAATGCAACTTCGGTTGTGCGCATCCGGAAGGATATCGCAAGGCCCTTCGCGTGATGAAACTGGCAGAGAAGTTCGCCCTCCCTATCGTTACACTGATAGACACGCCGGGGGCGTATCCGGGCGTCGATAGCGAGGAGCGCGGCGTAGCCGAGGCCATTGCAGCGAATCTTCGCGAGATGAGCCGCCTGCGAACTCCGATAGCATGTGTGGTAATCGGCGAGGGCGGTTCGGGCGGAGCGCTGGGCATCGGGGTCGGCGACAGGATGGCGATGCTCGAACACGCCTATTACAGCGTAATCAGCCCGGAAGGATGCGCCGCCATTTTGTGGAAGACCGGCGAAAAGGCAGCCGAAGCCGCCGAGGCAATGAAACTCACATCACGACACCTAAAAAGTATGGACGTTATCGACGAGATCGTCGGCGAACCGCTCGGAGGGGCGCACCGCGACCCAGCCGAAGCAGCCGCTAACGTTGAACGATACTTTGTTCGCACACTACGAGACCTCCGCCGATTCAACATTGACGACCTGCTCCAGCGCCGCTACGAAAGATGGCGAAAAATGGGAAAGGTCATCTACGCATCCCCGCCCCAGCCTCAACCGGCCGCTAAACAATAGCAGGGATACGAGAGATACAAGGGATAAAGATTTTTGTTTTTCTATTAAAACATCATCCCCTGCATCTCCTGCACCCCTGCTAAAGAATCGGTGAAATCAGTTCGCCGACGAAATCGCCGATTTTTTTGACCAGTTCGTTGCGGGGTGCGTCTTTTGCGTCGGTGATGCGGTGGATGAGGGCCGAGCCGACGATCGCGCCGTCGGCGACTTCGCAGACGTGGGCGACGGTCTCGGCATTGGAGATGCCGAAGCCGATGCAGACGGGCACGTCGGTGTGGGTGCGGAGTTCAG
>JAXHSV010000185.1:0-6278 GCA_034190305.1 Planctomycetota bacterium | reverse complement strand
CAGGTCCGCGCCGCAGGCTCGCCCTCCGTATTACGCCGCGCCCGCGGGTACGCACCCCGACCTGTCAGACTCACCGGAAGCGGTAGAGACACGCCGACCATCCTGGCGGTCGGAGCCGAATTGAAAAACACCGTCTGCCTTTACCGTAACGGAATGGGCGTCGTCAGTGAACACATCGGCGACCTGAAGGATGGACGCGTGTATCGACACTTCATGCGGGTTATCAGCGACCTCGAGAACCTCTTCAACCTGTCGCCGGAGGTAATCGCCGCCGACATGCACCCGCAGTACCTTTGTACCGAGTACGCCCTTCGCCGCGCCGCCGGAAAATCGGCAGGCAAAGAGATCCTGCCGCTGGTTCGCGTTCAGCATCATCACGCCCATATCGTCTCCTGCCTCGCCGAGCATGGACGAAGCGACGAGGTAATCGGAATCGCCTGCGACGGTACCGGCTACGGGACCGACGGCGCCGTATGGGGTTGTGAAATTATGCAGGCCTCGCCGGCAGGGTTTGTCCGCCTGGGGCATCTGCGGTATTTCGCTCTGCCCGGCGGGAACGCCGCCGCCGTCGAGACCGCCAGACCTGCAGTATCGCTGCTGATAGAGACATTCGGACCGGACTACCCAATTGAAGGGTGGCACGGCTTGCTTGCAAGCCGTGTTGCGCAGCATACGGAAGGAACACAGGTTGCAAGCAACCTGTGCCACCCTCAAAACACCCACGGAGCACCGGTCGCCGACGGGAAAAAACTCGAAGGTCTAATCGAGCAACTCTCCACCGACGTCAATTGCCCGGCGAGCAGTTCGCTGGGGCGATTGTTCGACGCCGTCGCGGGCATGTGCGGGCTGGTTGAACGGAACCGATACGAAGGCGAAGCGCCCATGCTCCTTGAAGGGGCAATCGCCGCCGGCGTCCATGACGAATATCCGTTTACGCTGACAGAAACCGACCCGTTTGAGATAGACTATAGGCCGATGATTGAAGGCATTGTGCGAGACATAGCCGATGGCGTGTCGGCTGGCGTAGTCTCGGCGAAGTTTCACAACACGGTCGCCGCCTTCCTGGCTGCGTCGGCGCGACAGGCGTTCGAAGCAACAGGACTGAAGACCGTGGCGCTTTCCGGCGGATGCTTTGCCAATCAGTATCTGACTGCACGCCTGGCGGGCTTGCTGACCGCCGACGGTTTCGAAGTGCTGACGCATAGTGAAATTCCGTGTAACGACGGCGGCGTGGCGCTGGGGCAGGCGGTTATCGCAGCATGGTCCGCCGCTGAAAATAGAGAAGGAAGCAATTGTAATGTGTCTGGCGATACCGGCGAAGATTGAATCGATTGAAGGCGACAAGGCTGTGATAGACCTGGCCGGAGCGCGGGCGACAGCCGTTACCTCGCTGACACCACAGGTGAAAGTCGGCGACTGGGTCCTCGTCCATGCAGGATACGCTATCACCATCCTGGACGAAGAAGACGCCCGCGAGACCTTCGCAATACTCCGCGAGATGGAAGGCCTGACGGAATGAACCACAAAGGGCACAAAGAACACGAAGAGAAGAAAAAGACTTTATATGATTATTTTGTTTTTTGTGTGCTTTGTGCTCTTTGTGGTTTAATTTTTTTCCTGTTGGAGGCTTGATGCGTTACATCGCTGAAATACGCAAGAGAATCGACGCTCAATGGAAGCGCCTGTTGGACGCCGGTAAATCGGCGGTGCAGTTAATGGAGATTTGCGGGACGCACACGGTCGCCATAAGTCGCGGCGGGCTTCGGAGCCTGTTGCCTGATGCCCTGCGACTGGTCAGCGGTCCGGGCTGCCCTGTCTGCGTTACGGAGCAGTCATACGTGGACGCCGCAATTCACCTTGCCGGCCGAAATGACGTCATCATCGCCACTTACGGCGACATGCTCCGCGTGCCGGGCGGTGGCGGTTCACTGGAGCAGGCCAGCGCGGACGGATGCGACGTCCGCGTCGTCTATGCCGCACACCATGCCGTCGAAATCGCCCGAAGCACGCCCGAAAAACAAATAGTATTCCTGGCCATCGGATTCGAGACGACCGCGCCGGCGACAGCCCTGGCGATCCGACAGGCAAAGACAGAGGGAATTACAAATTTCTCGGCGCTTACCGCTCATAAACTGGTTATCCCCGCGATGAACGTCCTGCTTTCCCAGCCCGATATTCAAATCGACGGATTCCTCTGCCCCGGGCACGTCAGCGTCATTACCGGATGGCGGGCGTATGAGTCCGTCGTCGAGCAATTCGTCCGCCCCTGCGTAGTGGCGGGGTTCGACGATCAACAGATACTAAAAGGTATCTGCGAAATTCTTCGACAACTCGCCGACGGCGCACCGGCGGCGTGCAGCGTGTACAGCCCCGCCGGCGCCGACGGAAATGAAAAGGCGCGACAGGTTATCGAAGATACATTCGACTCAGCCGAAGCGCGGTGGCGGGCGCTGGGCGTGATATCAGCCAGCGGACTGGAACTAAAAGATGAATTCGCCGAATTCGACGCCGCTAAGCGATTCGACCTTCCGGAGTTCGATGCCTACGAACCGCCGGGCTGTCGATGCGGCGACGTAATCACGGGCAGATGCCTGCCGACGGATTGCCCCCTGTTCGGCAACAAGTGCGCGCCGCGAGAACCTGTCGGCCCCTGTATGGTTTCATCGGAAGGATCGTGCGCCGCCTATTACAAGTATGGAGCCAACTGATGGGAAAGTCAGGGAAGATACTCCTCGCCCACGGCGGGGGCGGACAGTTGACCGCCGAGTTAATCGCCGAGGTCATACTCCCGGCGCTCGGAGGCCAGGACGCCGACGCTCTGTGCGATGCCGCCACGATTGAAGCCGGCGGCGGACCTGTCGTCTTCACCACCGACAGTTACGTCGTCTGGCCGTTGGAGTTCCCCGGCGGAGACATCGGGAAATTGAGCGTCTGCGGGACGATTAACGACCTGGCTGTTTCGGGGGCTGAACCGGTTGCGTTGAGCATGGCGCTGGTGCTGGAGGAAGGATTGGAGATAGACCTTCTGCGCCGGCTTCTCGATTCGGCGGGACGGGCTGCGAAAGACGCCGGAGTAACAATCGCAACCGGCGATACGAAGGTAATCGAGCGGAGCGGAAACCAGCCGGGAATAACAATCAACACCGCCGGCGTGGGTGCGCCGCTGGCGGGGGCGAATCTCGGATTCGACAAAGTCGCCGAAGGCGACGCGGTTATTCTGACAGGTCCGCTGGGTCAGCACGGACTGGCTGTAATGGCGCGGCGAGAAGGGCTGAACATAGCCGCTTCTCTCCAAAGCGATTGCGCCGCCATCCACCGACTGACGGCTGAATTGATTGAATCGCTGGGTTCGAGGGTCAAGTGGATGCGCGATCCGACCCGTGGCGGGCTGGCATCGACACTGGCGGAACTGTCGGCTGCGACCGGGCGCAACATCGAAATCCGCGAATCGGACATCCCGATCGACCCGACCGCCCTTGCGGTGGCGGAAATGCTGGGTCTGGACCTGCTGTCGGCTGCCAACGAGGGAAAACTGGTCGCGGTGGTCGATTCCGACGCCGCAGCCCATGCCTGCGAGATATTGGCGAGGCACGAAATCGCACGCTCAGCCGCCGTTATAGGCGCCGTCGGCGAAGCAGCGGATATGCCCCTCGTGGAGATGCTCACCCGCGCCGGCGGCCGACGAGTCGTCCAGATGCTCTACGGTGAGGATCTTCCAAGAATCTGCTGACAGCCAAAAAGGCTCACGGGCGGTCAATCGTCTTACTCCGTGCTGTTACGTTTCAGCAGTTCGGGCAATTCAGGGCATCGCAGGGCGGCGGCTGAAACCAGAAACGCCGCAGCACCGGCCGGTACGCAGAACAGAATGATTTTCCACGCTTCAGCCGGTGCGGCAAAATACAAGATCGCCCACATGACTGCCACCATTACTGCACAGGCGACGGCCGTTCGCAAAGCACTTATCAACAACCGCCAACCGTCAATTCCCCCCAGCCGGCGGTGAAGGACCCACACGAGGACAACGGCGTTCAGCGTGCTGGTCGCAGCGGTGGCTGCCCCGATAGCACCGGACTTCAGCGGCGTAAATATCCCGCCGATAACCAGCACCATGTTGAGCGGTACCAGGATACAGGCTATCCGCAGCGGTGTTCGGGCGTCTTTCTGCGCGAAAAACGCACGCAGAAGGATATGATTGCAAAAATACGCCCACATACCCAGGCAGTACATCCGGAGAATCGTCGTGGTCTGCCTGACGGCGAGAACATTGTCCATAAACTTCCCGCGGCCGCAGATAAGAATAATCACCGGTTCGGCCAGGATAATAAGCGCCAGACCGGCAGGAATACCCATGAACAGGCTCATTCTCAGTGCCTGGTTTGTTGCCTTGCGCAATCCGGGTGCGTCATTTCGTGCGGCGTAACGCGAAAACAGCGGAAAGACAACCGTGGCCAATGAAATCGCCAAGATGCCCAGCGGGAACTGGTACAGCCGGTTGGCGGCGTATAGACACGTTACCACGCCGTCGTCGAGCGGTTTGGTTATCGTCAGGCCGAACAGATCAAAGGAAGAAGAAACGCCTTCAGGGGACGACATCAACCAGGCGTAGAATCGGTCGAAAAAGGCGCTGAATTGAAGGACGCCCAACGGAATCATCATCGGCAGAGCGAGCCTGGCGATCCTCCTGACGCTCGGAAGGACGGGACGCAACCTCGGAGTTGCAACCAGACCGACCGACCGCAGAAGCCAGACGACGCCGACCAATTGCACGATACCGGCTGCGACGACCGAAACCGAAAGTATGAACAACCCCCGCCAGTCCCCATCGGTCGGTAAAAGATGCGCAATAAACGCCGCAGCGATGAGAAATACGTTCAACAGGATTGGCGCAAAGGCTGGATAAGCAAAATGACCTTTGCAGTTCAGCGCAGCAGAACCGAGCGCCAGAAGACAAATGGTGAACATGAACGGAAGGACAATCATGGTTAGTTTCAGCAGGAGCGCCCAATCCCATTCCGGACGGAACAATACCAGCCAGACAAGCATCCCCGCCTCGCACAGCACCACTACCCCGGCCAGAATGATCGCCAGCAGACCAACGAGGTTGGCAAGTGTCAGTCGGGCCTTTTCCCAACCTTCCGCCTCGGCAACCTCCGTGAATACAGGAACAAACGCAGCCGAGAGGGCGCCCTCCCCAAAGAGGCGCCGGAACAGGTTGGGAATTGAAAACGCCGTCCAGAACGCATCGGTGGCGCGTGTGGCGCCGAAGGCCCAGATCGCCATGTCGCGCACCATACCCAGCACGCGCGAAAGCATCGTCAGGCCCGCCACCACCCTGGCAGCGCCGAAAAAATGCTCATGCTCGGAATGTTTATCTTCCCGGTCGTTCATTCACGGCAGATTATGCAGCATCGAAGCGGCGAACGAAAGACCCAGTAGTCTGTGACATTTTGATGGGTGCCATATCCTCACGCGCAGCGGGTGGGCATGTTGGTACCACAGCATGTTCACACCCTTCACTTCGTTACGGGCGAGAACATGGCACCCATTGTTTGAAGGCTGTACTGACTCCCGCCACTTACCGGTTGTTTTCTTTTAGCCCGGAGGGCGAAAGATTTGTAGCCCACGGCGGAAGCCGTGGGAAAAGAACGCCCCTCAAGTGAAACAAGCCCCAGCGGGGCGACAGAACGTTTATCCCGCCCCTGTGCCGCCCCTAAAGGGGCTGGATTTGGTTAGGGAACTTTTTTCCCCACGGCTCCCGCCGTGGGCTAAAATGTTACACTGAGGCAAGCGACCAGTGTCATTCGGGACAAATATACCGAAGCCATCAGGCAAGCAGATAGGGGCGACATTAATTTGCTCGTAAGCCTGCACAGAAAGTACTCGGAGTGAGTAAGATTAGAGGGGACAGGGAGGTCGTTGAAAAAGTCGTAGCCGGGTGTCGTGGCCACGGTGTTTGTGGCCACGTAGATGCGCGAAAATAAACGTGGTCGCAAACACCGCGACCACGCCACCCATATTAGTTGCGCCGAAAAAATGCTCATGCTCGGAATGTTTATCTTCCCGGTCGTTCATTCACTAAATCCATCCGAACATTTTCACCGCCGAGAAGATCATCAGCGCCATGAAGACTATTCGCACCACCCGCAACGGGAGTTTGTGTGTCAGGTGTCCGCCGAACCAGGCTGCGATCATCGCCGCCGGTGCAATACACGCCACCAGCATGAAACTTCGCCAGATCGTGCCGTTGTCGCCGAGTTGGGCGTTTTTGAGGATCGCGC
>JAXHSV010000184.1:0-6321 GCA_034190305.1 Planctomycetota bacterium | reverse complement strand
CCCTGCCGTTCGGCGTTAAGACTGTTGCTGACGGGTGTAATGTTATTTGGTTCAGGCTGCCACCGTGATGTTGCTCCTGCCTTCAATAACGGCCATGGCCTCGTCGCGATACGCGTCCATGACATAGGGTATTCCTGAAATTTTCGCAGCCTCTTCCGTCAGGGACATCAAATCAGACCTGCTTATGGCATCGACGCGGAAGTTTCGGCTACCGGCCATAATCTGCTGTAGTCCGGTTCGCAACTTATCGGTGAAACAAGACATTGCCACCGCGCCGAGCGGCATCTGCTCAACCGTCTGTTTTCCATATTTCTTCACCAACGCTTCATACCTGATGAAGATTTCCTCTTTGGTCGAACCGAATTGTCTGATGTTCTTCGGAAGGGCATTGAGACCTTCCCTGAGCCACAGTCCGATGTTCTTTCCGACCATTCCGGGAATCATCAGGGCGCGACCCATACAGACTGCCTTGACGAACGGCGCGCCCATAGCGATGACCTTGAAGATGTGGTCTTCGGTGGAGAATCCGCCGGCGACGGCGATGTCGGGGACGAACTTGCCGTTTTCGGCAAGTTTTTGACAAAGTTCGTAAGTCATCGACTGGAGATAGAACGTCGGAACGCCCCATTCCACCATCATTCGCCAGGGGCTCATTCCGGTTCCCCCCGGCGCTCCGTCAATGGTCAGCAGGTCAAGTTCGGCGTCGGAAGCCCACTTGATTGCCATTGCAAGTTCTCGCATCGGGTAAGCGCCGGTTTTCAGCGTAACACGCTTTGCGCCCAACCTCCTGAGGCGATCGACTTCATTCATAAAGTTTTCCTGGTCGATAAAGCCCAGCCTCGAGTGCCGCTCAAAATGCCGCAGGGCGCGGTCGTGGAAAGCGTCCTGATTTTCGGTTGACGACGGATACGGCGTAACGAGGTAACCTCGCTCCTGAAGGTCCAAAGCTCGCTGTAGCGAGTCCACCTGTATTTCTCCGCCGATACATTTCGCTCCCTGGCCCCATTTCAATTCGATACATTCCACACCAAGCTTATCGATGACATACTCGGCTACACCCAGTCGAGTATCTTCGACGTTCATTTGCACGATCAGGTCGCCGTAGTCCTCACGCCACCGTTTGTACACTTCTACGCGCCGCGCCATGTCGGGTGAATTGGCGACTTTTCCTTCGCCGTTCAGTTCCAGTTCCGGGTCGATACCGCAGACGTTTTCTCCGCAGACCAGGCTGATGCCCGCAACAGCAGCCCCCGCGGCAAAGTGCTCCCAGTTATTCTTGGCGACGTCCGTCGATCCGAGAGCGCCGGTAAAAACCGGAAGGCGCATTTTAACCTTTGGTTCGTTACCGTAACTCGTCTCTGTATTGACCATCGGGAACAGCGTATTGTCCGGGTTGCCTTCCTGGTCGTCCGACAGGCCCTTGGCGCCGAAGGCGTAACCCTGGATATTCAGGTGCGAGTAATCGACAGGATAGTTCTTGTCCCCGCCGGCGGTCAGCGTTCCGAACGGGCCGGGATAAAGAACCTCCCTTCCGCGGAAGGAAGCCTTGAAAACCTCGCAGTTTCCGCGGCAACCGTCTATGCACCGCGTACAGATTCCCGAGACGGGAGATACGCTTTTTGAACGATTCGTCGTTTGCGTAACTTCATTTGCGTTGGGCTGTTGTAGATTCATTGCTCCTCTTCCCTTCCTTTATCCTTGTGGACTCATGAAAACCATGTCTATTCCGTGATGAACAGACGCGCTCAGGCTGTGTATTCAATGGGTTGTATCGGTTTTTCCCGACCGTGTTATCATCAAGAAGAAGAGATTTTTCGGGACGTAGATGTTTGGCGCCGATGGTCGGACCGGTGGAATGTCGATTTAAGAATAACTTGAGTCCGATAACTTCGGCGTCCGGACATCCCTGTCCGGACGCCCATCCGTGGCAACGGTCGTTACGAGAGTTGTTTCGTCAGCGTTTCAACAAGCGTTTTTGTGGACATGGTTTTCGGTCCGGCGGGCGTCATCCATCGGCAGCAGTGATGTTCGTCGGAAAGTATTTTTTCTATCCGCTGAACGGCAAGGACTACTGATGAGTGGTTTTTGCCCATGAATTGCCCGATTTCGGGGAAACTCATCCGAGTGTGGCGTCGCGCCAGAAACATTGCGACGGCGCGCGCGAGGCTGACTGTGTGCGTTCGTCGTGAAGAGTGCATGTCTGCCGGCGTGATTCCGAAAAAGGCTGATATAACTGTTTCTATCCGGCCCAGAGTTATGGCGCTGTCTGTCCTGACAAGGTAATCGGCCAGGACATCGCGGGCAAGGTCGAGCGTTACCGGTTCGCCGACCAGCTTCGCCAATGCCGATAGTTTCGCAAGCGCCCCCTCCAGTTCACGAACCGAACCATGGATATGAAGGGCGATGTAGTCCAGCACATCCTGTGGCGCCGCAAGTTTCAGCCTGGATGAGAGTCTCTGAAGTATCTTGATTCTCATTGACCGGTCGGGCGGTTCGATACGGACAACCATTCCTGAAAGGAACCGGCTGACGAGTTGCTCGGTAAGCCGACCCAGAAGGCGGGGATGAGCGTCCGAAGCCATTACGATCTGTTTGTCGGCGCCGTGAATTGCATTAAAGGTGTGAAGAAACTCCTCCTGCGTTGCTTTTTTAGCGGCAAGGAAATGCACGTCGTCAATGACCAGCAGGTCCAGTCGTCGGTAGGTGCTGCGGAACGATTCTATTTTTTTGTGCCTTATTCCCTGGATGAATTCGTTGGTGAATCGTTCGGCTGTGAGGTATTTCCATGAAATTTTTTCCCCGTTGTCGTGATTTTTTGCCACGGCGTTGCAAATTCCCTGCAAGAGATGCGTTTTCCCCAAGCCGCAGGCGCCGTGAATGAACAGCGGATTGAACGGCGCCTTGTTGTTTCCAGCCACTGCCAGCGCCGCTGAGTATGCCAGTTTGTTCGAAGAACCGGTTACGAAATCCTCCAGTTTATACCGCAGTCTGGACGCAGGCGAATGCCGGCGTCGGGCTGTTCCGGCTGTACCGCGGTCCACTAGGTTCGCCTGGAGGTCGAGTTGATGCCTGTGAAGTCGCCCGCTTAATGTCGGGTCAACGGAAATCGTTACCCGTTTCCGCCTTCCTGTAACTTCTCTGCCCGCAGCGGCAAGGTCATCGGCGAAGTGGCTCTCAATCCATCCGGCGATAAAAGGATTGGCTGCGCCGACTTTAATGTCTTCGTTATCGACTGATATGTGTGTTCCGTTCTTGAACCACGCGTTGAATTTCTGTGTTCCGATCCGTTGATGAATAATCGAAAGGACCGCATCGGTCGGGTCCGTCTGGGGATAAGTGCTTACTTCAGCGGCCATTTCAGGCTCCTCTTTAACAGGGTATAGTTACAACGAAAATGCCTCCGTCCCTGGAGAGTGTCGCTAAAGTCCTAGGCTTGCCGTTACGATCCGTGTAATACAGGCCAACGTTTATGAATCTATCACCGACTTGAGTTTTGTCAAAGCAGTAATTGCCGTTTTTCTTATCCACAACACGCCAACGTTAGTTCAGACGTAACCTTGGAAAGTAAAGTTTTTTTTCATCCACCGTTTGTTCACATAAATTCCACGAAGCGCGACTGCGGAGAAAATCAGCAGGGATGCAGGGGATGTAAGGGATGATATTTTAGAAAAAACAAGAAAGTTTTATCTCCTGCTTCCCTGCTAATTATTGGTGATTTGGTATTTGACAATTGGGGATTTTCAATTGATAATTTGTTCAAGTAAGCGATCAGTATTCAGCGATCAGCAATCAGCAAAAACCTGTTGAATAAAGGGTCTGAATGCTGACCGCTGAATGCTGAACGCTATAACAAGGAGTCCTTACAGATGAGATACATCGCGGCAGTTATGGCGACAGGTCTGGCCTTTACGTTGTTGACGGCGATGGCTGAACCGGTTTCCAAACCCGGTATAGTTCCGACCAGTTGGGAACTGGAATTCGAGTACCAGACTCCCCAGCCAATTACGATCCAAATGCCCGGCTGTAAGGAAAAGCAAACATTCTGGTACATGCTTTACAAGATAACCAACCGTAGCGGCGCCGACCGTATCTTCGTGCCGGGGTTCTGCCTGTACACCGACAGCGGCCAGGTCACCCGGTCCGGGGAGAGGATTCCTCATGCGGTTTTTCTTGCCATAAAGAAACGTCACAATAATCCGCTGTTGGTGGATATGGCTTCCATTACGGGCACGCTTCTTCAGGGCGCCGACAATGCCAAGGACGGCGTGGCGATCTGGTCTGATTTCGACCATAAAGCCCGTGGTTTCGACGTATTTATCGCGGGGCTGAGCGGCGAGCGGGCGAAAATCAAACTTCCCAAACCCATCGTTGAGACCGTTACTGACGAGAACGGCAAAGAGAAAAAAGTCACCAAAACCGAGGTAACTCTCTCCAAGACATTATACCTGCGATACGCATTGGCCGGCGAAGCCGCCGCCAGATCGGCCGACACACCCAAATTCCTGAAAGAACAGTGGGTAATGAGATAAAAAAAAGGAATTGACGCCGCAACGTCAGGATTGTAGAATAAAGCCGGTTCGGTAAGGGATTTGACGGCGTTTTTTATTCGTGATTATTGAGGTAAGAAATGGCGCATAAAAAGGGACAAGGTTCTTCTCGTAACGGTCGTGATTCGAACGCCCAGAATCGCGGCGTCAAGCGTTTCGGTGGGCAGTCGGTACTGGCCGGTACGATCATCGTCCGTCAGTGCGGCACGCCGTGGAAACCCGGTATAAACGTCGGAATGGGACGCGATAACACGCTCTTCGCTAAAAGCGACGGTTGTGTTCGATTCCGCGGGCGTTTCGTGGACATCGTCTGACAATTTCCGATTTTCAATTTCCCATTTCCAATTGGATTTTGCGCCTTCGGTATTTCTATGTGAATTTACACCTGTGTTGACAATCGGAAATCGGCAATTGACAATTGGCAATTTAGATGTTTCTTGACGAAGTGGACATTACTGTAATCGCCGGGGATGGCGGCGACGGGTGCGTAAGTTTCCGGCGCGAGAAGTATGTTCCCCGCGGCGGGCCTGACGGCGGCGACGGCGGCGCCGGCGGCAGCGTATATTGCCTGGCGGACCCCGCCATCAATACTCTCTATCATCTTGCAGGCAAACATCACTGGAAGGCGACCGGCGGCGCCGGCGGAATGGGCAAAAAACGCCACGGACGAAACGGCGTTGATGTCGTCGTACGCGTCCCGCCCGGAACCATTATCCACGATGCCGAACGGGGCGTGTTGCTGAAGGACCTTGCCGAACCGGGCCGGAAGGTCTGTGTCGCCCTCGGCGGCCGTGGCGGAAAGGGAAACGCCAATTTCGCCACATCGACCAACCAGGCCCCTCGTCAAACGACACCGGGCGAGCCCGGACAGACCCGCCGTCTGCACATGGAACTGAAACTCGTCGCCGATGTCGGAATTACAGGCATGCCTAATGCCGGCAAGAGCACGCTCCTTCGGCGTCTCTCCGCCGCCAGGCCCAAAGTTGCCGACTACCCCTTCACCACGCTTGAGCCGGTGTTGGGAATCGTCGCGCTGTCGGGACATCGGCGGTTTGTAATGGTCGATATTCCGGGACTCATCGAAGGCGCTCACCGCGGCGCGGGGCTGGGAGAGGAATTCCTGCGACACATCGAACGGGCTGCGATTCTCGTCCATATCGTCGATATTTGCCCACTGGCGGGCGACCCCGTCGAAAATTACAATACCATCAACGAAGAACTGCGAAAACATTCGTCGGCACTGTCGGAAAAACCGCAGATCGTCGTCGCCAATAAAATGGACATGACCGGAAGCGATCAAAATCTCGCCCGCTTCACCGATGCCGTCGGATGCGACGTTGTCGCCATATCCGCCATTGCGGGAAAAGGGCTGAACGAACTGACCGAACGGATATGGAAAGTACTGCAGGAAAAGGGACTAGGGACTTGGGACTAGGCTCTGTCTGAAAACTATTTCAGACAGGCTTTCAGCATTCAGCGGTCAGCATTCAGGTCCTTTGTTCATTGTGTGTTGGCTGATTGCTGAAGGCTGATTGCTGAATGCTTTGAGGCAATGTCTGACTTTTCAGACAGTGCCTAGTACTACAACGCCACTTTGGTCTCCAAAATGCAACAACGTATATCAGATAGATCGATGCCCATCTCAAGCCAGTACCTCCGCTTTTTCTTGACGTGGCTGCGGCGAGATGCGGCTAGTCGTTCCTGCGTAAGGGTAATAATGGTTGCTGCTCGTATCAGGTACTTTTCTCGCACTTGGCCTGTCATCCACAGAGAT
>JAXHSV010000183.1:0-6327 GCA_034190305.1 Planctomycetota bacterium | reverse complement strand
GGCCGCTGTTAGTCCAGGTCGAACCTATGCCATCGACCGTTACCACGCCGGTTGC
Organism: Planctomycetota bacterium; assembly: GCA_034190305.1. Taxonomy (GTDB): domain Bacteria; phylum Planctomycetota; class Phycisphaerae; order SM23-33; family SM23-33; genus JAUWNJ01. The sequence goes on along the minus strand of JAXHSV010000183.1, from coordinate 6,272 downwards.
CCCGGCTCCATAGCCAATGAAGCCCCAGTATGAACTTAAATCGCTGCCGAGACTGACGGTTACGCTACCGGCAGTGTTCTTGCCTATGTAGGCCTTTGTAAAACTGTCTCCTCCGCCGGTCCACCAAGAATAGTCGGCCGGGTCAACATCTCCGCTGGGCGTAATCCCAGCCTGCAAAGGCGCCGTCAGAACCGCCGCCAGTAACATTACAACCAATTTGTGTCTGTGTTCCATTTTTCTGCCCCTTTCCCATCATTTTTAAAAGATGTTTCTTCATACATTCGCCTATGCCTTACTCGCACACGCGCAAATTATAAACCAGGCTCTGTCTGAAAAGTCAGACATCGCCTCAAAGCGTTCAGCAATCAGCCAACACCCAATGAACAAAGGACCTGAATGCTGACCGCTGAATGCTGAAAGCCTGTCAGAAACAGTTTTCAGACAGTGCCTGGAAATCTTATCGTTGGGAACTTGGCCTTGCGGCTTGCCTGCTAGCGCCCGCAGGGCCTGAGACAGGCGCAAGCGAGACTCGCCCCTGCCCTCGCTTTGAAGAATTGCTCCGCCGCTCCCCTCACCGAACAGAGCGACTCTACTTTACCAGAAATCCCGGTTCTGTCAAGGAGAATCGCCCGCTAAAGCAGGATATTTCACCACAGAGGCCGCAGAGATCGCAGAGGTTTTTATACAAAAGAACTTACGAGCGATTTTGTAAAATAACACTCTGTTTTTTCAGATTGCGGCGGCCTGGGTGCAATCGCCTGAACCGAAGAATGCAACCTCTTAAATGACAATGAGATCCGTTTTTTAGTCTCTGTGAACTCTGTGTCCTCTGTGGTTAATGAAAAATGCGGCCTAATCCAGTTCGTCGATGAAGTGGCAACTGACCCATCGACCCGGTTCGATTTCCTGCAACTCCGGGATTTCCTGCGTGCAGCGGCCCCGAGAAAACGGGCAGCGGGGGTTGAAAGAGCAGCCGGGCGGGAGATTGGACGGGTCGGCGACCTCGCCGGTAAGGGAGAAGTTCATCTTCACATCCGGGTCAGGCTGAGGCACCGCCGACAGAAGCGCCCTTGTGTATGGGTGCTTGGGATCCTTGAAAAGCACTTTCGTCTCTGAAAGTTCCACGATTTTCCCGGCGTACATCACGGCAACGCGGTCGCAGATATGCTTGACGACGCTCAGATCGTGGGCAATGAAGATATAAGTCAACTGGAATTCCTGCTGGAGGTCTTCCATGAGGTTGATAATCTGCGCCTGGACTGATACGTCCAGTGCGGAGACGGCCTCGTCGGCGATGATTAAAGAGGGCCTCATTATCAGCGACCGCGCGATACCGGCCCGCTGTCTCTGCCCGCCGCTGAAGGCATGGGGGTAACGGACGGCGTGTTCGGCTTTCAGTCCGACTTTGATGAGCATCTCGGCTACGCGGTCTTTCAGTTCCCTGCCCTTGGCCATTCCGTGGATTTCCAACGGTTCACCGATGATCCTGCCGATTGTCATACGCGGGTTCAGGGAGGAAAACGGGTCCTGGAAGATCATCTGCATCTTCGGGCGCAGGGCCTTGAGACGCCTGTTGGGTATTTCCGCCAGATTGACGGTTTGGCCGTCGGTGCGAAACAGTACTTTCCCGCCGGTCGGCTCCAGCGCCCGGAGAATGGTTCGTCCAGTTGTTGTTTTTCCGCAGCCGCTCTCGCCGACCAGTCCGAGCGTCTCGCCCGGTATCAGGTCGAAACTGATGTCATCGACGGCCTTGACGTAACCGACCCTGCGCTGGAAAAATCCCTTGCTATAGACGGGGAAATACTTCTTCAGGTTCCTGACACTCAGCAATGGTTCGGCGGCAATCATAGGTCTTTTATCTCCTCGACCCTGACGCAGGCGACGCTATGTCCGTCGGCGACTTCATGCAGTTCAGGCGGTCCGCCCACGTCGCATACGCCGGATACCGCATAAGGACATCGCGGGTGGAACGGGCATCCTGCCGGGATATCCGTCAGGCCCGGAACGCTGCCTTCAATGGAAGGCAGACGCTCGGTTTTCGTACTGACGCCCGGAAGTGATTTCAGCAGGCCTATGGTGTAAGGATGGCGAGGCTTCTTCAGCACCGTCCGCACGTCGGACTGCTCGACGATCCGACCAAGGTACATCACCGCCACATCGTCGGCCATTTGGGCGACAACGGCCAGATCGTGGGTGATAAACAGAACGGACGTACCGAGGTCGGCCTGGAGGTCTTTGATGAGTTTGAGCACCTGGGCCTGGAGGGTAACATCCAGCGCGGTAGTCGGCTCATCTGCAATCAGCAGTTGCGGCTTACACGCAAGAGCCATCGCAATCACAACGCGCTGTCGCATCCCGCCGCTGAATTCGTGGGGATACTGCTCCATCCGCTCCTCGGCGCCGGGGATGCCGACTTTGGAGAGCATATCGACGGCGATTTGCCTGGCTTGGGCCTTACTGACGTCCTGATGAAGCAGGATCGCCTCGCATATCTGGTTTCCGATGGAATGAACCGGGCTTAGCGCCGTCATAGGCTCCTGGAAGATCATGCTTACAAGCCCGCCGCGAACGTGGAATAACTCGTCTGACTTCTCGCTCAGCGAAGCAATGTCGATGATTTTCCCGTTTTTGACGTGAAGGAGTATCTTGCCGTCGATGATTTTTCCCGGTTTCTGTATCAGCCTGAGGACTGAATAGGCCGTTACGCTCTTTCCGCAGCCGCTTTCTCCGACGACGGCGAGTATTTTCCCTTGTTTGACGGAAAAGGTTACTCCGTCAACGGCGGGCAGTTCGGCTCCGTCATGGGCATAGAAGTAGGTCTTCAGGTTTTTGACTTCAAGCACGTTTTGCGAAGTATCCGTCACGTATTACCTCGAAGAATACGGGTCGGCGGCGTCTCTCATACCGTCTCCCATGAAGTTGAACGACAATACGGTTATGACAATGAAGATTACCGGCAGCAGCAACCAGGGATAATTCGCCACCACCTGCATGGTCCTGCAGTCCTGCAGCATCACGCCCCAACTGACAATCGGCGGGCGAAGGCCCAGCCCCAGGAAACTCAACGACGTCTCGCCGAGAATCATCGTCGGAACGCGCAGTGTCAGCGAGACGATAATATGACTGGTGAACCCGGGCAGCAAGTGGCGGAAAATAATTCTCCCGTGGCTGGCGCCGAGAAGTTTGGCGGCTGTGGCATAGTCCTCTTCCCGCAGCGACAGGATTTTCCCTCGCACCACGCGGGCCAGACCCGTCCAGCCCAGCATGCTCAGCACAATGGTGATGGCGAAATAGACCTTAAGCGACGACCATGCCGGCGGCATCGCCGCCCCCAGCGCCAACCAAAGCGGAAGACGCGGAAAAGCGTTGAGAATCTCGATGCAGCGCTGGATGAAATTATCGATTGCCCCGCCGACGTAGCCGCTTATCCCGCCGATCGTTACGCCCACAACAAAGGTGATAACGATGGCCAGCAGGCCGATCGACAGGCTGATGCGGGCACCATAGACGATCCGGCTGAAGATGTCCCGACCATACTTGTCCGCGCCGAGCAGGAAAAACCGCGGCGACTTGGTTACGGGGCTTTGTGGGGTCGCGTCGAGGTCGGCGCCGAAGAAATGCCGGTCCCAGGGGATCAGGCCCCACAGTTTGTAAGGTTCGCCCTTGACAAAAAAGCCCAGCGGGACGACCTCCTTGCCGTCTTCCATGTAGGTCTTCTGGAAAGTAATCGGATCGACGTGCTGTTTGACGGCCTGGACGTGCAGACCGTCGGAAAGGCTGATACGCGGTATTTGCGTGGGGGGGCAATAGGCGTAGGACAGGTCCTTCCACATGGATGGATACGGCGCGAAGAACTCGGCGAACAGCGCCAGTGTGTACATAACGATCAGCAGGAACATCGCGGCGACCGCCAGCCGGTGTTTCTTGAAGCGCCTTCGGATCAACTGCCACTGCGAAAGCGTTTCTGTACCGGATCGTTCGGTTTTGGCTGGTTTGGCCTTCATCTTGCGCCTCGCTTGAAACGGATTCTCGGGTCCAGCCACAGAAGCAGCAGGTCGCTGACGAGCGTTCCAAATATGCCCAGCAGGCTGAGCACCATGAGCATCGATCCGGCTAGGTACATGTCCTCTGTCATCAGCGCGTCCAGCATAAGCGGGCCCACCGTCGTCAACCCCAGCACCATCGCCACGATTGCCCCGCCGGAAACAAGCGTGGGGAATATTCCGCCGATGCCGGAAATGAACGGGTTCAGCGCCAGCCGAACAGGATATTTCATCAGGAGTTTGGTCGGTCTGACGCCCTTGGCCCGGGCAGTGGTAACGTAGGGTTTCCTCAGTTCATCCAGCAGGTTGCCCCGCATCACCCGGATCATCCCGGCTGTTCCGCCGACGCCAAGGACCACCACGGGAACCCAGATGTGTTTGAGAAGATCAACGAACTTGCCCCACGTCCACTCCGGCTGGGTGGCGTACTGGCTGGAAAACAGGCCGAAGGCGCTGACGTCGAACCACTCGTTGGCGGCGTACGTCAGCAGCAACGCCAGTAGAAAACTCGGCACGCACATGCCGACAAAACCGATGAAGGTGAAGACGTAATCCCCCACGGAGTATTGCCTGACCGCCGAGTATATCCCTATCGGCACGGCGATCGCCCAGGTGAACAGGATCGTCCCCAGCGAGATCAAGAAAGTCAGGAGTATTCGGTCGCCGACCATTTCGTTGACCGACTCGAGCGTGTTCATCGACCGTCCCATGTAGCCCTGGAGCAGGCCCTGGTCCTTTTCGTCAAAGGTGGTGAACCACGCCAACCCCAGCCAGCGTGCGTAGCGCTCGATCGCGGGGTCATCGACACGGAACATCTCCCTGATCTCCTGCATCCTCTGGAGGTCCACCTCGTCGCCGGACTGCTCCAATTGCATTATTCTACTGGTAACATAATCACCCGGCGGCAGTTGGATGACGGTAAAGACGATGACGGAAATAATCAGCAGAGTCGGGATCATGATCAGCAGCCGCCGGCCGATGTATGGATGCCTGACGGCCGTCAGGAGCACCAGCAGTATTCCGATGCTGATGAAGAACCAGCGGAGAAGCGCGCCGAATTTGCTTCCGGCCTCCTTGGCCTTCACTGCCGCCGGCGTGTCCGGCGGGGGGGTGATGTTGACGATGTCGTGCTTGATCTGTTCGATGGCGCCGGGCGAGTCGTGGGGGTTCTCAAAGTAAAATGTTTCTATTCCCGTGTTTCCGGGGGTCTGGAAAGAGCCTGACGCGACAGCCTGTCGCGGGACGTTCTTGAAGCCGTTCTTGACCACCACCAGTGTCGGCGGCTCGGTCGAGACGTTAATAGTCCAGACGTTCTCGGCGGCGATCTTGAGGACTTTGCGGAATGTCTCGCGTAATTCCTCCGGTTTGCTCTTGGTAACCGCCAGGTCGCACAAATTCATTGAGTCCCGCAGCGGGTGTCCTTCGGACGGCTCCATGGCGCCGGGCACGCGGTCCGCCGCCGGGTCGCCGTAAAGCCCTCCCTTGTTGTACCATCGTTGGTACGCCAGGGCATAATTGCTCCCGGTGAAGATGCTGGGTTCCAGCGGCGCAAAGTACTCCCCGCCGTCCCAGATACTGAAGTCGTGTTTTCGAGCCACCAATTCCGTCCAGAACAGCGTCCGGGATTTCTGCCGCAGAATCAACCGGATGCCCACCTTGGCCCAATCATCGACAACGAATTGGCCCAAACCTACCTGCACCCAGTCGCAGTAGTTCAGGAAGAACGTCATTCGCGTGCCGTTTTTGAACGTGCGATAGCCTTCGTAGTCCCGCTCTGTCAGCCCGATCTCGTCGAGAAGTCTGTTGGCCTCGGCCGGGTCGTATTTGACGTAACTGTCGTAAAGACTCGGCTCGTAGAAGGGGGACTGCGGGCCGGGACACGCCTGCGAGGGCTCGGCCATCCCGTTGTACTCGGCGTTGATGACCGCCGCGCGGTTGATTGCAAGTGAAAGCGCCTGGCGGAAACGCTTGTCGTTGAGCAGTTCGTGCTTGAGTTTGGTTTCGGGCTTGTTCGGATCGATGTGGAGGTTCAGGTTTGGGCTGATCAGATATCGGCTTCGCTGGCCTGGGTACCAGTGATAGACGTCGTAGCCGCCGCCTTCCCGACGGTCCATCAGTAGTTCGTAGTCCTCGAAGAAGATGTGGCGTCTCTGCATCGTTATTCCGCCCTCGGCCGCCGTCATCGCTATCTGATCGCGAGACCTGATCCGCAGCAGAACACGGTCCACA
>JAXHSV010000182.1:0-6328 GCA_034190305.1 Planctomycetota bacterium | reverse complement strand
GCTGAGCTACGAGCCCAAGCTTTACTTTACATTATTTGTCATTCATCGGCTGTTGTCGAACAAACGACCTCCCGTACGGGCGCTCTAACCAGCTGAGCTACGAGCCCAAGCTTTACTTTACATTATTTGTCATTCATCGGCTGTTGTCGAACAAACGACCTCCCGTACGGGCGCTCTAACCAGCTGAGCTACGAGCCCAAGCTTTACTTTACGTTATTTGTCATTCATCGGCTGTTGTCGAACAAACGACCTCCCGTACGGGCGCTCTAACCAGCTGAGCTACGAGCCCAAGCTTTACTTTACGTTATTTGTTATTCATCGGCTGTTGTCGAACAAACGACCTCCCGTACGGGCGCTCTAACCATCTGAGCTACGAGCCCTTCTCAATTGCCGATTTCCAATTGTCCATTGCCAATTGGAATCAGGCAATCCATATTCACAATAATAACACGCCTGAAAATCCGCCGTCAATATCTCTTTGTCGGCAAGTTTGGCCGAAGTCCTGAACATCAAGGTGAGGCATCCCCGCTTCGTTGTCATTCCAACCGGCTTTGCTCCAGCGACTCAACTACGAGTTTCGGACGAAAAGACATGTCTTTATGCTCTCGGGACGCGACGTTCATAACTTCACGAAACGACTCGTCCACAGCCTGCAGCAGGATGCCGTGGTTGCTCGAAGGCTGTTTGATCCACTCCCGAACTATTCGCACGAAATCGAAACTGGACAACACCATTTTGTATCCGACTCTGCTGATTGTCTTGAACCGCACCAGAGCAATTGAATCGCGATCCGGGGCGGCATACTCGTTCGGAACGCCAGCGGCACCGGGAACAGACCATCGCTCCGGATAGGCTGAAAATGTCCAACTTGCCTCGCCCTGACCGGGGGCATCTCCGACCACTCCCATCCCTTCTCCCCACGGGCGTAGAACACGGAAGACATCGGTCCATGACTGGTACATAATATATGGTTCTTTCATACCGTGTTCCCAGCCGGTGAGCGTCAGGTAGGCGTTAACTACGGCTGTCGGATCCGTCAGAGCGGTCAGATCGAACTTCAGCAGAGAACGACAAATCTCATCCGAGGGCTGGTAAGGTCCTCGACGGCCAGTTCACGGCACATCCTGTCTGCCCTGGTTCCATTCACGAACCGGATTGAGAGGGTCAGCGAAACTGCCCCGCACATCGACGTCGCATGTTCCAGCATATCCGTAAAGCCCGTCCTGAAACACGTTGATAAAGAGAATATCTTTGTTGATGGTAGTGAAAGACGTGGGTTCCGACCACTCCGACCAGGCGCTGGAGGTGTCGCTGATTCGCACGCGCCAAAAGTATTTCGTCCGGCCTTGCAGATCGGCAAAGGCGACATGGCTCCGCACTTCGTCCCTGCCCTTATTGTAGATAAGAGTTTGAAAATCGGTCCCGGTTGAAATCTGCCACTGGCTGGCGATAATGCCGCTCGGTGTCCCGGAATACTCCAGCGTCGGATTGACGGAGACGCCCTCCTGTCCGTCAGTCGGATAATGATTTCTCGGACGCATCGGCATGTCTGGTTCCTATATCTTCGGCCTGCAGATAGCGGTCTAATATGCAATGAAAAAATAACAAGCCTGCATTCACCGCCAACACCTTTTTGTCGTCAAGTTTGATTGATTTACTGAATAACAAAGGTCAACACCTGTTGCGCTAAGACACTGCAACGGGACAATCTGCCGCACTACGCGCCGATTGTCTGCCACGCCAGCGTGAATCCCAGCCGCCTGGCAATCCGCAGGGAAGGGATGTTCGTGGTAAATGCGCCGTAATGGGCCACCGCCCCGCGATTCAAAATCCACTGTGCTGCAACGGCTACAACGGCCAACGCATAACCCCGTCCGCGATACTCCTGCTCGGTGGAAACGACAATTTCAATAAGGGCCGGACTCCTCCATATAATACCGGAGCCGGAGGCTTTCCTTCCGTCTTGATAGATTGCGAAAGCGCCGACGGCCTTCTGTTGCGGCATCGGGGCGGACAACTCCGCTTCTTCGGGCGGCACGTCCGACAGTTCAAGCAGCCTTGCAGGCATCGGTGATAACTTCGGCAATCGCAAATCGCTCAGTCCGGTCATGGTGTAGTCAAACCCGTTGGAGAGCGTTTCAGCGTCCTCCGGCCCAAGCGCCCGGCGAAGTTCAGCCAGACCGATTAGAGAAAACAGTTCCAAAATGTCCAGAGATCGAATCACCGGCTCGATGGCATAGACTGCACGCGGTATGCCCGTAGCCAAAGCCGCATTGCCGAGGCGATATATCTTCACGCGGTTATTTGGTTCATCCGTCCTCGCCGGGGACTGGCGGATTTCGATACCGTGGGTTGGAAACGAAGCGAGAGCGAATCCGGAATCCTTTTCCAGAAACAGCCGGACTCGATCGTCCATGGCGTAAATTGTAGTTTCATTCATCCTGACGGTCATATCCACTGCCCTTAACGATAGCGTCAAGTATTTTGTGTAAGTTCCGAAAGCGGACAACCGCAGGTTTTCGCAAAATCGGTCGAAGAGCGGACATTACAGCCCAGCCATGGATATGGCTGGGCTGGGTCTGGCGTTATAACTTGTTCGTCATTTCTGATGCCGCCGCAAACTTACACAAAATACCTTACGCTATCGCCCTTAACCTACTGAACCACAGCCACATTAGGCAGGTAGGCGCCCATCCCGACCAGGCGATTCTGTAATTCTGTTACGTTGATGCTGCGTGTGTCCGTTTCGTATTCGACCGCCAACGAGGCTGCGACGCCGACGGCCTGACCGGTGATGTAACAGCCCGGCATTACGCGAACGGACCCCTGGAGGTATCGATCCGCACTGAGGCACCTGCCGGCTACGAGTAAGTTTGAAAGTTCCCGAGGAACAAGGCAGCGGTACGGAATACCGTAACTCTCACCCCGCTGATATCTCAGGTTTGTAAATTCATCGAGAAACTTGTCGTGATTGGCCTTGTCGGGAGAAGAAGGATGAATATCTACCGGATAGGAATATCGGCCTATCTCGTCGTCGAAGACCGCCCGGCTGTGAAAATCGTCCAGAGAAAGGACGTAATCGCCCATTATCCGCCGGGTTTCCCGCAGACCCAGCAGCGAACCGGTAGAGACCAGTTCCATTTTCTCGAATCCGCGGAGGTATTCCTTGTAGTAACGCTCGTACTCGAGCATCGACTTCCTGCCTTGCACAAGCGCCTCGGTAAGCGACCTTTCGTCCGTCCCGTCAACGCCGAATGTGTGACCAATGTTTCCCCCTCCTATTATCCGCCCGACCGGCCAGATGCCGGGAAGATGATGGTCTTGAATGGTGAAGACTCCGTCTTTGAAGGCTTCTTCCATGCGCTTATTGCCTGATCCCAGGCCTGAGGACTTGACCACATCCCAATCCATACCGGCCCACAGGCTGCAAAGCGTTCCGGGCATGAGATTTCCCTGCTCATCTCCCTTTTCGAAAGTCGCGCCCGCCCATGCAGCCAGGTCGCCGTCGCCGGTGCAATCGATGTAAATTTTCGCCTTGACTGCGAATATGCCGCTCTTTGCGGCGCAGACAGCGGCGGCCACGCGGTCGCCTTCGGTTTCCACGCCGATTAAGACGGTCTGAAACGTGAAATCCACGCCGGTCTCGGTGATAAGTTCATCATAGACCCGCTTGAGGACCTCAACCTTTATGCCCACGCAGTCGTCGTTGCTGTTTTCGACCGAGTCGTCCAGCCCTGTCCCGCCGGCAGTGCGAAGGCGGGTGAGGATTTCCTGGCCTATCCCGCCGGCGAGGAAATTGACGCCGTCACCGAACTGCATGAACGCCGGAACCAACGCGGCTGTTCCCATCCCGCCGAAGCAACTGTGCCCTTCGGCGAGGAAGACGCTGACGCCCTGACGCCTTGCAGCCACCGCCGCCGCTACGCCCGCCGGGCCCCCACCGGCGATAAATACGTCCACCTCGTGTCGAACGGGTGTCTCTCGATGAAAAACAATGCCTTTGTTTTGTCGTTTCTTTGCCATAATCCGGATGCTCCTGTACACAGAAAAAAAGGCCTGGTTTACCGGCAATTCGGCCCGGCCTACTCTTTTGTAGCACATATTACGACAGACAGGTATTCCATCTGATTATCTTCGGCGTCAAAACGCTCGTTCAGGTGAGGCTTAACTTTTCGGAGGTAGTCCAAATCCAGCACGTCCAACGGTCTGATTTGTATATTACGCCACCCATTATCGGCGAGAATTTTGTGATATTCAATCGGCCTGAGGCGGTTCGGCTGGGATGCGTATCTGCAAAGGCGATAGTAGAAATCCGAATACCTGTATATGTTTAACGGGTCGCGCCGGCGGAACCAGCGGGTGTGGGTTTGAAGATCAACCACTGCAAGTAAAACCGCACCCGGACTCACCACGCTGCTGAGTTGCCCGATCGTCCGATCCACTTCGTCAAAATGCTCAAAAGCCGCCTGGCTGAAGACGAAATCCACACCTTCGCCGTCCAACACGGAAAGATCGAAATCCTCCCTCCAGATGTAATTCAACCGGTTATTTTGCCCCGATTGAGTCCGCTCCAACTCCCGACGCAATTCATCAACAATTGCTTTATCCAAAGCCTTTTCTTCAAGGCGACGGAAATGTGCTTTGTAGAATTTCCCGCTGCTTTGGGCAAGTAGGTTGTTTGCATCTATAGCGCTATATTTACGTATGCCTTTGGCCAGAAGAATCAGCCCGACGCCAAGGTCCTGCCCCGGGCCTAGTTCGAGAATATTTTTACCGGAAATATTCGCAGGTTTGCCGAGATATGCATCTAGATACCCAAGCCAGCTATCGACAACCTCGAAATCGTACTTAATGCACCTGTCAATTTGTGCTGGCGAAAAACCCCTTGGTCTGCGGTATCCCAAAATGGCGTATCGAAGTTTATTGACCGCCAAGACCAAAGCCCCCAGGATGTGATACGTCCGATTCCGCGCGTGAGGCGGGTTTATTGTTCGGGCATCAACCATCGCCTGATGAATTCCCATCCTGCCCCTTCGCCAACCTGCGGAGTACCGCCGTCCAGACTTCCATCAGTCCCAGTTTCTCGGCCCACTGGATCACGTAATCGCGGTCAACCTCCTCGCTGCTGATTTTCAGGATGCCGGTAAAAAAGCCGACGATCATATAACGCAAATTCAACCGCTCAAACACGTCAATGGCTTTTCGCAGGATGTCTTCGTGCTCCATCATGGAATCTCCGCAGGACTTCGGCCCGTACCTGAGCATCGTCCCAATCCGGGTGGCAGGAGCGAATATTACCCTCAACAGCTATGCGCAGCCTGCGATTTAGGCGCAAGACCATCGCCACTCGCTGGGCCGGCGTCATGCGGCGCAGGATCTCGGCTACGGCGTCGTCCACAACCTCGATCTGTCCGTCGTCCAAACGAAATTTACATTTTTCGGACATCAACGAAACTCGCGTTATTTTCTTTCTATTTTCAGGAACGAGTATGGCCGTTCGCCTTTTTTTCTTGCATTCTTTCCTTTTTTTTTCGAGGCGAGCACTGCCGGACCTTGTTTGCTTCAGCCGTTATCGAGAATTTTCTGTAGTTCCTCAATTAACGGAGGCAGGTCGTCTTGAACGGTGTCCCACAGCACGTCAAGGTCCACTGTATCGTAGCCGTGGACAAGCCGATTCCGCATCCCGCGCGCCTCCTGCCAGGGAATCGACGGATAATGGTTCTGTCCTTCGTCGCTGACGCGAGATGCCGCTTCGCCGACGATCTCGATAAGCCTTACGAGGGCCAACTGAAACATTCGATCCGTTTTCAGATCGTCAGGACGTCTGCCTTGTATCATAGCAACGGCTTCACGAGCATGTTCCAGCATGTGCCGCAGGCGCATCGCATCATCATACCGCGTCATATTGGACCTCCGCTTCGGCCAGCACCTGGTCGCGGAAGTAATCGCACAGAAAGCCGGGCGTGTTAAGATCCACCTTGCGGCCAAGCAGCCCGCTCAGCTCAATCTCCATCCCCGCCAGCCTGAGCATCCCGACCCGTGCGCCGGGTTCGAACTCAACCAAAACGTCGATGTCGCTGTCGGGGCGAAAATCACCGCGCAGCACCGAACCGAACAAAGCCAGCCGCCTGATGCGATTCCGCCGGCAGAACTCGGCAATCTTCTCTTTGGGTATGTCAATGCGAGCCTTTTCCATATCGCACCTCGTATATCTATCATATGAGCCTGTTGCACAACAAGTCCTGAATCCAACGATTAGATTCGGTGGCTGCGCAAGAGGGACGGCTCAATTTTCTCGTTCCCACGCGCCTTGTCCGTATTTCGTCTA